>NZ_JBFAIP010000002.1:0-502309 GCF_040654775.1 Streptomyces sp. NPDC050636
CCTCCGTGCGGTGCAGTCCTAGACAGCTCCACCACACCGGAGGTCTTCGCCATGATCAAGCCCGGCAAGTGTCAACAACGCTCGTGATCAATACACCTAGGGGCTTGCTCACCCGTCTTGCTCCGGGCGGTCCGCCCGGTGTCCCACCGCTGGCCGTACGGGCGAACCGCCGCCCCTCATAGCCGCGACCCGCCGTCAAACAACTGGCTGACCTGCCCAACCCTGCCTAGGCTCGGGCACCATGAGCACTTCCCACTCCGCGCCCGACTCCGCCGCCACCCTCACCCTCGTCCAGGGCGATATCACCGAACAGGCGGTGGATGTGGTGGTCAACGCCGCCAACTCCTCGCTCCTGGGCGGCGGGGGAGTGGACGGCGCGATCCACCGGCGCGGCGGCCCGGAGATCCTCGCCGAGTGCCGCGACCTGCGCGCCGCGAAGTACGGCCGCGGCCTGTCCACCGGCGCGGCCGTCGCGACCACCGCCGGCCGGCTGCCGGCCCGCTGGGTCGTGCACACCGTCGGCCCCGTGTGGGCCGCACACGAGGACCGCACCCATCTGCTGGTCTCCTGCTACGAGCAATCGCTCCGGGTGGCCGCCGAGCTGGGCGCCCGTACCGTCGCCTTCCCGGCCATCTCCACCGGCGTCTACCGCTGGCCGATCGCCGACGGCGCCCGCACCGCCGTCGACACCGTCCGCGCGGTGATCGAGGCGACGCCCGACGCGTTCGACGAGATCCGCTTCGTCGTCTTTGACGACCACGCCCGCCAGGCGTACGAGGCGGCCCTCGCCGAAGACTGAGGCGAGTGAGACGCGTGACGGGGAGGCGAGTGAGAGTGAGGCGAGTGAGGGGGAGATGAATGAGGGTGCGTCGGCTGCCCCTTCAAGTGACGTCAGAACTTGTTGATATGGCGGGCCTCCTCGGCCTCCTTGACGACGGCGGACAGATCGGCGCCGCTCGCGGCCGCCAGGGTGGCCGCGACGGCTCCTTCGAGGAACGGGGAATCGGCCAGGACGGCATGGGTGTCCGGGTGGTCGTCCAGAACGAGGCGTGCGGTGAGGACCGAGCTTCCCAGGTCCGGCAGGACCAGCACGCCGGCGCCGGCATCCGCGGTGCGCACAGCGCTGAGGATGCGGGAGTAACTCGTTCCCAAACCACCGTCGTCGGTGCCGCCGGCCGTGGCGACGACGACGCGTCCTGAACTCAGCTGCTCGACCAGGGACTGCACGCCGAGGGCGATCTCCGCACTGTGCGACACAAGTACGATGCCAACCAACGGTGTCATGAACGAGGACTCTACGAGTCGGAACGCCGTTCATCAATACCGAACAAGGAGTTGTTTCATGGTCCAGGCGGTGCACAGGGCGATCCACGTTCTCCGGGAGCTCGCCACAGCCACGCCGCGCCTGGGTGTGACGGAACTCGCCGACCGCATCGGGGTCGCCAAGCCGACCGTGCACGCCCTGCTGCGCACCCTGGAGGCGGAGGGCATGGTCGTCCAGGACCGTGAGACGGGCAAGTACCAACTGGGCCCCGGCCTGGTGGTCCTGGGCAATGCCTACCTCGACTCGCACGAGCTGCGCACCCGCGCGGTGACCTGGGCCGATCTGCTCGCCACCCAGACCGGCGCCGCCGTGTGGGTGGGGGTCTTCACGGACCGCCGCATCCTCGTCATCCACCATGCGTTCCGCCCCGGAGGGGCGGTGCAGGTTCTGGAGACCGGCGCCAGTCTGCCCTGGAACACCTGCGCCCTGGGGAAGGCCGTCGCGGCCTTCCTGCCCGCCGAACGCCGTAAGGAACTGCTGGCGGGCGAACTGCTCCGGGTCACCGGCGCCAGCATCGACGACCCGGCACGCCTCGCGACGCAGCTGGAGAATGTGCGGGAGATCGGGTACGCGCTGGACGACCAGGAGTTGACCCTGGGCGACGGCGGTATCGCGGCCCCCGTGTTCGATCGCACTGGCGAGGTCGTGGGCGGCCTCGGCCTGGTGGGTCCTGTTGAGCGGCTGCTCGTCGACAGTGCACGTCAGGAGTGCGCCATCGCGGTCCGTGAAGTTGCCCGCAGCCTGTCACGAGATCTCGGCGCGCCGCGTAACGCGGGTCTGCGCGCCAGCGGCTGACGCCCTTCGGGGCCCTCTCGACTTCATTGAGGGTTCATCAACTTGCCATGTAACGATAGTCATTCCACCAAGATCGGCCGCCTGCGGAACCACTGTGTAACAAGCCCTTGACGGGGCCGGGGTCGGTGGGTTTTGCTTCCCGTGGTCATTCGGTAATGCCGAACAGCTTTCGGAACACGTGAGTGGTCCGACTCACCGCTCAAGGCTGCGATCACGGGGGAGCGAGGGAGCGCCTGCCATGCGGAAGACTGCGAAGAAGCCCGTCAACTTAGCCGAGTCCCGTACCGTCTTCGGGCGGCCGGTGTGCATACCCTCCGTCAACCTCCCTGGTGACACGGCCCTGTTGGGCTTCCCTGTCCTCGCCGAGGCCAACGCAGTCCTCGCGGAACACGGCGCGACCACTCCCGCAGCTCCGGGACTCGCCCCTGCGAAGTGCACGACGAACCGCATACCCGAAGGAGTACCGGTGGATGTTTCGCTCGCCCGTGAATGGGTGCAGAACATCACCTCGGCCATGAGCCGGAACCAGGAGCACCTCACCAGACTGGATGCGGCCATCGGGGACGGCGATCACGGGGCCAACATGGCCCGTGGCTTCGGCGCGGTGCGCGCGGTTCTCGACGACGGGACACCGACCGCCGCCTCGGCCAAAGAGATCCTCGTGACGACGGGCAAGACCCTGGTGTCCGTGGTCGGGGGCGCCTCCGGTCCGCTGTTCGGCAGCGCGTTCCTGGCCCTCGGCGAGGCCCTCGGCGCCGACTCCGAGGCCGACTCCGGCGCCGACGCTGTGCGGTTCGCGGCGGCGCTCGCCGCGGCGCTCGAAAAGCTTCAGCAACTGGGCGCTGCGGTTCCCGGAGACAAGACCATGGTCGACGCATACGCCCCCGCGTACCGCGCCTTCCATGAAGCGGCGCATTCCGGCGCCGACTTCTGTACGGCCGCCCACGCCGCGGCCGACGCGGCCGAGGCCGGTATGCGGGCCACCGTCCCGATGCAGGCCAGAAAGGGCCGGGCGTCGTATCTGGGGCTGCGCAGCATCGGCCACCAGGACCCGGGGGCCACCTCGACCGCCTATATCTTCCGCGCTCTCGCCGACGCAACGGAATCCGAGCCGACGGAAGCGGTGTAACGGCCGCGCCGGCGCCGGATGCCGGTCGCTCCGTAAGACGTCTCCACCCCCTCACACCCCCTCAACCGAGACGCGCCCTTGGCCAAGACGTCTCCTTGACCAAGACGTGCCTTTGACTTCCTGAAATTTCAGCAAACTTCCCCACATTTTCTGAACGAGTGATTGGATCACCGTGGCTGTCCATTCCGTCGACCATGTCGAGTTCTTCGTGGGGGATGTCAACCAGGCATCCCATTACTACTGCGGTACCTACGGGTTCCGGGTGGTGGCCGAGGCAGGGCCGCTCACCGGGCTGGCCGGCGCCCGCTCCCTGGTGCTGGCGCACGGCGGCGTCCGCCTGGTGCTGACCTCCGCCCTGCACGCCGACCACGCGGCCTCGCGGTTCGTGCGCAGGCACGGCGACGGGGTGCGCGATGTGGCTCTCCGGACGGACGATGCGGTCGGCGACTTCGAACGGGCGCTGGCCGCCGGCGCCGAGGCCGTCGCGGAACCGGAGACCTTCGAGGACGCCACCGGCCGGGTCACGCGGGCCACCATCGCCCAGACCAACGACCTGGTCCACTCCCTCGTGCAGCGTGATGACCCGTCAGGCCCCTTCCTGCCCACGAGATACCGGCCCGTTGACGACGTTGCCGCCCCCGGGCCCCAACTGCTGCGCTCGGTCGACCACCTCGCCCTGTGCCTGCGCGCCGGTTCGCTGGAGACCATGGTCGACTTCTACCAGCGGGCGCTGGGCCTGCGGCACACCTACGACGAGTACATAGTCGTCGGCGGTCAGGCGATGGCCTCGAAGGTCGTACAGGACGAGACCAGGGGCGTCACCTTCACCATGGTGGAGCCGGACCCCGTCGGCGCCCGTGGGCAGCTCAACGACTTCCTCGACGGCTTCGACGGCCCCGGCGTACAGCATGTCGCGTACGGCACCGACGACATCGTCCGGGCGGCCCGCGAACTGCGCGCATCCGGAGTGGAGTTGCTGTCGACCCCGGCCGGCTACTACGCCGCACTGGCCGAGCGGGGCATCGAGGTCGACATCGACACGACGGTGCTGCAGGAGCTGGGGCTGCTGGCCGACCGGGACGAGTGGGGCCAGCTGGTGCAGGTGTTCACCCGCTCTCCCTACGCCCGCCGGACGGTGTTCTTCGAGCTGATCCAGCGGCTTGAGGCACGCACCTTCGGCAGCGGCAACATCAAGGCCCTCTACGAGGCCGTGGAGCGCGAGCGCGCCGAGGACCCGAACGCCGCCGTACCGGCCGGTGCCGTGGCGAGGGCCGGCGCATGACCGCGCGGGCCGACCGGGCCGACTGCCTGGAGCCGGAGGTGCCGCCGTCCCCGCGGGACTACGCGGCGGCGGCCCAGGCCAAGCTGGACCGGTCCGTATGGGACTACATTGCCGGCGGCAGCGGCGACGAGGTCACCCTGCGCGAGGACCGCGCGGCATACGACCGCTACCGGCTGCGCCCTCGGGCCCTCGTCGACGTGTCGCACTGCGAGTTGAGCACCACACTGCTCGGCAGGCCCGTGTCGTTCCCCGTCGGTATCGCGCCCATGGCCTTTCACCGACTGGTCCACGCGGACGGCGAGACCGCCACCGTCCGTGCGGCCGGTGCGGCGGGCGCGCTCACCATCACCAGCACCTTCGCCAGCAAGACGCTGGAGGAGACCGCCCGCGCCGCGACCGGCCCGCTGTGGCTCCAGGTCTATGTGTTCCGCGAGCGGAAGGTCACCGAGTCCCTGGTACGCCGTGCCGAGGCCGCCGGCTACCGGGCCCTGGTGATCACCGTCGACACCCCACGGATGGCCCGCCGGGAGCGCGATCTGCGCAACGGCTTCAGCCTGCCGTCGTACGTCCGGCCGGCCAATCTCGACGAGGGGCAGCGGGCCGGACTGCACCACGGCCGTTCCGGCAGCTCGACCCTGGCCGAACACGCCGAGCGGCACCATGACGCCGCGTTCACCTGGGAGGACCTGGCCTGGTTGCGCTCGCTGACCAGCCTGCCTCTGGTGCTGAAGGGCGTACTCACCGCGCAGGACGCCCGGCGGGCGGCCGAACTCGGGGTGGAGGGGCTGATCGTGTCCACCCACGGCGGCCGCCAACTCGACGGCGCCATACCGGCACTGGACGCGCTGCCCGAAGTCGTCGAGGCCGTGCCGGACCAGTGCGAGGTCCTCGTTGACGGCGGTATCCGCCGCGGTACGGACGTCCTGAAGGCACTGGCGCTGGGCGCCCGCGCGGTGCTCGTCGGCCGCCCCGTCCTCTGGGGCCTCGCCGTCGACGGCGCCGACGGCGTCGAACGGGTCCTTGCCACGCTCCGCGCGGAGCTGGAAGAGGCGATGGCGCTGACCGGCCGGCCCGGCCTCGACACGATCACCCGGGAACTCCTCCACCGTTCCGCCGACTTCCCGTACCACCTCACTTCGAACGACAAGGAAATGGCATGACGACGAACGACGCACGCTTTGCGCTGACCGCTGCCGAGCGGGACCTCCTGCCGTCCGACGAAGAGGTGCAGTTCTACCAGGAGCACGGCTGGTATCTGTCGAAGAAGCTGCTGACCGACGAGGAGGTCGACCTTCTCAACTCCGCGGCCGACCGCTTCTACGCCGGCCACCGGGACCGCACCCTGCCGACGCGGCCGCCGCGCCTGGCGTACTGGGAGCCCTCGCAGGGCGATGTGCACCGGCACAACGACTACATCTTCTACGAGGACGACACCATCCGCAGCATCCTGGCCAAGCCGCTCATCGCGGCGGTCGCGGCCCGTATCGCGGAGACCAGCCAGATACGGCTGTGGAACAGCACGCTCATCCACAAGCCGCCGCGCGCGGACGACGACCGCAACATCGTGCCCTGGCACTTCGACCGCCACTACTGGCAGACCTGCTCCTCCGACGAGATGCTCACCGCCTTCATCCCATTCCACGACTGCGACGAGGAGATGGGGACGATCACGATGATCGACGGCAGCCACCGCTGGAAGGAGACCGGCGGCGACGACTCCACCAGCCGCCACTTCGCCGACCGCGACCGGTCCGAGCTGGAGGAGATGCTCTCGGAGAACGCCGCCTTCAACAACGCGGAGGTCCGCAAGGTCCCGGTGAACATCCCCAAGGGGCACATCAGCTTCCACCACTGCCGCACCTACCACGGCAGCGGATACAACGTCAGCGACCGCCCCCGCCGCGCCATTTCCCTGCACCTCCAGGACCGGACCAACCAGTGGCGGCCCTACGAGCTGTCCTCCGGCGACAACGTCGTCTACAACAACGACGTCCTCGTCGGCGCGGACGAGCTCGGCAACCCCGACTACACCGACGCGGACTTCTGCCCCGTCCTGTGGGAGGACCCCCGGTGAGCCACGGTTCCCCCACCACCGTGCTGTCGTCCGGTGAGCTGCACGACTCGCTCGGCGACCCGCTCATGGAGGTGATGAACTTCCTCAACGAAGTCACCTCCCGCTACCCGGAAGCGATCTCCTTCGGCCCCGGCCGCCCGTATGAGGGGCTGTTCGAGGTCGAGCGGATCGGCTCCTACCTCGACGCCTACAAGCGGCATCTCTCCGAGGAACTGGGCCGCACCCCCGACGAGGTCCGCACGCTGCTCTTCCAGTACGGGCGGACCAACGGCCAGATCCATGAACTGGTGGCCCGCGCCCTGCGCAACGACGAGGGCATCGAGGCGGACCCCGAGTCCCTCGTCGTCACCGTGGGCTGCCAGGAGGGCATGTTCATCACCCTCCGCGCGCTGTTCCGCAACCCCTCGGACGTCCTGCTGGTCTCCTCTCCCTGCTATGTCGGGATCACCGGAGCGGCCCGGCTGCTGGACATCGAGACCGTGCATGTGCCGGAGGGCGAGCACGGGATCGACCCCGAGGTGCTGCGGCGGACGGTCGCCGACCTGCGCGCGGCGGGCAAACGGCCGCGCGCGCTCTACCTGGTGCCGGACTTCTCCAACCCGACCGGCACCTGCCTGCCCCTCCCCGCGCGCCACCGTCTGCTCGAACTGGCCGAGGAGGAGGACCTGCTCCTCCTGGAGGACAACCCGTACGGCTTCTTCACGCGCACCGGCACCGGCCTGCCCACGCTCAAGGCGCTGGACAGCCGACGGCGAGTGATCTACCTCGGGTCCTTCGCCAAGACCTGCTTCCCCGGCGCCCGGGTCGGCTACGTCGTCGCCGACCAGCATGTTCAGGCGCCGGACGGCAGCCGCACACTCCTGGCGGACGAACTGTCCAAGATCAAGGGCATGGTGACGGTGAACACGCCGGCGCTCAGCCAGGCGGTCATCGGGGGCATGCTCCTCAGCCACGACTTCCGCCTGCGGGAGGCGAACAAGCCGGCCGCCGACTTCTACCAGGAGAACCTGACGGTCCTGCTCGACTGTCTCGACCGGCTGCTGCCTCCGGAACGGCGCGAGGCGGCGGGGATCCACTGGAACTCGCCCGAGGGCGGATTCTTCCTCACCCTGACCCTCCCCGTCCCGGCGGACAACGCACTGCTCGAAGAGTCCGCCCGCGAGCACGGAGTGATCTGGACGCCCATGAGTTACTTCTATCCGGATCCGGACAGCGGCGGCCGCTATCAGCTGAGGCTGTCCCTGAGCTATCTGACTCCCTCTCAAGTCGCCGAGGGCGCCAGCCGGTTGGTGGCTCTCCTGGAACGGAGCTGCCTGTGAACGCCGTCCTCTACGTGGTGACGGTGCTGATCTGGGGCTCCACCTGGCTGGCAATCAAGGGCCAGCTCGGGGATGTGCACCCCACGGCGTCGATCGCGTACCGGTTCGCCCTGGCGGCCGTGATCCTGCTGGCGTGGGCGCGGCTGCGCGGGCTGCCGCTGCGCTACCCGCTGCGGGTGCACGGGCAGTTCGTCCTCATGGGCGGGCTGATGTTCTCCACCAACTTCGTCTGCTTTTACTTCGCCGAACAGCATCTGACCACCGGCCTCGTCTCGATCATCTTCGCGATGTCGCTGGTGGTGAACATGGCCTTCGCCCGCGTCTTCTTCCGGCGTGCGATCACCGCGAAGATGCTGATCGGCGGGGGGATCGGGCTGCTGGGGATCGCCACGGTGTTCTGGCCGGAGTTCCAGAACTTCGGCCTCTCCTCCGGATCGGGGCAGGGCATCCTCCTCTCGGCCCTCGGCACGCTGGTGTTCTGCCTGGGCAACGTCGTCTCCGGCAAGACCCAGGCCGCGGGCATCCCGGTGATCCAGGGCACCGGGTACGCCATGGGGTACGGGGCGTTGCTGATGGCCCCGTTCGCCGCGTTCCTCGGAGACGGCGCCATGTTCACCCCCACGCTGCAGTACACCGGCTCGCTCGTCTACCTGGCCATTTTCGGCTCGGTGATCGGATTCGGCGCCTATCTCACGCTGCTCGGCCGGATCGGCGGCGAGCGCGCGGCCTACGCGATGGTGCTCTTCCCGATCGTGGCGCTGCTGCTGTCCACGGTGTTCGAGGAATTCCACTGGACGGCGCGGGACCTGGCCGGCGTCTTCCTGATCCTGGTCGGCAACGCCGTGATGCTGACCAACCCGGCGCTGATACGGCGCCTGACCGGCAACCGGTTCCCTGCGGAGCCGGCGGCACCAGCGGAGCCGGCGGCGCAGAGCGCGGCCGACCGGTAGCCCGTTCCCCGCTCCGTCCGGGCCCGTCCACCTCACGGATGGGCCGGGACGGGTGCGCCGTCCATCTCACCACGGTCGAGGAGCGAACCCTTGCACACCGCTGCAGTCGTCGGCACTGGACTCATCGGCACATCGATCGCCCTGGCACTGACCGGCCGGGGAGTGACCACCCACTTGATCGACCGCGACCCCCGTAGCGTGCGGATCGCCGTCGCGCGTGGCGCGGGGACGCCCGAACCACCGTCGGCACCCGTGGACATCGCGGTCATCTGTGTCCCGCCGTCGGATGTCGCCAGGACCATCGCGGACCACCAGAAGGCCGAACTGGCCAAGGTCTACACGGACGTGGCGAGCGTCAAAGCGCTGCCGCACGCCGAATGCCTGGCCCTCGGATGCGACACCACCGCCCTGGTGGGCGGGCATCCGTTGGCCGGACGGGAACGCTCCGGCCCGCTGTCGGCCCGCGCCGATCTGTTCGACGACCGCCACTGGGTGCTCACTCCGACCCCGGAAACCAGCGAGACCGCCCTCAACCGCGCTCTGGAGCTGGTCTCGCTGTGCGGCGCCGTTCCGGTCCTGCTCGACCCGACGGACCACGACCGGGCGGTGGCGCTGATCTCCCATCTGCCCCACCTGATGGCGAGCCTCACCGCGGCCCGGCTGCTGGAGGGGGAGGACTACGCGGTGCGGCTGGCCGGTCGCGGCATGCGGGACGTCACACGGATCGCGGCCGGCGACGCCAGGCTGTGGACCGACATCCTCGCCGCCAACGCCGCCGCCGTCAGTGTGCTGCTCGCGGAGCTCACCGCGGACCTGCAAAGAACGGCCGAGGCGCTGGACCGGCTGACCGACGGGGGACCGGGGCAGCAGGACGCGGCCCTCGCGGACCTGACCGACATACTGCGGCGCGGCAGCGAGGGCCGGGCCCGCATCGCGACGACCCTCGGCGGCGGAGGGGCAGGCCATCCCACCTCGCTCTCGGTCTCCCTCGGTGACCAGAACCGACGGCTGGAGCGGCTGCTCGACGATGTGAGCGAGGCACGGGTGGACCTGGAGGACATGCTGCTCCCGGATGTCGCGGCGTCGCCGTTCGGATCGGTCGAGCTCCTCGTCGCCCCCGACGCGGCGCGCCCACTTACCGAGGCTCTGCGCGACCGAGGCTGGGCGGTCCGCTAGGGCGTGCCCGCAAAGTCCCGTCGTACGCGTACATCCACCCAGCCATCACGGGGATTGGTGCTTTCTTGTCCACGAATTCCGACGAATCCATGAATTCCGACCCGGTCACGTACGCCGACTCCGGTCTCGGCACCCCCGCGCCGTACTTCCGGGCAGCGGGCCGAGAGACCCTCGGCATCCTGGCCGACCTGATCGAACAGGAGCATCCGATCTTCGCGATGCCGTCCTGGTTCGTCACCGAAGACTCCGCCCAAGTGGGCTTTCTGCTCAGCGAGTTGGTGCGCGAACTCGGCGGCACGCCGCCCGGCACGGCGTACCGGAGCTTCTTCGCGAACTCCCGTTACGAGGCGCTGCACGGCGCCGTCAAGCTGCTGCGCCACCGCGCCCTCGCCGCCGCCGGCACCCACGGTGGCCGGGTGCTCGTCCTCGACCCCGACGGCACTCTCGGCCGGCGCGCCGACCCGCTCGGCGAGGGACCCGAACGCGCCCTCGTACCCGGCCTCGCCACCTGTCCCACCCCCGACGAGCTGCGCACCGCCATGTCGGCAGGGGCGTACTGCGGCCTCGTCCTCCGCGACCCGGAGTCCGTCGACCCCGCGGAGCTCGCCGATCTCGTGAAGCTCGCACGCGCCCACGGTGCCCGCATCGCCCTCGATCTCACCGACGCCGACCCGCTGCAGCCGCGGTCCCCGGCGCTGTCGGCCGCCCGGCCCGACCTCGTCGTGGTCGGCGAATCGCTGACCGGCTACGAGATCCCGTTCGGCGCCTTCATCGGTACGCACGACATGTTCGCCCCGTGGAGCACGCCCGCGACCGGCTTTCTCCACTCCAACACCTACGGCGGCAACACGGTTGCCATGCGCGCCGTCAAGCGCTCGCTGCTCCGGAGGTGGGAGGGCGACGACACGGCGCCGGTGCACCGCGTGCTGGCCGCGACCGCACGGAACTGGCAGCGCACCCTCGACCTCTACGCACGCCATGTGAACCCGATGACGGTGCGGATGCACCGCAAGCTCCGGGGCGCACTGCACGTCGTACGCGCCAAGGGGTCCCGGCTCACCGTCCAGCTGGATTCCGGCCGCCGTCTGGACCTGGTCGACGGGCTGTGCGGCGCTGGCCTCGGCGTCAACGGCCACAACCCGACCGATGCCCTGACCGATGTCGTACGCCAACACGACCCGGACCGCGACTACGTGGCCGAGCTTCAACGGGTGCTGGCCGCGGAGACCGGGCTGCCGCACGCCTTTCCCGCGGTGAGCGGCGCCTCGGCGGTGGAGAACGCGCTGATCCTCGCCCGACTCGCCCGCCCCGAAAAGCGGCGGATCGTCGTCTTCAAGCACAACTACGGCGGGAAGACCCTGGTGTCGCTGCTGGCGACGGCCGCGACCAAGACCCGTGCCCCCTTTGCGCCGCTCTACGAGGACATCGTCTACATCGACCCGTACTCGGCGCGCGCCGCCGACGAATTCCGTGCGGAAATCGCCTCGGGGCACGTCGGCCTGGTCTGGATCGAGCTGGTCCACGGCAGCTCGGATTCCTACGGCCCGATCCCCGATGCGCTGCTCGACGTGGTGGCCCGCGGCCGGACGGACCAGGGCTACCTGGTCGGCGTCGACGAGGTGCTGACCTCCTTCTACCGGTGCGGACGGCGCTTCGCCCACCAGGGACGGCTGCCCGAGATCGACCTGATGAGCCTCTCCAAGGCGCTCAGTTACGGCTGCTTCCCCACCGGCGCGGCCCTGGTCTCCGACGCCGTGCACGAGGCGGCTGCGAAGACCAACCCCCAGCTGGTCGGCGAACTGCGCGAACATCACGCCAACCGCCTCGGCGCCCACTTCGCGCTCCAGGCCATCGCCCAGGTCGACGCCCTCCAGCTCGACCGGCGGGTCGCGGCGCTGTCCGAGGTGGTGCGTACCGGGATCGCCGGTATGCGGAGGCGTTCACCGAGCGTCGGGCGGCGGTTCGCCGAGGGGCTGCTCGGCCGGTTCGAGGTGCGACTGCCCCGCCTCCTGCGCCGGTTCATCGAGCCCGACGGGGAGCTGATGACCTTCTCGATGATGCTCTGGTGGGTCACCAGGGCCAGGGCCTTCGTCGTCTACGACGTCTTCCTGCTGCCGCTGATCGCGACGGACGACGAGATCCGTCAGGTGATGCGGAGCGCCCAGGAACTCTCGCGCACCAGCCCGTACCGGCTGCTCGCGCAAGTGGCCCGGTTCCATGCGGAAGAGACGCTCCGCGGCGCCCTGCCGTGGGGCCGGAGCGCCGCACCCAAGTCCGGCGGCAAGTCCAGTGCCATGTCCAGTGCCATGTCCGGTGTCGTGTCCGGCGCCAGGGGGAGCAACTCGTGAGCGAACAGAACGTCGATGTGATCCGCCGGTTCTTCCGGCTGTTCGACGAGGGCCGGCTCGACGACATCGAGGCGCTGCTCTCCGACGACTTCGAGTGGGTCTACCACGGCCCCAAGTCCCTTCCCTGGGCCGGGACTTACCACGGAGTCGCCGGATTCAGGGAATTCTTCGGCATCGTCCGGGGTCTGATCGAGGTCCAGGAATGCGAGGCGTACGACTACCTCGACGCGGGGGACCGGGTGGTGGTCCTCGGCTACAGCAGGACCCGGATCCTGGCCAACGACGCCCGGTACGAGGCGCAGTGGATGAATGTCTTCACCGTCCGGGACGGGCTGATCACGCGCTACCTCGACCTCTACGACACCGCCAGCGTCGTCGAGGCGCTGCACGCTCCCCGCGGGTGACGCGCCGATGACGGAAACAGCCGACACGTTGAGCGGCGCGTTCCGGGAGGTCGCGGCCGCCCACCCGGACCGCACCGCCCTGATCGCCGGCGACCTACGGCTCAGCTACCGCCGGCTGGCCGACTGGGCCGGGGCGGTCGCCGGACGGCTCGCGGGCACCCTGGAACCCGAGGAACTCGTCGGGATCTGTGCTTCGCGTTCACCGGGAACCATCGCCACGCTGCTGGGAGTTGTCCTGGCAGGGGGTGCCTGTCTGCCGCTGGATCCGCGCGCGCCCGATGCGCGGCTTCGGATGCTCGTCGAGGACAGCGGAGCCCGTACGGTGTTCGCGGCGGGGGAGGACGTACCGCGGCTGCGTGCTCTGCTTCCCGAGGACGTCGAGATCCGGACCATCGACTCCATCGACTCCATCGACTCCATCGACTCCATCGACTCCATCGACTCCATCGACTCCATCGACTCCATCGGCTCTATCGACCCCATCGGCTCTATCGGCTCCATCGACTTCGCCGACTTCACCCAGCTCGCCGAGTTCACCCAGCGCACCGACGGGTCGGTGCCCGGCGACGCGTCCCCGTGTGTCCCGGTGCCGCAACGCCCGGACGCGCTCGGCTACGTGATCTACACCTCGGGCAGCACCGGGCGGCCCAAAGGCGTGCTGGTGGAGCAGCGTTCCATGCTCGCGCTGGTGCACGGCACGACGGCCGGGCTCCGCCCCGACGATGTCTTTCTGCAACTGGCCCCGCTGCATGTCGACCCCTCGGTGTTCGAGATCTGGGGCGCCCTGTTGAACGGCGCGACGCTCGTCCTGCCCGAGCAGCCGGACCCGACCGTCCACGACATCGGCCGCGCCGTCACCCGGCACGGTGTGACCGTGCTGCGGCTGGCCGCCCCGCTCTTCCGGCTCGCGGTGGAGCACATCACGCCCGAGCTGCGCGGGCTGCGACTGCTCATATCGGGCGGTGACCGGGCTCATCCGCGGTCGGTACGGCAGGCGCTGCGGGCGCTGCCGGGCTGCCGGATCGTCAATGGCTACGGGCCGACGGAGACGACCGTCTACGCCTGCTGGCATGTGATGGGCGGAGTCGAGGAAAGCAGCGTGAGCCGGTCCGACGTGCCGATCGGCCGGCCGGTCGAGGGCGCGTCCGTGCAGATACTCGGCCCCGACCGCCGACCGGTGGCGCCGGGCGAAGAGGGCGAACTCTGCATCGCCGGCACCGGGGTGGCCCGGGGCTATCTCGGCCGGCCGGAGCTGACGGCCGAGCGGTTCATACCCGAGCCGGGCAGGCCCGGCCGCAGGGCGTATCTGACCGGGGACCGGGTGCGGCTGCTGCCGGACGGCAATCTGGCCTTCCTCGGCCGTCTCGACGACCAGGTCAAGATCCGTGGGCACCGGGTCGAACCGGGCGAGGTCGAGCGGGCGCTGCTCGGGCATCCGGCGGTACGCGAGGCGGTGGTCGTCGTGCACGGTGAGACGCCGCTCAGCAGACTCGTGGCGTTCGTCTGCCCGGCGGACGGACGGTCGGTGTCGGAGGCTGAACTGCTGTGCCATGCAGGCGAGTTGCTGCCCGCCCACATGGTTCCGGCTGCTGTGACGGTGCTGGCCGCGATCCCTGTGACGGCGAACGGGAAGGTCGACCGCCAACTGTTGGCGCAACAGGGGAAGTTCACGCCGACCGCACAGGGCGCGCAGATCGCACAGGCCGCGCAGGCCGATGGGGCCGGCTCCGGCGCCGGCACCGTCGGCACGGTGGCGGCCGTCTGGCGCGAGGTGCTCGGCGGACCGGCCGGCCCGGACACCGACTTCCTCGCCGCGGGCGGCGACTCGCTCTCCGCCATGGTCGTCCTGGCCCGTCTGGAGCGCGCCACGGGTATCGCGCTCTCCGTCGCCGAACTCCTCGAAGCCGCCACCGTCCGGGCGCTCGCCGCCCGCATCGACGCCGCGGAGCCCGCCCGCCAGGCGGCGCCCCGCACGGCAGCCACCGGCCGGGTGCCCCTCCTGCCGGGGCAGGAAGGCATCTGGTTCGAGCAGCAAGCGGCGCCCGGAGGCCGCTACAACATCTCCCGCACCTTCCTCGTCCGGGGGCCGATCGACGTATCCGCGCTGCGCACCGCCCTGACCCGGCTGGCGGACCGGCAGCGCGCACTGCGTACCGCCGTCGAGCAGGACGCGGACGGCTGGTGGCAGTCCCCGTCCGCCGACCCGGGCACCGCGCTGCGCCACCTGGACCTCGGGGACACACCGGCGGCCGGCCGGGAGACCCGGGCCCGGGAGCTGATCGCGCAGTCCGCCACCGCCGACCCGGCGGGCCCGCTGGTCCGCACGCTGGTGCTCAGCCTTGATCCCGTACGGACCGTGGTCCACTTCGACATCCACCATGTCATCGCGGACGACTGGTCGCTGGACCTCTTCTTCGATGAACTGTCCGCTCTCTACAGGGCGCTGTTGAACCCTGAGCCGGACGCGTCCGGTCTGCCGCCGCGTGATCTCCCGTCACTCGGGCTCCCGTCGCAGGATCTCCCGGCGCTTGATCTGTCCTTCGCCGACCATGTGCTGGACTCCCTCGACCGCCTTCCGGAACGGTCCGCCGCCGCACGCGAGTTCTGGCGGGCGGCCCTGGGCGACGGGGCCGCCGCGCTCGACCTGGTGACGGACACTCCGCGCCCCGCTGTCCTCAGTGGTGCCGGGGACCGCGTACGCCTCAGGATCGGGCCCGAACAGACCGCCCGGCTGGCCGAGGCGGCGCGGGGACACGGCGTCAGCCGGTTCATGTTCTGCCTGGCCGGGGTCTACACCGTGCTGTCCGCATACGCCGAGCGGGACGACCTCTGCCTCGGCGGCCTCGCCACCGGTCGCGGCCGGGCCGGCACCGAGCGGCTCATCGGCTACTTCGTCAACATGCTGCCGATACGGGTCGGTGCCTCCGGCGACACCTCCGTGGCGACCCTGCTGAAGCGGGTCCGGGAAGCCTGCGTCGAGGCCTATCGCCACCAGGACGTGCCCTTCCAGACGGCCTGCCGGGACCTGGGCGCCATGGGCCCGGCCCGCGGCTCGGTCCCCTTCCAGGCCGTCGTCAACTACCAGCAGCGGCCCCCTCGGCTGCCGGCCTTCGGCCCCGACACCGCGCCCTGGCCGACGGCGGCGCCGGACACCGCCAAATTCGAGCTCTCCTTCGCCTTCCAGGAAACCGGCGATGTGATGGGCGTCGAGTTGGAGTTCAGCACCGATCTCTATCGCGCGGACACCGTCCGGCAGCTCGGCGAACAGCTCATCGCGGTGCTCGACCGGCTCGCGGACGACGGGAACACCACCCTTCGCGAACTGCACCTGTCCGCGCCGGATGAGCGCCAACTCATAGTCCGTCTAGCGGAGTTGGACCAGGAGCAGTGGTGTCAGGCGCCGGAGGCCACGCTGCACGAGCTGTTCGCCCGGCAGGCCGCCGCCCGGCCCGACAAGCCGGCCGTCGTCAGCGACGACCTCACCCTCACCTACCGGGAACTCGACCGGCTCAGCGACGATGTCGCGGCCCGGCTCGCCGAGCACGGCGTCCGCGCGGGTGACCGGGTGGCGATCTGCCTGGACCGCTCGCCCCGCCTGATCATGGCGATCCTCGGCGCGCTCAAGGCCGGTGCGGCGTACGTTCCGCTCGATCCGACCTACCCGGCAGAGCGGCTGCGGTACACCGTCGACGACGTACAGGCGCGGGTCCTGGTGACCGCCAAGGAGTTCGCCGACGCGCTGTTCCGCCGGGTGCCCGAGGCGACCGCGGTGCTCGACATCGACCGGCTGACGGAACCCGCCGACGAGCCCAGGGCCGGTCTGCCCGCCCCGGGCGCGGCCCCGGACGACCCGGCGTACATCATCTACACCTCCGGCAGCACCGGCCGCCCGCGCGGTGTGGTGATCGGCCACCGCTCGGTCGTCAACACGCTGTATGCGAACCTGGCCCGGCACCCCTTCGACGCCACGGACAGCTGGCTCCAGCTCACCTCGCCGGGCTTCGACGTCGCGGTGTACGAGCAGTTCATGCCGCCGGTGTCCGGCGCCACCCTCGTCTTCTGCGACGACACCACACGCGGCGACGGAGCGGCCCTCACCCGCCTCCTGCGGGAGCGGGGCGTGACCGTCATGGTGACGGTCCCTTCGCTGCTACGGGCCCTGGGCCGCCCCGATCTCGCGGACGTACGCGTGCTGCTGGTGGCGGGTGAGCCCGCGGATGTGCACGACACCCGGCACTTCGCCCGCGACCGAGTGGTGATCAACGGGTACGGGCCGACCGAGGCCGCCATCCTCGCGACGACCTACCGGGCAGCGCCGGACGACGACCGGGCCCGGGTACCGATCGGCCGCCCGCTGCCCGGTACCCGCGCCCATGTGATCGACCGGTACGGCCGGTTCGCCGCCGCCGGTGTTCCCGGCGAGCTCTACCTCGGCGGCGCCGGTGTCGGCCACGGTTACTGGAACCGGCCCGAGCAGACCGCGAAGCTCTTCACCACCGTCCCGGCGGTCGGCCCCGGCGAACGGCTGTACCGCACCGGCGACCGGGTGCGCCGGCTGCCCGACGGGAACCTCGACTTCCTGGGCCGGCTGGACGGCCAGATCAAGCTGCGCGGCTACCGCATCGAACTGGGCGAGATCGAGGCCGCGTTGGCGACGCACCCCGGAGTGCAGGAGGCGGTGGCGGTCGTCCTGGGCAGCGGACCGGACGCCGAACTGGCGGCGGTCCACGTCGGACCCGCGGACGCCCGGCAGGCGCGCGAGCATCTCACCCGGCTGCTGCCCGCCCATATGGTTCCCCGGCACCTCGTCCCCGTCGACGCCATCCCGACCAGCACCCACGGCAAGGCCGACCGCAACGCGATCGCCGCCCGACTGGGCGACCGGCTCCCGGCCGCGGGGACCGCCCCCGTGGGCGCGGACCCCGCGGCCGGGGCGAGCGCGGACGAACGCCGGATGCTGAGGCTGTGGGAAGAGGTCCTCGGTGGCCGGGTCGGGTCGCTCGACGACGACTTCTTCGCGCTCGGCGGGCACTCGCTGCGCGTCATCAGGCTGCTCGGCCTCATCGAGCGGGAGTGCGGCACCCGCATCCCGGTCCGTGACTTCCTGGCGGTGCCGACCGTCCGCGCCACAGCCGCCCGGACCGCGGGCCGGGACGTCCGGGCCGCGGCCACGGTGGGCCCGGCCGACGCCGTACTCGATCCGGGCCTCCACTTCACCGGCCCGGCCGCAGCCCCCGCCGGACCCGCGCTGCTGACCGGCGCCACCGGCTTCGTCGGGGCGTACGTCCTCCAGGAACTGCTGGACCGCACCGACGACCCTGTGCTGTGCCTGATACGGGCCGACTCGCCCCGCGCCGCGCGCCGGCGCATCGAGGCCGCCGTCACCGCCTACGGACTGCGGATGGACCCGCACGACCCCCGCATCGTGCCGGTCCCGGGCGACCTGGCACGGCCCGGCCTCGGGCTGGCCGGTACCGGGTGGGAGCGGGCGGTACGGGAGGCGGGCGCCGTTTTCCACGTCGGCGCCCAGGTGCACCACCTCTCCGGCTTCCAGCATCTCGCCGCCGCCAACGTCCGGGGCACCGAGGAGCTGCTGAAGGCCGCGGCGGCGGGCCGGGCCGCCCGGTTCCACCACATCTCCACGCTCGGGGTGTTCACGGCCGACGGTCGTCCGCGGACGATCACCGAGGCCACCCCGGTCGACGGTGAACGGCACCCGCGCGGCCGGGGCTACGCGGCCACCAAATGGGCGGCCGAGCGGCTCGTCGCCCAGGCCGTGGCCCGCGGCGCGCACGCCCGCGTCTACCGGCTCGGCCGGGCGGGCGGCGCCACCGGCAACGGCGCGCTGAGCATCGACGACATGCTCACCCGGCTGCTGGTGAGCTCCGCGGCACTCGGCTGCTACCCGGCCGACCCACGGCTGACGTTCGATGTGCTGCCCGTCGACGTCATGGCGCGGGCCCTGGTGACGCTGGCCCTCGCCGACGACGAGACCGGCGCCGTCTACCACCTGCACCACCCCCAGGAGCTGGATCTCGGAGCCTTCCTGGCCCCGTACGACCGACGCGGCGGCGGCCCCACAGGCCCGGTGGACCTCGCCGAGTGGATCCAGCGGCTCGACGCGGCCGCGGCCGCCGGGTCCGAACTGCCCGCCCTCGCCTACCTGGAACACCTCAGGGAACTGCGCGACGCCCCGCACCCGAGCGGCGTCCGCCACCTCAACCGGGCCACCCTCGCCGCGCTGCGGACGCACGGCATCACCCCACCGGACCTCGATGACGCGCTCATCGGCCGGTGGTGGGACTTCCTGCGGCAGTCGCCCGCCGCGCTCGGTACGACGACCGGAGAGACCAACCGATGACCACCGCACCCGCCACCGGTGAACTGCTCTACCCCATGGCACGCCAGTGCCCCTACGCACCGCCCGAAGAGGTCACCAGGGTGCGCTCCGGAGGGACCGTCCCCCAGGTCACGATCTGGAACGGGGTCCGGCCCTGGCTGTTCACCCGCTACGAGGACGCCCGGGTCGTGCTCTCCGACCCGCGGTTCAGCGCCGACAAGAGCCGCCCCGGCTACCCGCTGTCCAGCGCCGTCGCCCTCGCCGAGACGGCCGTCACCCCGACGCTGCTCATCATGGACAACCCGGAACACGACCACTACCGGCGGCTGGTGCTCGGCGAGTTCACCGTGAAGCGCGCCGAGGCCCTGCGTCCTACCGTGCGCGCGGTGGTCGACGGCTGCCTGGACCGGATGCTGCAAGGCCCCGCCCCGGCCGACCTGGTCGGCGAGCTGGCCCTCCCCGTCGCCCTCTCGGTGATCTGCGAGTTCCTGGGAGTGCCGTTCGAGGACCGGGAGTTGTTCCGCTCCCTCACCCATACCATGAACGCGATCGGCGGGACGACGGAGACCGCGGCGGCGGCCCGCCAGGAACTGCAGGACTACCTGGAGTCCCTGGTCGCCGTCCGGGAGAAGGCCCCCCAGCAGGACTTCGTCAGCCGGATGGCGGTGAAGCACCTCCGCACCGGCGCCATGGACCATGAACAGCTCGCCGCCATGGCCCTGTTGCTGCTCACCGCGGGACACGACACCACCGCCAACATGATCTCGCTGGGTGTGCTCACCCTGCTGCGGCACCCCGGCCACTTCGCCGCCCTGCGCGAGGGCGACGCCCCCGGACGGCTCGCCGACACGGTCGAGGAAATGCTGCGCCATCTGACCATCGTGCAGCGCGGCATCCGCCGTATCGCCGTCGAGGACGTCGACGTCAACGGCCATCTCGTGCGCGCCGGGGAAGGCGTCATCGCCGCCATCAACGTGGCCAACCGCGACCCCGGACGGTTCCGCCCCGGAGAGGAATTCGACCCCACCGAGCGCGCCCACGGCCATCTGGCCTTCGGCTACGGGCCGCACCAGTGCCTGGGACAGTCCCTCGCCAGGGTTGAGCTCCAGGAGGTGTATGCGGGCGTCGCCCGACGGATCCCCACGCTGCGTACCGCCGTGCCCGACGAGGAGCTCCGGTTCAAGGAGGACATGGCGGTGTACGGCGTGCACGAGCTGCCGGTCACCTGGTGACCCCCGCCGCCCCCGCAACTCCCGCAATCCCCTCTCCCCCCGCAACAGCAATACCTGTAAGGAGCTTCCAGCGATGAGGGTCTCTGCCATGAGGGTCTCCCTCCTGCCCGAACAGTGCGTCGGCGCCGGACACTGCGTCCTGTCGGCCCCCGAGGTCTTCGACCAGAACGAGGAGGACGGCGTCGTCCTGCTGCTCGACGCGACCCCGGACGCGCACCTCGCGGACGCCGTCCACGAGGCCGCCGACCTCTGCCCCGCCCGGGCGATCCTGGTCGACGCACCGGACGAGCGCACCGCATGACGGCCGGCCTGCTCAACGCCCTGCGCGACGCCCTGGGGGAGGGGGCGGTGCTCACCGACCCCGACGTGACCGAGGGCTACGCGGGCGACATGATGCCGCTGGTGCCGCGGGGGCGGCCGCTCGCGGTCGTCCTCCCCGCCGACACCGCCCAGGTGCAGGCCTGTGTGCGTGCCTGCGCCGAAGCGGGCACCCCGCTCGTGCCACGCGGTGCGGGCAGCGGGCTGACCGGCGCGGCGAACGCCGTCGACGGCTGCGTCGTCCTCGTCACGACGCGGATGAACCGGATCCTGGAACTCGACGCGGACAACCGGCTCGCGGTCGTCCAGCCCGGCGTGGTCAATCTGGACCTGCGCAAGGCGGCGGCCCGCCACGGCCTCTTCTACCCGCCGGACCCTTCGAGCCTGGACTGGTGCACCCTCGGCGGCAACCTGGCGACCAACGCCGGCGGCCTCTGCTGCGGAAAGTACGGTGTGACCGCGGACGCCGTGCTCGGCCTCGAAGTCGTGCTCGCCGACGGCGCCCTGCTCAGGACGGGACGCAGAACCGTCAAGGGCGTCGCGGGATACGACCTCACCCGGCTCTTCGTGGGCAGCGAGGGCACCCTCGGCGTCATCACCGGGGCGACCCTCGCCCTCAAACCGCTGCCGGCCGCCCCCGGCACCCTGATCGCCTCGTTCGACGCGGTGGAGAAGGCGGGCGACGGCGTCATCCGCGTCGTACGGGAGGGCATCGTCCCCTCCCTCATGGAGATCATGGACGCCACCTCGCTGCGGGCGTCCGCGGCCTACCTCGACACCGATCTCGGTGGCGCGGGCCAACAGGCCCTGCTGCTCTGCCAGTCGGACTCCGGCGGTGCGGCCGCCGACCGTGAACTGGCGGCGATGGAACGCCTCTGCCAGGAGGCCGGGGCCACCTTCACCCACACCACCCGTGATCCGGCCGAGGGCGACCTGCTGCTGCGCGCCCGCCGGGTGTCGCTCACCGCCCTGGAGGCGCAAGGGGCCGTGATGACCGAGGACGTGGCCGTACCGCGCACCCGGATCGCCGAACTCATCGCCGGCTGCGAGAAGATCGGCGCGGCGGCCGGGCTGACCGTGGCGGTCGTCGGACACGCGGGGGACGGCAATATGCACCCCACCGTGCTGTACGACCGTGCGTCGCCGGACGAGTTCCGCCGGGCCGGTGAGGCGTTCGACGCGATTCTCGCCCTGGGACTCTCGCTCGGCGGCACGGTCACCGGCGAACACGGCATCGGCAAACTCAAACAGGAGTGGCTGGAGCGCGAGCTGGGGCCGGTCTCGATGCGGGTGCACCGGCAGCTCAAGGCGGCCCTCGACCCGGGAAATCTCTTCAATCCCGGAGCGGTGTTCAGCCCCGACGCGTCCACCCCGGCGGAAGCGGACCACGGCACCCCATGATCGTCAAGACCTTCCGGATCGTGGCCGGGCTCAACGACGCGCTGCGCACGCTCTTCTTCACCACGCTCATCTTCCGTACGGGAACGATGGCGTACCCGTTCCTCGCCGCGTACCTGTTGCTGTCCGGCGGTTTCGACAAGGCGCAAGTAGGCACCGCCGTCGCCTGCTTCGGGGTGGGCGCGCTCGCCGCCGACCTGGCGGCCAGTGTGCTGCTCGGCCGGATCGGCGCACGGACGGTGATGCTCGGCGGCCTCCTGCTCAACGCCGCCGTGCTGGCCGTCACGCCACTTCTCCATCAACTTCCCTGGATCATCACGGCAGTTGTGGTCTGGGGCTTCGCCTACGAGGTGGTCACCCCCGCCTCGTACTCCGCCACCATCGACGGCTCGGCACCCGCCGAACGCAAGGTCGCCTTCTCCTGCTACCGGTTGGCCATCAACGTCGGCATGGCCATCGGCCCCATCGCCGGCGGACTGATCTTCGCGGTGAGCCCCCGCGCGATGTTCTGGGCCAACGCGGCCTGTGTGCTGGCCGCGGCCGGATATCTCGCGCTCCGCACGAAGAGCAGCGGTACCGCGGCCCGGCCCGCACGGGCCACCGAGCGGGCGGCCGCCGGAGTCCGCCCCCTCCGGGACCACACCCGCTTCTGGACGATCTTCGGCCTGTCACTGCCCATCCAGCTCGCGTACTCACTCCCCTCGGTCTTCGCCAGTACGTACGTCATCGTCGGCCTGGGGATGCCCGGTTACTGGGCGGGAATCATCTTCACCGTCAATGCCCTGGGCATCGTCCTCTTCGAGGTCCCCCTCAACGCGGCGATGACGCGCTGGGCGAACCTGCCGACCCTGCTCCTCGGATACGGGCTGGCCGGCGCGGGATTCCTGCTGATGGGGCTCTCCGGCTCCGGCCCGGCCCTCGTCCTCGCCACCGTGGTGTGGACGGCCGGCGAAATCGTCGTCTTCCCCGGGCTGCTGCACTACGTCAGCGGCCTCGCGCCCTCCGGCGACGCGGCCGACCGGAACATGAGCCTGTACTCAACAGGCGTCAACGTCGCCTTCATCGTGGCGCCCCAGCTCGCCCTGCTGCTCTCCGGCCCCGGACACCCCGGCGCGCCCTGGGCGGTGGCCGGAGCCGCGGTGTGTGTGGCGTGGCTGCTGCTGATCGCGGCCCGCAGAAGTCCCTACACCTGGCACACGGCGGAACCCCGCACAACGCAGGAACCATCCACCGAGGAGGAACCGTGCAAAAGCGCGATCTGACCCCGTACATAGGCGTCGAGTTCACCGGCGTCACCATCGACGACCTGCGCCGCCCCGAGGTCTTCGACGACCTCGTCGACTCGCTCCACCAACGGGATCTGGTCGTCGTCCGCGGCATCGACCTGACACCGGAGCAGCAGATCGAACTGGCCGCACGGATCGGCAACCCGGTGCCCTTCGTGCTGAAGGACTGGCGGCACCCGGAGTTCGACGAGATCCTCGTCTCCTCCAACGAGCGGAAGAACGACAAACCGCTGGGCATCCCGCGGGTCGGCAACTTCTGGCACCAGGATTCGTCGTTCAACGAGCATCCCTCCGAGTACACGATGCTGCACGGCATCAACGTCCCGCAGGACTGCGGCCACACCCTGTTCGCGAGCGCCTGCGACGTCTACGACCGGCTGCCGGACGAGTGGCGGACCAAGCTCGAAGGCCGTATCGGACTGCACACCCTGACCAAGCAGCAGCGCATCGGCCCGGAGCACGTCGGGCTGTCGATCGCCGAGATGCGTGCGCTGGTCGCCTTCGAGTACCCGCCGGTGGAACACCCGGTGGTGCGGCGCGACGAGTTCACCGGCCGCAGCTACCTCTACGCGGCCCGCGAGTACATGGACTCCGTGGCGGGCTTCGACCCCAACGACAACGCGGCCTTCTTCGACCTGGTCGACGCGCTGGTGCAGGACCCCGCGCATGTCTACACACACCGCTGGACACCGCACGACCTGCTGGTATGGAAGACAGCGACGACCTACCACGTGGCGACCGAGCTGCCCCCGGGTGTCCCCCGGACGGTGCACCGTGTCAGCATCGCGGCCGCGTGACGGGGGGCGAACCATGCGCACCACGCACACCGTGAAGACACCCGACCGCGCGCCCGTCGGCGTGGTGGTCGACGGCTATTCGGCCGGCAAGTTCCTGCCTCCCGCGTTCCGGCGGCTCGGCGCTGACGTCCTGCATCTGCAGAGCACGCCCGAGTTCCTGTCCACCGTCGCGCCGCCGGACCTGGGCCCGTACCTCGCCAACGTCGTCCATGACGACCTGGAGCGGACCGCCAAACAGCTGGCCGAGTACGCCCCCGTCTGCGTACTGCCCGGCCAGGAGACCGGTGTGATGCCGGCGGACCTGATCGCCGAGCACATGGGGCTGCCCGGGAACGGCTCGGCGCTCTCCGTCGCACGACGCGACAAATACGAGATGATCGAGACCCTGCGCCGGGCCGGGATCCACTGCGCCCATCAGCTCAAGTCCTCCGATACGGAGGAGATCGTGGCGTGGGCGGCACGGGAGGCCGGCTATCCGGTGGTGCTGAAACCCCTCAGCTCCGCCTCCACCGACGGTGTCTTCATCTGCCGCGACGCGGACGACATCCGTACCGCCGCCGGTTCGGTCCTCGGCTCGTACGACATCTTCGAGCGCCGCAACACCGAGGTGCTCGCCCAGTCCTTGCTCCATGGCACCGAGTACATCGTGGACGTGGTGCGCGGCCCCGGCGGGGGACGGCATGTCTGCGGCGTCTGGGAGTACGAGAAGACCGACATCGGCACCAAGCGCGTCTACGACAAGGACCTGCTGCTGGCCCCGGACAGTGAGCCGGTGGCCGAGCTGGTCGGCTATCTCGACACCGTCCTGGAGGCACTGGAGATCCGGTTCGGCGCCGCCCACGCGGAAATCATCATGACCCCGCAAGGCCCCGCGCTGGTCGAGATCGGCGCCCGGGTGAACGGCAACATGGACCCCGGCTTCCATGACGCCTGCATGGACGGGAACCAGGTGGACCTCCTGGCGCTGGCCTGTGTCCGGCCCGACGAGTACGCCCGCCGGTTCACCGGGAACACCATGTACCGCAAGCGGCGCGAGGCCCTCGTCTACCACGGGCAGACCAGCCTCAGCGGCGTGGTCGCCGAGATCGACGAAGGGGTGCTCGCCGAGATCGGCGCGCTGGACACCGTGCATCTGGCGGTGCCCCGGGCGGCACCGGGGGACCGGCTGCGTCCCACCAGCGACCTGTTGTCCAGCCCGCTGCGGGTCTTCATGACCGGCGATGACCGCCGGCAGCTGACGGCCGACCACCAGCGGATCCTGGCCCTCAAGGACGCCGTCTTCCGGCTCGTCTGACCGGACCGCTGCGAGGAATCGTGCGATGGAAGGAATCCGATGACCGTTCCGATCCGGGCCGACCTGGCCGGAATGCCCGACTACATCATCCCGCGCCAGCCGCCCGGGGCGATCCTGCTGAACTCCAACGAAGGGCCGTCGGCGCCCCCGCCGTCCGTCGTCGAAGCCATCACCCGGGCGGCGACCGAAAGCCACCGCTACCCGACGTGGTTCTCGGAGGAGCTGGTGTCCCGGCTCGCGGACCGGCTCGGCGTGCCCGAGCAGTGGATCGCCGTCGGCTGCGGCTCGGTGAGCCTGTGCCAGCAGCTCATCCAGGCGTACTGCGCCCCGGGCGACGAAGTGGTGTGCGCCTGGCGCTCCTTCGAGGCGTACCCGGTCTTCGCCCAGGTCGCCGGGGTGGCGGTACGCACTGTTCCGCTGGATGCGGAACACCGGCACGACCTGGACGCCATGCTGGCCTCGATCACCCCCGCCACCCGGGTCGTCTTCGTCTGCAATCCGAACAACCCCACCGGCACCGTGGTGCGTTCGGAGGCCCTGCGGCGGTTCCTGGACAAGGTGCCCTCCGATGTCCTGGTCGTCTTGGACGAGGCGTACCGGGAATTCATCACGGACCCGGACGTGCCGGACGGCGTCCCGCTCGCCCTGGAGCGGGAGAACGTCGCGGTCCTGCGCACCTTCTCCAAGGCATACGCCCTGGCCGGCGTCCGGATCGGCTACTGCGTGGCACCGCCGCCGATCGCCGCCATCACGACCAAGGTCGGCGTCCCCTTCGCGGTGAGCCGCCTCGCCCAGGCGGCCGGACTCGCCGCACTGGAGCACGCCGACGAAGTACGCGCGCGGTGCGAGACGGTGATCCGGGAGCGGGAACGCCTCCGCGAGGCGCTGCTGGAAGCCGGTCACGAAGTGGCGTATTCACAGGCCAATTTCCTGTGGCTGCCGCTGGGCGAGAGTTCCGCGCGATTCGGCGAACACTGTGCGAACAACGGAGTCATGGTGCGTGCCTTCGGGAATGACGGTGTTCGTGTCACGGTGGGACTCCCCGAGGAGAATGCCGCCTTCCTGCGCGCGGCCGCAGGCTTTGGGCAATCCGCCGACGTGCCCACACACACCCCTTCGCGCAGCCCGTCAAAGAGTCCGTCGCTCCCTTCCACCGAGGAGAAGTAGAAGCAGATGCCGCACATCACCGTTGACTACGACAAGCCCCTGCACGACTCCTTCGACCGCCGCCGCTTCGCGCTCGAACTTCACTCGCTGGCAGCCGAGACGGTCGACGGCATCACCGTCGAAAGCTGCAAGACACGTTTCCGGTGCGTCGACGAGGTCGTCATCGCGGACGGCGAACCCGGCCAGGCCCTGGTCCACGTCGACTTCGCGATCCTGCCGGGCCGTACCACGGAGACCAAGACCGCACTGAGCCGTGCCGTCCTTGAGCTGGTACGCGCCCACACGGCAGATGTACCCGGCACGGTGGTACACGCATCCGTGGACGTGGTCGACCTCGGCGCGGCGTACACCAAGCATGTAGGGGGTGGAACCTCCGGCCACCAGTAGGTTCGGGGCGCTCCCACCGCCAATCGAGCGCCTTGTATCACTCATTTGACACAAGGTGCGGTGTCCGCCATCTTGTACTCGATACTTGATACAAGCGCCACGACGGGGGACCACCATGCTCGATACCACCCTGACCGACCCGCACCGCCGGGCCCGCGCCGACCTGCTCGCCCGGTGGGGCGGTCTCGCCCTCGGCGCCGCGCTGGCCTGGGGGATCGCCCAGAGCGACCGCCTGGGGCTCGGAATCCTCCACGCCATCCCGGTCTTCGGCATCTGCGCCGTGGCGGGCGTCCTGGCCGCAGACGCCCTGATGCCCAAGCAGCAGGGGACGGTACGCCGGGCGGGCCTCACCCCGCGCCGAATCCGCGACTTCCTCCCGACCCGCTTCGCCATGGTTCTGGCCACCCAGGCCGCCGCGCTCATCGCTCTGCTCACGGCCGCCGCGCTCACCGCGTCCGCGGACGACATGGGCCGGGCGGGTCGCTCACTCAGCGCGGCCTGCGACGGACTGACCGAGTCGCACGGCCCCTGGCCCGGCCTCTTCTACAGCATCCCGATCCTTGGCGCCCTCGGCGTCGGCAGCGCCGCCTGCGGCTACGCCCTGTACCGCATCACGCGGCGACCGGCACCCGACGGCGACTCGGCGCTGCTCGCCGCCGACGAGGAACAGCGCCGGGACCGGGCGCTCGCGGTGACGGCCGCATGGGGACTGTTGGTTTCCGCTCCGCTCGCCGGCGCCACGTTCTTCGCATCAGGTGCGCTGCGCTCGCTTTCCTGCCTCGGGCCCGCGCCCCACACCGTCGGCTGGATCCTGCTGCCGGTCGCGGTGACGGCCGGCTGCACGGCCGTGTGGTCCCTGTTCGTCCTTGCCGCCCCGCTCTCCGCCCCCCGGAGGCAGCCTTGACCGGCCCGACCGTACGTGTGGACACGACCAGCCCGGTCCCGCCGTACGAGCAGGTACGGACCCAACTCGCCGCGCTCATCGGCAGCGGCCGCCTCCCGGAGGGCGAACGGCTCCCCACCGTCCGCCAGCTCGCCGCCGACCTCGGGCTGGCCACCGGTACCGTGGCCCGCGCCTACAAGGAGCTGGAGGCCGCGGCCCTCATCCGCACCAAACGCGGAGCAGGCACCCGGGTCGCCGCCGTGCCCGGGGCCGCTGACGCCGACACCGGTCGGCTCACCCGGCTCGCTCACGGATACGTCGCCGCCGCCCGCGCGACCGGTGCCGACGAGGCAGCCATCCTCGCCGCAGTACAAGCCGCACTGGTCTGAACCGGCTCGCCCGAGAGCAACAACCCGAAGCCCGGGCAACGCCCATTGAAGGGCCGGCTTCGCCGGAGGCGGTCAGCGGGGCTCGGTTCCGTTCGTTGGCGCGTGTGTGGTCCTCATGCTCGGTTGCGACTGGGGTGTTGGGCCAGCGCGGTGTTGGCGGCGTCGAGGATGTTGCGGAACGTGCGGGTGATGATCGGCCTCGCGAGGCGCCGGGTGAGGAGGGCGCCGAGCAAAGGGACGGGGATCTCGGCGCGGGTGATCCAGCGGACCTGGGTGCCGCCGTCGACCTCGGTGAACGTCATGCGGCCGAGTTCGTGCCGGGACGGCGGCAGACTGCGCTCGACGACGTACTCGGTGGCGTACGGCGGGTCGTACCGGGTGATGCGTTCGCGGAACCAGCCGATCAGCCAGAGGTGACTGCGCACCGCACCGACGCCGTAGGGCGCGGTCGCGCCGCGCCGGGTCAGGCGGCAGCGCAGCACCAGGGGCGAGCTCGTGTAGTTGGTGGTCGTGGTGAGCCAGGCGAACACGTCCTCGATCGGGGCGTCGATGACACGTTCAACAGTCATGGTTTCCACAGCTATTGAACTCCTCTGTCGAGTGGGAGCACCGTTTCGGCGCGGTGCAGCTTGTCCGGGTTGCGCACGCCGTAGAGGCCGGTGATCCGTCCGTCGTGGATCTCGAACGCGACCAGCCAGTCGAGTTCACCACCGGTGACGAACCGTGCCGCGGGCATGCCGTTGTAGGTGGCGTGCTCGATACGGGTCGCCGCGGTGGTGGTGCGGAGTACGCCGAGGACGAACCGGGCGACGTCGTCGCGGCCGGTGATCGGGCGGCGGGCGGCGACGACTTTGCCGCCGCCGTCGGAGATCTGCACGACATCGGGCGCCAACAGGTCCATCAGCGCCTGGACTTCGCCCGTCGCCGCCGCGTGCAGGAACCGCTGGACGATTCCCCGGCCGGCGTCGGAGTCGGGCTCGAAGCGACGGCGCCGCGCATGGACGTGCCGGCGTGCGCGGTGGGCGATCTGCCGGACGGTGACCTCGCTCTTCCCGACCGAGGCGGCGATCTCGCCGTGGCTGTAGCCGAACACGTCGTGCAGCACGAACACCGCGCGCTCGGTCGGGTTCAGCGTCTCCAGGACGAGCATCATGGCCATCGACACCGACTCGGCCAGGATCGCGTCCTCGCTCACGTCGGGTGCGGTGCGGATCGGCTCGGGCAGCCACGTGCCGACGTACTCCTCGCGCCGCGCCCTGACCGCGCGCAGGTGGTTGAGGGCCTGCCGGGTCACCACGCGGACCAGGTAGGCGCGCGGATGCTCGACCGCGGCCGGATCGACCGCGCTCCACCGCAGGTAGCTCTCCTGCAGCACGTCCTCGGCGTCGGCGGCGCTGCCCAGCATCTCGTAGGCGATGGTGAACAGCAGCGGACGGTGCTCGGTGAAGGCGTCCTCAGTCATGACCCACCCCCACCACGAGCATGCGTCGGTACCCGGGTGTCACAAGCGGCTCCCCTCTTCGGCTGCCCATCGAGACACCTCACACCAGCGAACCGTGACAGTCCGCCACTGTGATTCGGTTCACAACGTGGCTGTATGCCCAGGACCCGGCCCACGTCGAACCTCAACGTCCTGGGCCGCTACGGCTTCGACGTGGGAGGAGGGGTGAGGAATACGCGACTCTCGACTACGCGAGGCAGTCGCCAGGGCGAACGTCGCCCGGTGCGGAACTGGCTTCAGCTGCGGATCATCGACATCAGCAGCCCGTGGGTATCGGAGTCGGCGGCCACCACAAGCCCGCGGCCTGCCGGTCCGATCGGGGCGCCGTCGATCCCGGTGACTACACAGCCGGCAGCCCGGCACACAGCGATGCCGGCGGCGAAGTGCACACTTCTGGACAGGTCACTGCCGTCGGTGACGTATGCGGCGCGCCTGCCGGCCGCGACCCAGGCCAACGCCAGCGTCGTGGACACGACCCGCGGCCGGAACCGCGCGACGAAGCCGGGGTGGGCCAGCAGGTCCACGGCCCGAAAGCCGGGTGCGCTCGGAAACGGCGGATCCAGGTTGACGTCCACCAACTGGGTGGCGGGAGTGGGCGCCAGCTGCGCATCGACGCCGTCGTGCCGTACCCAGGCGGTCTCACCGTCGGTGAAGAAGATCTCGCCGCTGAACGGGTCGGCCACCGCCGCTGCTCCATTGCGCAGCGCCACGTTGACGGCCACCAGCATGTTGCCGACGGCGTAGTTCAGCGTGCCGCACAAAGGGTCTACCAACCACCGGCGCGCAGCATCGGCCGCACCCTGCTGCCCACCCTCCTCGCCGAGCACCGCATCATCGGGTCGAGCAGCACGGATGACGCCGAGGATCGCCTTCTCGGCTTCCACATCGGCGGCCGTGGCGAAGTCCCCGGCACCCTTGTCGATGCGGGCAAGCCGCTGACCGTACATGCTGCGCACCACGTCCGCGCCGGCACGTGCCGCAGCTATCGCAACCCCCGCATCGTCAGGGCTCGCAGATGAGTTGACCATGTCGCGCAGAATATCGGTGCGCAGCTTGTTCCCGTCGGTCGACCAGATCGTCATCGGCGTCCGACTCGGCCCGGCGCGGACCGCCAAGCCAGGCAGACGCCTTCGCCGGCGGTCCCCGTGATCGTCGGACGGCGATCACGTTGCCTTGGCCGACGTCAGGAGCTTGTGAGGATGACGAGTTGCTGGGTTGCGCGGGTCATCGCGACATAGTGGTCGACGGCTCCTTCGATGCCCTTGCCGAACGTCTCCGGGTCGATGAGGACGACCAGATCGAACTCAAGCCCCTTCGACAGTTCCGGCGTCAGCGACCGGACGCGGGATGTCGCCCGGAACGTGCCCTCGTCGATGTCACCAGTGCCGATGACGCAGGCGACTCCGTCGGCATGTGCAGCGAGCCAGGTGTCGAGGACCGAGTCCAGGTCCGCAACAGATCCGTGGACGACGGGGATGCCGCTGCTGCGGATGGAGGTCGGCACATTGGCGTCCGGGAGCGCAGCGCGGATGACCAGCTCGGCTTCCGCCATGACCTCTTCCGGCGTGCGGTAGTTGACGCTCAGGGGAGCCACGGTGATCCGGTCGAGCCCGGCCCGCTCGAGCCGTTCCTGCCACGACTCCGTGAACCCGTGCCTGGCCTGGGCGCGGTCACCGACAATGGTGAAGCTCCGGGACGGGCAGCGCTGCAGCAGCATCTGCCACTCGGCGTCGGTCAGTTCCTGAGCCTCGTCCACGATGATGTGCGCGAACGGGCCGGCGAGCAGGTCCGGTTCGGCGCCGGGCAGTGCGTTCTCGTCGATCAGGGTGTCCTGCAGGTCCTGTCCGCGCAGCATCCCCACCGCGCCTTCGCTCTCGTCGATCTCGGTGTCCTGCAGGATGCCGTCGATGACGTCGGCCCTGCGCGCACGTTCGGCGGCGACGGCGGCTTCGTGCCGACGCTTGCGCACCGACGCCTCCGGGTCGCCGAGCCGCTGCCGTGCCGCGTCCAGGAGCGGCAGGTCGGACACCGTCCAGGCCTGCGCGTCCGCACGCTGCAGCTTGCGCACGTCGTCGGGGCTGAGCCCGGGAGCGCACTTGCGCAGATAGGCGGGCACCGACCACAGATCTCCGACGAGGTCACTCGCCTCAAGCATCGGCCACGCACGGTTGAGGGTCCCGATCAGCTCTCTGTCCTGCAGCAGCGACCTCCGGAGCAGCTCGGGCGGGACATCGTCCTCGTCGTGCTTGTCCATCAGGATCGTGAGCAGCTCCTCCCGGATCTGGTCGCGCGCCTCGTTGTGCGGAGTGCCTGGTTCCACTGCTTCGAAGGCCGCCGCCCAGTCGTCGGCGCTCAGCCAGACGTCGGACCAGTGGGTCGAGACCGTCATCCCCTTGGTGGGCGGCTCCTCGTAGATGCCGACGGCCGGTTCGATCGCCTTCACCAGGTCCGCGGACGACTTCAGAAGCGCCACGTCCGGGTCGGTCTCGATCGCCGCTCCGGCCCCCTCGGCGACGAGGTCGCGCACGGTGCAGGTCTGCACGCCCTCCTCGCCGAGGCTGGGCAGGACATCGGAGACGTAGGCCAGGTAGGGCCGGCTCGGACCGACGAACAGCACACCGCCCCGACGGTGACCGAGACGCGGGTCGGAGTAGAGGAGGTGGGCGGCGCGGTGCAGAGCGACGACGGTCTTGCCCGTACCCGGACCGCCGTCGACGACGAGGGCGCCGCGGGACCCCGCGCGGATGATGGCGTCCTGGTCGGCCTGGATGGTGCCGAGCACGTCACGCATCCGGGCCGACCGGTTGCCGCCCAGGCTGGCGATGAACGCGGACTGGTCGTCCAGCGCGGCGTGCCCCTCCAGCCCGTCGGCGCTGAACACCTCGTCCCAGTAGTCGCTGATCCGACCGCGGGTCCAGCGGTACCGGCGGCGGCTCACCAGCCCCATCGGGTTGGCGTGGGTCGCCGCGAAGAACGGCTCGGCCGCGGGGGAGCGCCAGTCGAGCAGCAGCCGACGCCCCGTGCTGTCGGTGAGGCCGAGGCGTCCGATGTACACGGGCTCGGAGTTGTCCTTGGGGACGATGCGCCCCAGGCACAGGTCCAGACCGAAGCGACGCAAGGCGCGCAGGCGGCCGGTCAACCGGTGGATCTCCGCGTCCCGGTCCATCGCCGCCCGGCCGATGCCGCCGGGTGCCTTGCGCTCGGCGTCGAGGCGGTCGGACAGTTCGGCGATCGTCTGGTCGAGGCTCTCCGAGATGGCCGCGAAGTGCTGCTCGTCGCCGTCTATCAGCGCCGGGTCGGCTTTGGGGGAGAGGTGGTCGGGAAGGTTGAACGCGCTGGTGGTGGTCAGGGGGTTCATGGCATCAGCTCCGGTCCGAGTTCGCTGCCGCGACGGCCGGCGGCGCGCACACCCGCATCTCGGTGCCAAGTGCCCGCACCCGCAGTGCGCGTCCCACCACCGACTCGACGTCACCGCACGACCTGTAAACCGACAACAACACACGCACTTCGTGAATCTCCCGTTTCTGCAGGTTCTGAGCTCGGCCCGCGATTCTGCACCACGAACGGGGCCTTGCGGCAAGCCCCCCAGTGCGCTATAAGTTGAAAATGGCAAGGAGTGGGAACTCCTCTTTGCCTTCATCGTCCATTCGGACGGACAAGCCCTCCGCACATCGGCGACGCACCACGTACAGCGGCTTCGTCGGCGTAGGAGGATCTCGCGTGGGCCTACACACAGCCGCGGAACGAGAAGTTCTCACCCTCTTCAGCAAGGCCGGCTCGAACGTCGCCGAGAGCGCCGCAATCAGCCGAGAGCGCCGCCATCAAACGTGCCCGGGCGGCAGTTGTTGTCCGTCAGTTTCAGACCTAGGCCACCAGTTTCAGACCTGGGCCACCCGTTCCGACACCGTGTCAGCCGTCTCCGGACGGTCGTCCACCGGGGCCTGGCGTCCGGCGGCCTGCCGGCCCCACGTCGTACCGATGAGCACGAGGACCGCCCCGGCCGCGCCGAGCAGTCCGGGGCGGTCTCCGCCGGCCGCGACGCCGATCACGGCCGCCCACAGCGGCTCGGTGCCCAGCAACAGGCTCACCCGGGACGGGGAGGTCCTGCGCACCGCCCACATCTGGACGAAGAAGGCGAAGAGCGTGCACATCAGCGCCAGGTAGAGGAGCGCGGCCCACTGGCCGGGACCGTAGGAGGCCGCGACGTCCAGCGGCGATACGGGGGTGAAGGCCGACGCCAGCGCGAAAACGGCGATCGCGCCGGCGAACTGAACGACGGTCAGCGCCCCCGAGTCGGTCGAACGGAGCGACTTCATACGGCTCATGGCCATGACGTGCGCGGTGCGCGCGACCGCCGCGAGCAGTACCAGGAGATCGCCGGACGACGGGGCGGTGAAGCCCGAACCCTGGGTCAGCAGCGCCACACCGGCCACCGACAGCGCCGCCGCGCCGACGAACGCTTTGGTGGGGCGGGTGCGGGTCGCCACGCCCTCCGCGAGCGGCGTGAAGATCATGGTCAGGCTGATGATGAGCCCCGCGTTGGTCGCCGAGGTGTGCACGACGCCGTACGTCTCCAGCAGGAGAACCCCCGACAGGATCGCCCCAAGTGCCGCTCCCGCTGCAATCTCACGGCGGGTGAGCCGGGCGACGCCGCGGCCGGCGACCATGGCCATGACCGGTGTGGCCACCAGGAACCGCAGCAGGAGCAGGGCGATCACGGTGGCGCCGGTGGCCAGCTCCTTGGCGGCCAGATAGCTGGAACCCCAGACGACGGCCACCAGGACGACGGGCACGTCGATGAACCAGAGGAGCGTGCGGCCGGGGCCCGTGGCGGAAGAGGACAGGGTGGTCATGGTGGCGGGTTCCTTGTTCGACGAGGTGCGACGAGGTTCGACGAGTGGTGCCGGACCACGGCGTTCGGCAGATGCGGACCACCGCGGTCCATTGGGGGATACCGGTCGACGGGAGGCGAAGGCCACCGCCGGTACGTTCCAGTGCGCGGGGGCCGCCGGGTCGACGGGCTGAACCGGGGTGACGGAGCGCAGGGTCCGGCGGTCGTCACCCAGCAACAGGTCGCCGGGTGCGGCGAGCGTGGTGGTCAGCAGCTCGACGCCGTCATTGGCGAAGATCGCGCTCTCGCTGCCCTCGACGTTGCGTCGGTCGATCATCAGCGAGGTGATGAAGGCTACCCGCCGCGGTGCCGTCCCCCGGGGGCGGGCTGCCCGCGAGCCATGTGCCCGTCGGCGAATTCGCGAGCCCGCGTCGCAGGGAGACCCGTGTGCACCGTCGAGCGGCCACGAATATTGATGTCGGATTCTCGCCAGCCGAGCCCCGTCGCGTGAGGAATCCTTGAAACCATGCACACCGACACCGAGCGCTGTATGCGAGCCGTGCAGTCCAAGGACGCCCGCTTCGACGGCTGGTTCTACACCGCCGTGCTCACGACCCGTATCTACTGCCGTCCGAGGTGCCCGGTGGTGCCACCCAAGCCCGAGAACATGCGCTTCTACCCGAGCGCCGCCGCCGCGCAGCAGGCCGGATTCCGGGCCTGCAAGCGGTGCCGCCCGGACGCCAGCCCGGGGTCCCCGCAGTGGGACGAGCGGGCCGACCTCGTCGCCCGAGCCATGCGGCTGATCGCCGACGGCATCGTCGACCGCGAGGGCGTCCCCGGCCTGGCCGCCCGCCTCGGCTACAGCACCCGCCAGATCGAGCGCCAGCTGCTGGCCGAACTCGGGGCGGGACCGCTCGCCCTGGCCCGCGCCCAGCGCGCCCAGACCGCCCGCCTCCTGGTGGAGACCACGGCGCTTCCGATGGCCGATGTCGCGTTCGCCGCCGGATTCGCCAGCATCCGCACCTTCAACGAGACCGTACGAGAGGTCTTCGGGCTCTCCCCGACCGAACTGCGGCAGCGCGCCAAGCCGGGCCCGCGCGCCGCGGTGCCGGGCGCACTCGCGCTGCGGCTGCCGTTCCGCCGGCCGCTCAACCCCGACAACCTCTTCGGGCACCTCGCCGCCACCGCCGTCCCCGGTGTCGAGGAGTGGCGGGACGGCGCCTACCGGCGCACCCTCAACCTCCCGTACGGCCACGGCATCGTCGCTCTCTCGCCCCGCCTCGACCACATCGACTGCCGCCTGGCCCTCACCGATCTGCGCGACCTCGCGGGCGCCATCGCCCGCTGCCGGCGGATGCTCGACCTCGACGCGGACCCGGAGGCCGTCGACGGGCTGCTCCGCGAGGACCCGCAGCTGGCCCCGCTGGTCGACAAGGCACCCGGCCGCCGTGTGCCGCGCACCGTCGACGCCGACGAGTTCGCGGTCCGCGCCGTACTGGGCCAGCAGGTCTCCACCGCCGCGGCCCGCACCCACGCCGGACGGCTGGTCCTCGCGCACGGCGAGAAGGTCGACGACCCGGGCGGCGGCCTGACCCGCCTCTTCCCGTCCGCCGGCGTGCTCGCGGAACTCGACCCGGAGTCCCTGGCGATGCCCCGCACCCGCCGCGCCACCCTCACCGGCGTCATCGCGGCCCTCGCCTCCGGCGAGCTGCAACTCGGCGTCGGCAGCGACCGGGAGGCAGCCCGCGCGCAGCTCGCCGCGCTGCCGGGCATCGGCCCCTGGACCGTCGAGTGCATCGCCATGCGCGCACTCGGCGACCCCGACGCCTTCACCCCCACCGACCTCGGCCTGCGCCGCGCCGCCGCCGGACTCGGCATGCCCGCCACCCCTGCGGCCCTCATCCGGCACTCCGCGATCTGGCGCCCCTGGCGCGCGTACGCCGTCCAGTACCTCTGGGCCACCGGCGACCACCCCATCAACCACCTCCCGACGAACTGAGCCCGAAGCCATGACCGATGTCACCCACACCACCCCGACCAAGGCAGATGTCACCCACACCACCCCGACCAAGGCAGATGTCACCCACACCACCCCGACCAAGGCAGATGTCACCCACACCGTCTTGGACGACACCCCGGTGGGCCCGCTCACCCTCGTCGCCGCAGGCGAGGCCCTCACCGGCCTCTACATGACGGACCAGCGCCACCGCCCGCCACAGGAGACGTTCGGGCACCCGGCGGACCCCGAAGACGCCCCCTTCGTCGAGACCATCACCCAGCTCCGGGCCTATTTCCGCGGCGAGTTGACCACCTTCGACCTGCCCCTCGCGCTACGCGGCACCCCGTTCCAACGCCGCGTCTGGGCGGCCCTGTGCACCATCCCGTACGGCGAGACCGTCAGCTACGGGCAGCTCGCCGAACGACTCGGTGCGCCATCCGCGGCCCGCGCCGTCGGCCTGGCCAACGGGCGCAACCCGGTCGGCATCATCATCCCCTGCCACCGCGTAGTGGGCGCCAACGGCAGCCTCACCGGCTACGGCGGCGGCCTCGACCGCAAACGCCGCCTGCTCACCTTTGAACGCATGGACAGTGCACTGTTCCCAGCGGAGGAGTGTGGCTGACACCGAGGCGCGCGGTGCGCAGACCCACTGGGTCGTCCTGTTGCCACCCCGACGCTGAAGCGCGCGGGCCATCAACCCACGGTTCTCATCCCACGGTTCTCAGCCCATGGTTCTCAACCCGTGGTCCTCAACCCAAGGTTCTCAACCCATGGCGGAACTGCTCCCCTTCGGCGGCAGCCCGTCCTCCAGTTCCGCCGGTCCCCGGCCTTCCACGAGAGCCTGCAGCGCGGCGCCGATCCGCAGCGCCATCTGCGGGCTCACCAGCTTCTCGGCCTCGTCCGGGTGCACCAGTCGCCAGGACAGCAGCTCTTCCTCCTGCAGCCGGATCGCCGCCAGCTGTGCCGCGTCCAGCACCCCGCCGTCATACAGATACGACACCAGCGGCGGCCGCCCCTCCCCGCGCACCCAGTCGACGGCGAGCAGCGAGCCCAGCTCCACGTCCAGACCGATCTCCTCGGCGGTCTCCCGCCGGGCGGCCTGGCGGGGCGACTCGCCGGTGTCCGACTCGATGGTGCCGCCCGGCAGGATCCAGGTGTCGCGATAGTTGGGCTCCACAAGCAGGATGCGTTGGTCCGCGTCGCGGAAAATGGCGCCCGCGCCCGCGAGCACGCGCGGCAGACCGGCGATGTAAGTGGCGTAGTCCATGGTCGTCACGCCGCGAGCCTATGGGCGGCGGCCCGGCCTGCGAAGCAGCTGCCCGAGCTCGCACCGCCCGCGACGGGCGCCCCGCTCGGGGCGTGCGGATTCGGGGCATTCGGATATTGACGAGAATGGGTGATATTGGGTGGCAATGGTGTCCGGGCGTGCCATTCGCCACGGTTCCGGAACCCTGTGCCCTGTTCGCCGGGGCCTCTCGCCGGATAAGGTCACAGCGGCGCGACTGCCAGTTCGAAAGCAAGGGGAAACACGGTGGCGGACGCAGCAAGGACAAACACAGCACATGTGCTGATCGCCGCGGACAAGTTCAAGGGTTCGCTCACGGCCGTCGAGGTCGCCGAGCACGTCACGGCCGGTCTGCGGCGCGTGGTCCCCGACCTGGACGTGGCGGCCATCCCGGTCGCGGACGGCGGCGACGGCACGGTCGCGGCCGCGCTGGCGGCCGGATTCACCCGCCATGAGGCGCGGGTCAGCGGCCCCACCGGCGTGCCGGTGACGGCCACCTTCGCGCTGCGCCGCGACGGTACGGCGGTGGTGGAGATGGCGGAGGCGTCCGGGCTCCAGCACCTCCCGGAAGGCGTCTTCGCGCCCCTGACGGCCTCCACGTACGGCACCGGCGAGCTGCTGCTCGCGGCGCTGGACGCGGGCGCCACATCCATCGTCTTCGGCGTCGGCGGCAGCGCCACGACCGACGGCGGCGCGGGCATGCTGGCCGCGCTCGGCGCGCGGTTCCTCGACGCGGACGGCGATCCGGTGGCCCCCGGCGGCGGCCCCCTGGCTGACCTGGCCACGGTCGACCTGTCGGGCCTCGACCCCCGGCTGGCCCATACGGACATCGTGCTCGCCAGCGACGTCGACAACCCGCTCACCGGCCCGAAGGGCGCGCCCGCCGTCTACGGGCCGCAGAAGGGCGCGAGCGAGGCGGACGTCGCCACGCTGGACGCCGCCCTCGCGCACTACGCGGAGGTGCTGGAGACCGCCGTCGGAGCCAAGGCCGCAGAACATGCGCTGGCTCCCGGTGCGGGCGCCGCGGGCGGCATCGGCTACGGCGCGCTGGTCGGTCTCGACGCGGCGTTCCGTCCCGGTATCGACGTGATGCTGGACGTACTGGGCTTCGCGCCGGCCCTGGCGCGCGCCACCTTCGTCATCACCGGCGAGGGCTCGCTCGACGAGCAGACGCTGCACGGCAAGGCACCGGCCGGCGTGGCCGCCGCGGCCCGTGCTGCGGGCATCGACGTGGTCGCGGTCTGCGGCCGCCTCGCGCTGCCCGTCGAGGCGCTCGCCGCGGCCGGAATCCAGCGCGCCTACGCCCTGACGGACCTGGAGCCCGACCCGGCCCGCTGTATGGCCGAGGCGGGCCCGCTCCTGGAGCGCGCAGCGGAGAGCCTGGCCCGCGACTTCCTGGTCTGAGCCGATTGCGTGCGGCCCCGGAGAGGGCCGCACGCACCGGAAACGCCGAGAGCCCCGAGCGAATGATTCGCTCGGGGCTCTCGGCGTGTTGCGCGGTCTTGCGGAAGCGGGATTTACGGAAGCTGTGCGGCGCGGGCCTCTTCGCGCGACTCACGGCGGTTGTCACGGAAGGTGTTCACCCTCCGGGCCGTCGCGAACAGCGGGATCATCGCGCCCATAACCACCTGCAGAGCGCAGCCGGTCTGCAGCAGCAGCTGGCCGCCCGGGGCGTCCAGTGCCCAGGCCGCGAGCATGCCCATGCTGAGCACGATCCAGCTGAGCATCGCCACCGCGAGCCGCCCCCGCGGCTTGGGGTACTCGACCCGGCTCACCATCAGCCAGGCCACCCCGATGATCGCCAGCAGCGTCGGCAGGAACGGCAGCTCCAGCAGCACGATGGCGACGACGGTCAGGGCGCCGAACGGGCTCGGCATGCCCTGGAAGATGCCGTCGCGCAGCGTGACGCAGGAGAACCGCGCAAGCCGGAGCACCACCGCCAGCAGCACCACGACGGCCGCGACCACCGACACCCGCTGGTTCGCGTCCTGGGCGACCGCGACCATGCCCCAGGTCACGACGAAATACGCGGGAGCCAGGCCGAAACTGATCAGGTCGGAGAGGTTGTCGAGCTCGGCCCCCATCGCCGAGGCCCGCAGCTTGCGCGCGACCAGCCCGTCGAAGAGGTCGAAGACCGAGGCGAGCAGCATCAGGATCACGGCCATCGCGGCGCTGTGCCGGGCCATACCGCCGTCCTCGTTGCCCGTCAGATGCGGGATGAGCACGCCGGTGGTGGTGAAGTACACCGCCATGAAGCCACAGATCGCGTTGCCGAGGGTGAGGGTGTCCGCTATTGACAGCCGCGTGGACAGCGGCATGTCGTCCTCGTCCTCTTCCATCTCGGGCGCCCAGCCCGCCTGTGTCTCAGGATCAATCACGGTCAAGTCGAGTCACCCCCGCGGTGGTGGCCTGGCCGACCTCGACCGCCGCCTCGACGCCCTCCGGGAGGTAGACATCGACGCGCGAGCCGAAGCGGATCAGACCGATGCGCTCGCCCTGCTCGACCTTGGTGCCCTCGGGCACGTAGGGGACGATGCGGCGGGCCACCGCGCCGGCGATCTGCACCATCTCGATGTCGCCGAGCTCGGTGTCGAAGTGCCAGACGACCCGCTCGTTGTTTTCGCTCTCCTTGTTGAACGCCGGAACGAATCCGCCGGGGATGTGCTCCACGGACGTCACCGTGCCGGCCAGCGGCGCGCGGTTGACGTGAACATTCAGCGGGCTCATGAAGATCGCGACGCGGGTGCGCCCGTCCTTCCACGGCATGATGCTCTGCACCACGCCGTCCGCCGGAGAGATGACACGGCCCTGAGCGATCTCCCGCTCGGGGTCGCGGAAGAACCACAGCATGCCCGCCGCGAGTGCGGTGGTGGGCACGGCGACGGCAGCCCAGCGTCCCGAGCGACGGGAACGGGCCAGGCTGACCGCTGCCGTTGCCACGGTCGGGAGGAGCCACGGCGACGCTCCGCGCGCGAGGCGGACGCGACCGCGTTGTGCAGAGGATTGGCTGTGGGGCATGGATGACCTTCGTAGCGGAGGATGCCGCGTATGGACACGGGGGACGGCGGCTTTCCGTCGATGCTATCGGTTGCGAGCGGCAACTGGCCAAGAGCCAGAGCCAATCCGTGGCCGAAGTCCGATGACAGGGTGTGATCTTCGTCTAGACGAAAACACCCCAAACGGGATGTTCACCCCTGGATTCGGTACTCCTCCAGTAGCCGGCGCCCAATGATCATTTTCTGGATCTCGGCGGTACCTTCACCGATCAGGAGCATCGGGGCCTCGCGGTAGAGACGCTCGATCTCGTACTCCTTGGAGAAGCCGTAACCGCCGTGGATGCGGAAAGCGTCTTCAACCACCTCCTTGCAGTACTCGGAGGCCAGGTACTTCGCCATGCCCGCTTCGAGGTCGTTTCGCTGGCCGGAGTCCTTTTTGCGAGCGGCATTAACCATCATCGCATGAGCCGCTTCGACCTTTGTCGCCATTTCGGCCAGTTTGAACTGGATGGCCTGGTGCTGAGCGATCGGCTTGCCGAAGGTGTGACGCTGCTGCGCGTACGAAACCCCCAGCTCGAAGGCGCGCTGAGCGACACCGCAGCCGCGCGCGGCCACATTGACCCGGCCGACCTCGACGCCGTCCATCATGTGATAGAAGCCACGCCCGGTCTCGCCGCCGAGCACACGATCGGCCGGAATTCGCAGGCCGTCCATGATCAGCTCGGTGGTGTCGACCCCCTTGTAGCCCATCTTGTCGATCTTGCCCGGAATGGTCAGTCCGGGGCGCACCTCGCCGAAGCCCGCCTCCTTCTCCACCAGGAAGGTCGTCATCGACTTGTGCGGCGCGGTGCCCTCCGGGTGGCCCTCGTCCGTACGGCAGAGCACCGCGACGAGCGTGGACGAACCGCCGTTGGTGAGCCACATCTTCTGGCCGTTGAGGACGTAATCGTCGCCGTCCCGCACGCCCTTGGAGGAGATGGCCGACACATCGGAGCCCAGCGCCGGCTCCGACATCGAGAACGCGCCCCGGATTTCGCCGGCCGCCATCCGCGGCAGGAAATAGTCCTTCTGCTCCTGCGTGCCGTGCTGCTTGAGCATGTACGCCACGATGAAGTGGGTGTTGATGATGCCCGAGACGCTCATCCAGCCACGGGCGATCTCCTCCACGGTCAGCGCGTAGGTGAGCAGCGACTCGCCGAGGCCGCCGTATTCCTCGGGGATCATCAGCCCGAACACGCCGAGTTCCTTGAGGCCCTCGACGATCTGCGTCGGGTATTCGTCCTTGTGCTCCAGCTCCGTTGCGACCGGAATGATCTCCTTGTCCACGAAATCGCGGACGGTGGAGAGGATTTCCCGCTGGATGTCGGTCAGACCCTCGGTCTGTGCGAGGCGCGCCATGGCTACTTCTCCTTCTTGGCCGGAGGGGCCTGCAGCTCCGGGCGGCCGGGCTGCTCGCCGCCGCGCTCCTTGATGTACGTGGCCGTGGGGACCATCACCTTGCGGCGGAAGACGCAGACCAGGGTGCCGTCCTGCTTGTAGCCCTTGGTCTCGACGTACACGATGCCGCGGTCCGACTTGGACTTCGACGGCGTCTTGTCGAGCACGGTCGTCTCGCCGTAAATCGTGTCGCCGTGAAAGGTCGGCGCCACATGCCGCAGCGACTCGATCTCCAGATTGGCGATCGCCTTTCCGGAGACATCCGGCACCGACATACCCAGCAGCAGGGAGTAGATGTAGTTCCCGACCACTACGTTCTTGCCGAAGTCCGTCGTCTTCTCGGCGTAGTTCGTGTCCATGTGGAGCGGGTGGTGATTCATGGTGAGCAGACAGAAGAGGTGGTCGTCGTATTCGGTGACGGTTTTCCCCGGCCAGTGCTTGTACACATCGCCGACGATGAACTCTTCGTAGGTACGGCCGAACTGCATCGCGCTTACGCCTCCGGGGCCTCGAACTTGGACGTACGGGTCATGCCGGCTGCCCGGCCCTTGCCGGAGATGACCAGCGCCATCTTGCGGCTCGCCTCGTCGATCATCTCGTCACCGAGCATCGCGGAACCCTTCTTGCCGCCCGCCTCGGAGGTGCACCACTCGTAGGCGTCCAGGATCAGCTCGGCGTGGTCGTAGTCCTCCTGGGAGGGCGAGAAGACCTCGTTGGCCGCCTCGACCTGACCCGGGTGGAGCACCCACTTGCCGTCGAAGCCGAGCGCGGCGGCGCGGCCGGCAACCTCGCGGTAGCCGTCAACGTTCTTGATCTGAAGGTACGGACCGTCAATGGCCTGCAGATCGTAGGTGCGAGCCGCCATCAGGATGCGCATCAGGATGTAGTGGTACGCATCCGCGCCATAGCCGGGCGGCTGCTCGCCGACCACCAGGGACTTCATGTTGATGGAAGCCATGAAGTCGGCCGGGCCGAAGATGATGGTCTCCAGACGCGGCGAGGCGGCGGCGATGTCGTCGACGTTCACCAGGCCCTTGGCGTTCTCGATCTGCGCCTCGATGCCGATCTTGCCGACCTCGAAGCCCATCGTCTTCTCGATCTGGGTGAGGAGCAGATCCAGCGCGACGACCTGCTGGGCGTCCTGCACCTTCGGCAGCATGATGCAGTCGAGGTTGGGGCCCGCGCCCTCGACGACCGTGACGACGTCCCGGTACGTCCAGTGCGTGGTCCAGTCGTTGACCCGCACGACACGCGTCTTGCCGGTCCAGTCGCCGTTGTTCAGCGCGTCGACGATGGTGTGCCGGGCGCCTTCCTTGGCGAGCGGCGCGCAGGCGTCCTCCAGGTCCAGGAAGACCTGGTCGGCCGGGAGGCCCTGGGCCTTCTCCAGGAAACGCGGGTTGCTGCCGGGAACCGCGAGGCAGGAACGCCGCGGGCGAAGGCGGTTGACGGGGCTCATGCGGGGACCTCCAGAGGGTCGAGCTTGTTCGCTTTCCGGATCTCGTCGACGATACGGCCGATGATCTCCGTGATACCGAAGTCCTTGGGTGTGAAGACCGCCGCGACCCCGGCTTCCCGGAGTGCGGTGGCATCGGCGGAGGGGATGATTCCGCCGACGATGACGGGCATGTCGTCGACGCCGGTACGGCGCAGCCGGGCCAGCACGTCCGGCACCAGCTCGGCATGCGAACCGGACAGGATCGACAGGCCGACGCAGTGCACATCCTCGGCGACGGCCGCCGAGACGATCTGCTCCGGGGTGAGCCGGATGCCCTGGTAGACCACCTCGAAGCCGGCGTCCCGGGCCCGTACGGCGATCTGCTCGGCGCCGTTGCTGTGCCCGTCCAGGCCGGGCTTGCCGACCAGCAGACGCAGCTTGCCGCTGCCGAGTTCGGCCGCGGTCCGCGCGACCTTCTCGCGGACCACCGCGAGCGGGGTGCCCGCCTCGGCGGTGACCGCCACCGGCGCGCTGGAGACGCCCGTGGGGGCCCGGAACTCGCCGAAGACGTCCCGCAGCGCCCAGGCCCACTCGCCGGTCGTCACACCGGCGCGAGCGCATTCGAGGGTGGCCGCGAACAGGTTGGTGTCGCCGGCCGCGGACTTCTTCAGGACCGACAGTGACTCCTGCGCGCGCCCCTCGTCCCGGTTGTCCCGCCAGTCGTGCAGCGCCTGGACGACGCGGGCCTCGTTGGCGGGGTCGACGGTCATGATCGCGGAGTCGAGGTCCGCGGTGAGCGGATTGGGCTCGGTGGACTCGTAGCAGTTGACGCCGATGATCTTCTCCTCGCCGGCCTCGATCCGGGCCCGCCGCTCGGCGTGCGCGGAGACCAGCTGCGACTTGAGGTAGCCGGACTCCACGGCCGCCATCGCGCCGCCCATCTCCTGGATCCGCGCGATCTCGGCCAGGCACTCGTCCACCAGGGCGTCCACCTTGGCCTCGATGACATGCGATCCGGCGAAGATGTCCTCGTACTCCAGCAGGTCGCTCTCGTGTGCCAGGACCTGCTGGATGCGCAGCGACCACTGCTGGTCCCAGGGCCGGGGCAGCCCCAACGCCTCGTTCCAGGCGGGGAGTTGGACGGCACGGGCACGCGCGTCCTTCGACAGCGTCACGGCCAGCATCTCCAGCACGATCCGCTGGACGTTGTTCTCCGGCTGCGCCTCGGTCAGACCGAGCGAGTTGACCTGCACGCCGTAGCGGAAACGGCGCTGCTTGGCGTTCTCGATGCCGTAGCGGTCGCGGGTGATCTGGTCCCAGATGCGGCCGAAGGCGCGCATCTTGCACATCTCCTCGACGAACCGGACGCCGGCGTTCACGAAGAACGAGATACGGGCCACGACATCGCCGAACTTCTCCGGCGGCACCTGCCCGGAGTCGCGTACCGCGTCCAGCACCGCGATGGCGGTGGACATGGCGTACGCGATCTCCTGGACCGGCGTGGCACCGGCCTCCTGCAGGTGGTAGCTGCAGATGTTGATCGGGTTCCACTTGGGGATGTTGGCCACCGTGTACGTGATCATGTCGGTGGTCAGACGCAGCGACGGCCCCGGCGGGAACACATGCGTCCCGCGCGAGAGGTACTCCTTCACGATGTCGTTCTGCGTCGTCCCCGCCAGCTTGGTGATGTCGGCACCTTGCTCCTCGGCGACCACCTGGTACATCGCCAGCAGCCACATGGCCGTCGCGTTGATGGTCATCGAGGTGTTCATCTGATCCAGCGGGATGTCCTGGAACAGCCGCCGCATATCACCGAGATGGGACACCGGGACCCCGACCCGGCCGACCTCGCCGCGGGCGAGGATGTGGTCGGGGTCATAACCGGTCTGCGTCGGGAGGTCGAACGCGACCGACAGGCCCGTCTGGCCCTTGGCGAGGTTGCGCCGGTACAGCTCGTTGGACGCCTCGGCGGTGGAGTGCCCGGCGTAAGTCCGCATCAGCCACGGACGATCCTTCTGACGCTCAGTCATGTGTGACCCGTATCTTCGTGGTGGGAACGTGAGGGGGATCAGACGTTCCGGCCGTGTCGGTCGATCCGCCTGGGCGTTTCGACTCCTACTTGTTGTCCCCTCCGCTTACGCGTCGCGGCTCCTGCTTGTTGTCCGCTCCGCTTACACGTCTCGGAACCGGTTGATGGCGTCGAGATGCTCGGCGCGCATCTCCTCGTCGCGCACGCCCATCCCCTCCTCGGGTGCGAGCGCCAGCACGCCGACCTTGCCCTGGTGCAGGTTGCGGTGCACGTCGTAGGCCGCCTGCCCGGTCTCCTCAAGGGTGTACGTCTTCGACAGGGTCGGGTGGATCTTGCCCTTGGCGACCAGGCGGTTGGCCTCCCACGCCTCGCGGTAGTTCGCGAAGTGCGAGCCGACGATCCGCTTCAGCGACATCCACAGGTAGCGGTTGTCGTACTCGTGGTTGTAGCCGGAGGTCGAGGCGCAGGTGACGATGGTGCCGCCCTTGCGGGTGACGTACACGGACGCGCCGAAGGTCTCCCGACCCGGGTGCTCGAAGACGATGTCCACGTCTTCGCCGCCGGTCAGCTCACGAATCCGCTTACCGAAGCGCTTCCACTCCCGCGGGTCCTGGTTCTGCTCGTCCTTCCAGAACTTGTAGCCCTCGGCGTTGCGGTCGATGATCGCCTCGGCGCCCATCTTCCGGCAGATCTCCGCCTTCTGGTCGGACGAGACGACGCAGATCGGGTTGGCGCCGCCGGCCAGCGCGAACTGGGTGGCGTACGAACCGAGTCCGCCGCTCGCGCCCCAGATCAGGACATTGTCGCCCTGCTTCATCCCGGCGCCGTTGCGGGACACCAGCTGGCGGTACGCGGTCGAGTTGACCAGGCCGGGCGCCGCCGCCTCCTCCCAGCTCAGGTGCTTGGGCTTGGGCATCAGCTGGTTGGACTTGACCAGCGCGATCTCGGCGAGACCACCGAAGTTGGTCTCGAAGCCCCAGATCCGCTGCTCGGGGTCGAGCATGGTGTCGTTGTGCCCGTCGGAGGACTCCAGCTCGACGGACAGACAGTGGGCGACGACCTCGTCGCCGGGGCCCCAGGCGTTGACGCCGGGGCCGGTGCGCAGCACGACGCCGGCCAGGTCGGAGCCGATGACGTGGTACGGGAGGTCGTGCCGCTTGGTGAGCGGGGAGAGGCGGCCGTAGCGCTCCAGGAACCCGAACGTCGACACGGGCTCGAAGATCGAGGTCCAGACGGAGTTGTAGTTCACGGAGGAGGCCATCACGGCCACCAGTGCCTCACCGGGGCCGAGCTCGGGCACCGGCACGTCTTCGACGTGCAGCGACTTGCGGGGGTCCTTCTCCCTGGACGGCACGCCGGCGAACATCTCGGCCTCGTCCTTGTGCACGGTCACCGCGCGGTAGGACTCGGGGATGGTCAGCGCGGCGAAGTCGTCGCGGGTGCTGTCGGGCGCGAGGATCGCGTCCAGGATTTCGTTCACGGTGTGCCTCCGGCGAAGCTCGTTGAGGGAACGGCTTGAGGGAACGTCGGGGGTGGTGCGGAGGGGGTGCCGTCGGTTCGGCCGGGGTGGCCCGGTGTCCTCCCCGTCTGCGCTGGTCGCAGAAGAGGCGGTCACCGTGCCTGGCTGCGCGGGTGAGCGCGTGAAGTTTGCCTGTGACGCAGGCGTCCGGGCGGGCGGCCACGAATGGCTTGCTGGGACAGCCGACGCACGAGGGTTCGCTATGCGCCGGCCGCCCGGACACCCTCAAGGTATGACACCGCGTGCCATGCGGCAAGACACTGAGTGCCAGGAATTTCTCTCAGCTGAAACCTGGTGGTCACATATGAGCGATGATCGTTCATGTGGGGGCCCTGAGCAGGGCAAACCGCACCACTACACCCGCCCACCCCCCGAAGGGGGGTGGGCGGCGGGGAAAAACAAAAGGGTGCGGAGCGGGAGGGCCTCGCAGCCCCCCGGACGCCCCGTCAGCGCTTCTTCAGGGCCCTCTCGATGGTGCGCATGACCTCGTCCAGCGGCGCGTCCGTGCGGGCCACCGTCACCAGGACCTCGCCCTCGCGCGAGACGGCCGCCGGCGGGGCCTCCCCGGTGAGGGCGCGGCCCGCGCCGATGCCGGTGCCGAAGGTCTCCCGGACGATCTCGAAGGCATGGTCGAGCTGGGCCTCGACGTCGCCCTGAGCGCCGGCCCGCAGCCAGCGGCGCAGTACGTGGTTGTGCGCGGTGACCACGGCGGACGCGGCGACCTCGGCGAGCAGCGGATCGTCGTCGCCCTCGCGGTGCGCGCCTTCGTCGAAGTGGCCCAGGAGATAACGGGTGAAGAGACGTTCGTAGCGGGCCACCGAGGCGATCTCGGCCTCGCGGAGGGTGGGTACCTCACGGGTGAGGCGGTAGCGGGCCACGGACACGGCCGGTGAGGCCGCGTACATCCGCATGACTTCCTTGATGCCGCGGCAGACCGTGTCGAGCGGGTTCTCGTGCTGCGGGGCGGCGTCCAGGACGGCCTCGGCGCGTACGAGGGTGTCGTCGTGGTCGGGGAAGATCGCCTCTTCCTTGGAGCGGAAGTGGCGGAAGAAGGTGCGCCGGGCGACGCCCGCGGCGGCCGCGATCTCGTCGACCGTGGTCGCTTCGTATCCCTTGGTCGCGAACAGTTCCATTGCCGCCGCCGACAGTTCGCGGCGCATTTTGAGCCGCTGGGCGGCCGCGCGGCGGGTGCCGGGAGTGCTGTTGTCGGGTGCGTCGGACGACTGCGTGCGAGCGGGCTGGGACATGTGGGGACGGTACTGCATATTTACGCGGCCTGCGGCATCCGGTGCCATCTCCGCCCCCCTGACCTGGGACGGACCGCTGGATGGTGCCAGCAGTCCGCCCCACGCCTCCCCGGCTTTCGGCCGGGGGTGCCCCCACCCGTCAGCGCCTGGCGTACTCACGGAAGCCGCGGCCGGTCTTGCGGCCGAGGCAGCCCGCGGCGACGAGGTGCTCCAGCAGCGGCGCCGGCGCCAGCCCGGGGTCGCGGAACTCGGCGTGCAGCACCTTCTCGATGGCCAGCGAGACATCCAGGCCGACGACGTCGAGGAGCTCGAAGGGGCCCATGGGGTAGCCGCCGCCGAGCTTCATGGCGGCGTCGATGTCGTCCAGGGAGGCGTAGTGCTCCTGGACCATCTTGATCGCGTTGTTCAGGTACGGGAACAGGAGGGCGTTGACGATGAAACCGGCGCGGTCGCCGCAGTCCACCGGGTGCTTGCGGACCTTCGCGCAGACCGCCCGCACGGTGGCGTGCACATCGTCGGCCGTCAGAACCGTACGGACGACCTCCACCAGCTTCATCGCGGGCGCCGGGTTGAAGAAGTGCATCCCGATGACGTCCTGCGGCCGCGAGGTGGCGCGGGCGCAGGCCACGACCGGCAGCGAGGAGGTGGTGGTGGCCAGCACCGCGCCCGGCTTGCAGACCTTGTCCAGCGTGCCGAACAGCTGCTGCTTGACCTCCAGGTCCTCGGCCACCGCCTCGACCGCCAGATCGACGTCCGCGAAGGCGTCGAGCGAACCGGCCGGGGTGATCGCCGCGAGCGCGGCATCCCGTGCCTCCGCGGTGAGCCGGCCCTTGTCGACCGAGCGGCCCAGCGACTTGGTGATCCTGGCCTTGGCCTTCTCCGCCTTCTCCAGGCTGCGGGCGGCCAGCACGACCTCGAAGCCCGCCTTCGCGAAGACCTCGGCGATACCGCTGGCCATCGTCCCGGAACCGGCCACGCCGACGCTGCGGACCGTACGGCCCGCAGCCTGCTCATCGGCTGCCGTGGGGGTCTCCGCGTCCGGCACGACGGTGGCGCTCCCGGGAGTCGCTTCGTCGGAGTATCTGTAGAATCCACGGCCCGCCTTGCGGCCGGTCAGCCCGGCCTCGGCCAACTGCCCCAGGATCGGCGCGGGGGCGTGCAGCCGGTCGTGGGAGTCGGCGTACATCGCCTCCAGGACCGTACGTGCGGTGTCCACACCGATCAGGTCGAGCAGCGCCAGCGGGCCCATCGGCAGCCCGCAGCCGAGCCGCATCGCGGCGTCGATGTCCTCACGGGTCGCGTACTTGGACTCGTACATCGCGGCGGCCTGGTTCAGATAGCCGAACAGCAGGCCGTCGGCGACGAATCCGGGGCGGTCGCCGACCGCGATCGGGTCCTTGCCCAGGTCGCGGGCGAGTTCGGTGACGGCGGCGACCGCGGTCGGTGCGGTGAGCACCGAGGAGACCACCTCGACCAGCTTCATGGCCGGCGCGGGGTTGAAGAAGTGCACGCCGAGCACCCGCTCGGGGCGCCGCGAGTCGGCAGCCAGCCGGGTCACGGACAGCGCGTTGGTGCCGGTGGCGATGATCGTCTCCGGCCGCACAATGCCGTCGAGCGTGGTGATGACCTGCCGCTTGAGCTCGTAGTCCTCCGGCACCACCTCGATGACGAGGTCGGCGTCGGCGGCGGCCTGCAGGTCGGAGAAGGTACGGAAACGGGCCAGGAGGTCCTGCCGCTCCCGCTCCGTGATCCGCTCGCGCTGCACGGCGCGGGCGGTGGACGATTCGAGGGTGGCGACGGCCTGCCGGGCCGCGGCTTCGTCGGTGTCGATACCGATGACCTCGCGGCCGGCCCGGGTCAGCACCTCGGCGATGCCGGTGCCCATGGTGCCGAGACCGACGACGGCCACTGTGGAAAGGGACAGGGGGGAGACATCAGTTGAGAGGTCTGGGGTGGACTGAGGGCCCATCGCGAGACTCCAGAGGGTGTTCCCCTGAGGGCAGGGGAGAGGTGACGACTGAGGAGTGTCCACGCAGACGCGGCGAGAAGCAGTGCGCAGCGGCGGGAAGCGGCGGTGAGCCGCGGGAAGCCGCAGCACTGCGGGCAGCGCTGGCGGTGTGGGAGACCCGGCGGGCCCTGTCCCGGGGCTGTGCCGTGTGCTCCGTGAAAGTGTCGTGCTGTGCGGTGCCGAACCGACTTCACTCTGTGGCGGCTGCGTCACCAGGCCGCCCGAGCAGGGGTGCTGCTCGTTCCAGCAGGTTAACCGGTGGGTAACCAGAGCGCCAGGGGTAGTGGCCGTCATTAGGCTGTGGCGCAGGACACGTCGCGGGAACCGGCGTGGCCCGACGGGAGGGGAACAAATGGAAGACGAATTCCACGAGTTGACGGACCGGGTGCGGGCCGAACTCCGTTCCCCACAGGATCTGGTCGCCTACGAGCGGCTGCTGGGACTCGCCCGCAAGAACACCCCCGCCGGGCGGGAGGAACTGGCCCGGATGCTGGTCGCCGTCGAACGCCCACTGTGGACCAGGGAGATCGCCGCCTTCGTCCTCGGCTGCGCCGGCGACAAGCGGGCCTTCGAAACGCTTGTGCTGCTGCTGAACTACCGCGAACCCATGCGCTGCGCCACCGCGGCCCACGCCCTGGGCCGGCTCGGCGACCCGCGCACCGCCCGCGCCGCCGCCGCACTCGCCACCAACCCGCTGCGCACCGCCTACGCCCTGCACCCCGTACGCCTGCTCGCCGAACTCCGCGCCCCGCAGTCCGTACCGGCCTTGATCGCCACGCTGGAACGATTGCTCACCCCGCACAACCCGTACTGGCGGGTGGCCCTCGCCTGCGTCGAGGGTCTGGGAGCGCTGGGCGACCGCCGCGCCGTCCCCACCCTCACCGCCGCCGTCACCCACCCCCGCCTGGCGGCCGCGGCGGCTGCTTCGCTGGCGCGGCTGGGGGTGCACGAGGACGTGGCGGCGGAGGGGGACGGTGCTGATGACAGGGCGGACGGGGCGATCGGCCGGGGTCACGCCCCGGGCGGCTCGGATCCCGGCGTCAGCGGACGCCAGTAGCGCAGCTCGGGTACACCTGCGGCACCTTTCGGCGCCCGGAGCCCACCCCGGTGGCTCGTCCGCTTGACCTTGACACCAGGGGCAACGTTCGAGACTCCCGGTATGGAAAGCGCAGCGAGTAACACAAGCGGCAATGCAACGGGTACCGGGCCGAGCGTGCCCGGGGCACAGCGCCGGGTCGTGATCGTCACCGGAGCCGGTACGGGGATCGGGCGTGCCACCGCCCTTGCCTTCGCGGCGGAAGGGGCGCGAGTGGTGGCGGTGGGCCGCCGGGCCGAACCGCTGGAGGAGACGGCGGCAGCCGGTGGGAGGGGCGAGGTCGTCCCGTACGTCGGGGACATCACCGAGGACGGTGTGCCCGAAGATCTCATGCGGTATGTGGCCGAGACCTACGGCCGACTGGATGTGCTGGTCAACAACGCGGCGATGGTGGGCAACGGGGCGCTCGGCAGCTACACCAAGGAGCAGATGGCTCCGCTGCTGGCGACGAACCTCGTCGCGCCGGTGCTGCTCACCCAGGAGGCCGTGCCCCACCTGGAGCGGACCGGCGGGGTCGTGGTGAACCTGAGTACCTCGGTCGGGCAGCGGGGCTGGCCGGGCAACTCGGTCTATGCCGCGACCAAGACAGGGCTCGAACTCCTCACCCGGAGCTGGGCGGTGGAGCTCGCGCCGCGCGGCATCCGCGTCGTCGCCGTCGCGCCCGGTGCGATCGAGACCCCGATCGCCCTGCATCAGGGCTGGTCGCCGGAGCAGCGGGCGGCCATACGGAAGTGGCAGATCGATCACACGCCCATGGGGCGGGTCGGCCGTCCGGAAGAAGTGGCCTGGGCGATCACTCAGCTCGCGGCGCCGTCCGCGTCGTTCGTGACGGGGGTGATCCTTCCGGTCGACGGGGGAGCGGTGGTCGGCTGACGGTGGCCCGCGGCGGCCCATGTCGGCGGCCCTGGCAGATGCCCTGGTAGAAACGCTCCGGAAGGAAGGTGGTCCGGTGCGGATCGGGGAGCTGGCGCAGATCACGGGGGCGTCGCCGCGCGCGCTGCGCAACTACGAGCGCGAGGGGCTGATCGCTTCGGAGCGGGCAGCGAACGGCTATCGCGTCTACGACGAGCGGGTGGTCGTACGCGTGCGCAATATCCGCCATCTCCTGGACGCCGGGCTCACGCTCGCCGACGTCCGCTGCTTCGCGCAGTGCCTGGACGGCGATATGACCAGCGGCCCGCCCTCACCCGAGGGCCTGCGCATCGCCCGTGAGCGCCTCGCCGTCATCGACGAGCGGATCGCCGCCCAGATGGAGGCGCGGAACCGCCTCGCACGGGCCTTGGAGGCCGCCCCCGCCCGGCTCCTGTGACGCCTGCCGGCCCGTCAGATCAACGTCAACTGGGTTGGTTCCGAAGGGGAGTCGGGCGCGGCGGGCACGGCGGGCGCGGGGATGTTGCGGGCCTCGCCGGGGCGGTGGGGGCCGATGCCGTGTTCCGTGGCGAGTTCGTGGACCTGGCGGGTGATCTGGCGCTGGTACCACTTGGGGGCGTAGGAGCCGTCGGCGTACATCCGCTCATAGCGGCGTACCAGCTGCGGGTGGTGGTGGCCGAGCCACGCCATGAACCATTCGCGGGCGCCGGGCCGCAGATGCAGTACGAGCGGGGTGACCGAGCCGGCGCCGGCCTCCGCGACGGCCCGGACCGTGGCGCGCAGCTGGTCCGGACTGTCGCCCAGGAAGGGGATCACCGGTGCCATCAGTACGCCGCAGGGGATGCCGTGCGCGGTGAGCGTGCGCACCACGTCCAGCCGGCGCTCCGGGGCGGGTGTGCCGGGCTCGACCGTGCGCCACAGCTCGCGGTCCAGGAAGCCGACGGAGACCGAGATGCCGATGTCGGTGACCGCGGCGGCCTGCCGTAGCAGCTCTAGGTCGCGCAGGATCAGGGTGCCTTTGGTGAGGATCGAGAACGGGTTGGCGTGGTCGCGCAGCGCCGTGATGATGCCGGGCATCAGGCGGTAGCGGCCTTCGGCACGCTGGTAGCAGTCGACGTTCGTGCCCATGGCTATGTGGTCGCCGCGCCAGCGGCGCGCGGTCAGCTCGCGGCGCAGCAGCTCGGGGGCGTTGACCTTCACCACGATCTGCGAGTCGAAGTCGAGGCCGGTGTCCAGGTCGAGATAGCTGTGCGTCTTGCGCGCGAAGCAGTAGACGCAGGCGTGGCTGCAGCCGCGGTAGGGGTTCACGGTCCATTCGAACGGCATTCGGGAGGCGCCCGGAACGCGGTTCACGATCGAGCGGGCGCGCACCTCGTGGAAGGTGATCCCGCGGAATTCGGGGGTGTCGATCGTCCGGCTGACGACGTCCGTGCCGAACAGCGCGGACGGGCCGTCGCCCAGATTGTCCCAGCGCATCGGGCCTCCTTCTGAATCCTGCCGAGATTCTGCCGAGATCCTGTCGAGCCCCCGAGCTCGATAATAGAACACTTGTTCCCTTGGGGTCTGTCAACCCGATTTTGGGCGCGCCGCCCAGTGGTGGTTGGCTTGGCGGCGCACCGCAGCACCGGCAGCCGACTACTGGAGGAAGACACACATGGGTCAGGTCGAGGCCACCACGCAGCGCGAGATCGCGGCGGACCCGGAGGACGTGTTCGACGCGCTCGCCGACTACAGCGGCACGCGCCAGAAGCTGCTGACCGAGCACTTCAGCGAGTACGAGGTCCGCGAGGGCGGCGACGGCAAGGGCACCCTCGTCCACTGGAAGCTCCAGGCCACGAGCAAGCGGGTGCGGGACTGCCTGCTGGAGGTCGACGAGCCGACCGACGGCCAGCTGGTGGAGAAGGACCGCAACTCCTCCATGGTGACCACCTGGATCGTCACCCCGGCCGGTGCGGACCGCGCCAACGTCGTCGTCACCACCACCTGGCAGGGCGCCGGCGGTGTCGGCGGCTTCTTCGAGCGGACCTTCGCGCCCAAGGGGCTCGGCCGGATCTATGACGGGATCCTCGCCAACCTCGCCGCCGAGATGGAGAAGTGAGCGGCCGTCACTCCGTAACCCTCTCGGGGTCTCACCATGCTCACCGGTTCGGGTGGTTTCCGGTGAGCGGCGCTGCCCGGTCCGCCGGGCGGCCGTGGCGCGGAAACCCCTGATGGGCGCCCAATAGGCACCCCGGGCAACGTACTTGACGTCAGTTCCCGCCCCGCACGCTCGATTCGTCCCGCTTGATCGCTGTTGTCGCCCGATGCGAGAAATGGGCGCCGACAGCAGGCGTGATGAGGGGAGCAGTACGTGGGCGGGACCACCCTGAGCAAGCGGGGCGAGGGGCCCGGGTCGTCCGCCCGTGGCCCGGTGCCCGATACGGATGCCTGGCAGGACCCGGGCGCCGACGGCGCGGGCGGTGCCGCGCACATCTCCCTCGGTCCGGGCCGCGTCCGTACGGTCTTCGCCGGCCTGCTGCTGACGTTGCTGCTCGCGGCCCTCGACCAGACCGTCCTCGCCACCGCACTCCCGGAGATCGCCGGTGAGCTGCACGGGACGGACACCATGTCCTGGCCGGTGACCTGCTACCTGCTGGCCTCGGCCGTCGGCCTGCCGCTCTTCGGCAAGCTCGGCGACCTCTTCGGCCGCAAGGCCGCCTTCCTGTGCGCGGTCCTGGTCTTCCTCGCCGGCTCGGCGCTCACCGGCTGGTCGCGCTCCATGGACGAACTGATCATCTTCCGCGCCGTCCAGGGCGCCGGCGCCGGCGGCATCCTGATCGGCGCCCAGGCGATCATCGCCGGCATCGTGCCGCCAAGGGCCCGCGGCCGCTGCATGGGCCCGATCGGCGCCGCCTTCGGACTCGCCCTCGCGGCCGGGCCGTTGGCCGGCGGCCTCTGCGCCGAACACGCCTCCTGGCGCTGGTGCCTCTACCTCAACATTCCGTTCGGCCTCCTGACGCTCATCCTCATCGCGTTCGCCCTCAGACTGCCCAAGCCCGTCGACCTCCCCAGGCTGGACATCGTCGGCGCGCTGCTGCTCGTCCCCTTCGCCACCTGCCTGGTGCTGCTGACCAGTTGGGGCGGCACGAGGTACGCCTGGGACTCGCGGGTCATCCTCGGGCTCGGCGCCGGGGCGCTCGGCACGGCCCTGCTGTTCCTCGCCGTCGAGTACTTCGTCTCCGAACCGCTGCTCCCGCTCCGGCTGTTCCGTGCCGCGGTCTTCAACGTCACCGGCCTCGTCGGCGCCGCCGTCGGCCTCGCGCTCTTCGGTGCCGCCAGCTATCTGCCGGCCTTCCCGCAGATGGCCGGCAGTACCACGGCCGTCGAGTCCGGACTGCTGATGCTGCCCATGATGGTCGGCCTGGTGATCGCGTCGACCGTCTCCGGCCGGCTCATCAGCCGCACCGGCCACTACCGGGTCTTCCCGATCCTCGGCTGCGCGGTGGCCGGAGAGGGGATGTGGCTGCTGTCCCGGATGTCGGAGGACACCTCCCGCGAGGTCTACAGCCTCTGGACGGGCATCCTCGGCCTAGGCATCGGCTTCGTCCTGCCGGTGCTGGTGCTCGCCGTGCAGAACTCCGTACGCCGTGCCGGCCTGGCCGCCGCCACCGCCCACAGCTGCTTCCGGCAGATCGGCGGCATCGTCGGCGCGGTCCTCTTCTGCGCCTTCTTCGCCGACCGGCTCGCCGGCCAGTTCGTGCCCGGACAGCACGGGTCCGGGCGGCAGCCGGACCCGGAGTCGATCACTCCGCAGCTGGTGCGCGCGCTGCCCGCCACGCTGCGCGACAACTACGTCACCGCGCAACTGCTCAGCATGCCGCGGCTCTTCCTCTACCTGGTGCCGGTGCTCGTCCTGGGCTTCCTGTTCGCCATCTTCCTGAAAGAGAACCCCCTGGTGTCCCACGCCTCTCACACTTCGCAGGCCCCCCAGACCCCGCATACGCCGTACGGCGATCCCGAGAGCCCCGCCACCGTGCCACCGGCACGTTCCGCCGCCTCCGCCGAACCGGCCGCCGCGTCCGCCGCCGCGTACGGACCCGCCCCGAACTCCTATGGTTCCGCAGCCACTTACTCCCGCCCCTACGCCGCCGCCGGTCAGCCCCCGGCCGCCGCCGGCACCCCCGTGTGCGGCACCGTCCAGCACCACGACGGCACCATCGTCCCGCGCGCCGCGCTCACCCTCATCGATGTCGCCGGCCGGCAGATCGGCCGCGGTGCCACCGGCGAGGACGGGCGGTACGCGCTGAGCACGCCGGGCGCCGGCGCGTATGTGCTGATCGCGTCCGCGGGCGGCCACCAGCCGCAGGCGGTCAGCGTCACCGTCGGCGAGCGGCCGGTCGAACTGGATGTGGTGCTCGGCGGCGCCGGCCGCCTCGCGGGCACCGTCACCACCGCTGACGGCACGCCCGTACGCGACGCCATGGTCACCCTCACCGACGTACGCGGCGACGTGGTCGCGACCACCCGCAGCGGGCGCGAAGGCGGCTATGTCATCGGGGACTTGGTGGCCGGCGAGTACACCCTCGCCTCCAGCGCCCCGGCCTTCCGGCCCACCGCCCTGCCGGTGACCGTCCAGGCGTCCCGCGAGACCCGGCAGGACGTCGAACTGGCCGGCGGCGCAGTACTGCGCGGGACCGTACGGGCCGGCGGCGGCCGCCCCGTCGAGGACGCCCGGGTCACGCTCCTGGACGCGGCCGGCAATGTCGTCGACACCGCGACAACCGGACCCGACGGCCTGTTCCGCTTCGTGGACCTCTCGGCAGGCGAGTACACCGTGATCGCCGCCGGATACCCGCCGGTTGCCACCGTCCTCCAGGTGGCGGGCGGCGGGCGCACCGAACGCGACCTCCAGTTGGGGCACGAGGACCGGCCGGGCAGGTCCTGAGTCCCCTTTGGCCGGAGGTGGTACGTGAAAGCGCCCGCGTACCACCTGTTCGTGGAATGCCGCCCACCGCATCGTTCGGCAGCCGTACCGTGGTTGTGGTGGTGCAAGATCGGAGTACGAAGGAGCAACCGCCCGTGGAGTGTGGCCAGTCGCACGGCGACGACATGGTTGGTGCGTCATCCCGCGTGCCCGCGCCACGGGACTCCGTCCCCGGGCGGATTCCGCTTGCCGTCGTCGTGGTGGGCGAGAGCGGGCGGATCTCCCACTGGAGCAGCGGCGCGTGCAGGCTCTTCGGACCCACCCGCGAAGAAGCCGTGGGCGCCTGTGCCGTCGATCTGCTGCCGGTCACCGGCGCGCTGGGCGCCAAGGAGTGGGACGCGCGCAAGGACGGCCAGGAGTGCCACGGCCCCGCTCTCGAAGCGTCGTTGGGCGGTGCCACGCCCTATCCCACGGCGGGCCGGGCCCGGATGGCGGGCGCCGGGGGCGCCGCGGTGGCCGTGCTGTGGTGGGCGTACCCGCTCGTCGGGCCGCCCGGCGCGGAGCGGCTGCTCGTACTTGCCGCGGACGCCGCGCAGTTGCACGGCCCGACCGATGGCAACGGCGATGAGCAGGAGCGGTTCGTGCCCGCCTTCGCACTGCACACCGACTTTCCCGGCTCCGAGGACCTGGCCCGCCGGCTACCGGAGATCCTGCCGAGCATGAGCCCCCAGGAGAGCGCGCGGATCGTCTCCCAGGTACTGGAGCTGGGCTATCCGGTGCTGGAGATCAGCCAGCAGGAGCGCTTCCCCGTGACCCCGGACTGGGGTGTTCCGCGCCGTGTCGAGCGGCGTACCAGACTGCTGCGCGCGGCACGTGCCGTGGCCGACGATCCGCAGGCCGCCGCCGCGGCCACCGCCGAGCTGGAGTCGGACCTCGAATACGCCGCGGTCCGCGAGCGGCTGGAGTTCCTCAACGAAGTCAGCGGCCGGATCGGCTCCTCGCTGGACCTCGCACGCACGATCCAGGAGGTCAGCGAGGCCGTCGTACCCCGCTTCACCGACGTCGCCGGCACCTATCTGCGCGAACAGGTCATCGCGGGCGAGGGCTTCCCCGACGGGCCGCCGGACGCGATGACCATGTGGCACCGCGTCGCGGTCGAGCACAACGACGAGCCGGGGCGCTGGGACGACGTGGTCCCGGTCGGCGAGTCGATGGCGTTCCCCGTACAGACGCCGTTCTTTCAGTGCATGACGACGGGGCAGCCGGTCCTCGTACCGCGGATCAGCGACGAGATGGGCAACGCCATCGCGGCGCAGTTCGAGAAGCGCGACATCAGCCCGCTGATCAACCGGCGGTCGCTGCTGGTCGTCCCGCTCAAGGCGCGCCATGTCGTGCTCGGTTTCATGATCCTGCTGCGCCATCCGGAGCGTACGGAATTCAACGACATGGACCGGGTGACGGGCGCCGAACTCGCCGCCCGCGCCGGGCTCGTGCTCGACAACGCCCGGATGTACACCTTCCAGGAGAACGTTGCCGAGACGCTCCAGGACAGCATGCTGCCGCAGATCGCCCCGCGGATGGCCGGCTGCGACACCGCCACCCGCTATCTGCCGGGCACCCGCCTCGGCCGGGTCGGCGGCGACTGGTTCGACACCATCAAGCTGCCCGGGTCCAGGACCGCCCTGGTGGTGGGCGATGTGATGGGCCACGGGCTGAACTCCGCAGCGATGATGGGTCAGTTGCGGACCGCCGTACAGACCATGGCCGCGATGGACATGCCGCCCGTGCAACTGCTGCGCAGCCTGGACGACCTGGCCCAGCGGCTGGGCGACAACTACCTCGCCACCTGCCTGTACGCGGTCTACGACCCGATCGGGCAGCGGCTCACGATCGCCAACGCCGGGCATATCCCGCCCGTCCTGGTGCGCGCCGTGGACGGCCGCAGCGAACTCCTCCGGCTCCCGACGGGCGCGCCGATCGGCGTCGGCGGGGTGCCCTTCGAGGCCATGACGGTACCGGTCGAGCCCGGTGACCGCCTCGTCCTGTGTACGGACGGCCTGGTGGAGGTGCGCGGCAAGGACATCGGGGTGGGGCTGGCGGCGCTCGCCGAGTCTGCCGCGCATCCCGCCGCTTCCATGGACGACGCTTGCGACGCGATCATCCGGGCGCTGAACGTGACCGACGACCGCAAGGACGATGTGGCGCTGCTGATGGCGCGGCTCAACGGCATCCCACCGGACGCCGTCGCCGAATGGCGCCTCGCCATCGACCCCCAGGAAGTGAGCCGGGCCAGATATTTGACGCAATGTCAGCTCACTCATTGGGGGCTGTACTCGTCGGTCGAGACGGCGCAGCAGATGGTCAGCGAGGTCGTCACCAACGCCGTACAGCATGCACACACCCGGCATGTGGAGCTGCGGCTGGTACACGCCGATGCCCTGCTGTGCGAGGTCTCGGACGACGACCACGCATTGCCGCAGCTGCTGAGCGCGGGGCCCGACGATGAATTCGGGCGCGGGCTGCGGGTGGTGAGCCGGCTGGCCCGGGAGTGGGGGACGAGCCGGACGTCCACCGGAAAGACGGTCTGGTTCGAGCAGTCGCTGCCGCGTGCCAGGCGGTAGTTCGCGGACTTCCCTGGACGTACGGGGGAATGCGCGGGGGTGCGCGCAGGGTACGCGAGGTTCGAACACCATGGGGTACGTCATGTGAAAGAACGGTTGGCGCCCTTGCCGGGCGATCACCCGCGGGCGTAGCAATGGGCCATGAGTGCTTCGAGCCACTGTCTACAGGCATGGGAAGGCTTCTGGCGCGATGCGCCGGCCGGCGAGGGCGAGGTCTTCTGGGACTCCGATCCGTCCCTGACCGCACAGCTCCATCTGCCGTACTTCGAGGAGCACTTCGACGCCGCGCTGCCGGTCGTCGACCTGGGCTGCGGAAACGGCACCCAGACACGCTTCCTGGCCGGTCGCTACGCGCGCGCCCTCGGCATCGACCTCTCCGCGGCGGCGATCGAGCACGCCCTGGCCGACGACGAGAAGAGCGTGGCCGAATACCGTCAGCTGGATGCCGCCGACAGCGACGCGATGCACGACCTGCACGACGAACTGGGCGACGCCAACATCTATCTGCGCGGCGTGCTGCACCAGTGTGTTCCCGAGGACCGCGCGCGGATCGTGGCCAACATCGCCGGTCTTCTGGGCAGCCGCGGCCGGATCTTCGCGGTCGAGCCGGCCGAGTCGTCCAAAGAGGTCCTGATGTCCCTCGCGCAGCGCCCCGCCGGACCGCCCGCGAAGCTGCTCGCGGTCCTCTCGCACGGCATCGCGCCCGGTGAGATGGCCGATTCCGTGGTCCCCGGACTGCTCCGGGAGCACGGGCTGCGGGTGGCGGGGGAGGGGGAGCTGCCGCTGGCGACCACCGCATTCGGGGCGGACGGAGCGCGGATCGAGCTTCCGACGAACTGGGTGGTGGCAGGGGCTGGTGAGTGATCTGACGTGAGTGGACGAGAGCAGGTCTGGCCTGACCAGACCTGCCTGACCTGACGTGACCAGACCTGTCGGACCAGACCAGACCTGTTGGACCACCAGACCTATTGGACCACCAGACCTGTCTGACCAGGCCTGACCAGACCGGGCGCGTCCGGTGCGCGCTTCGTGCGGATGGGGGGTGTCAGGTCGCGCGGGCCGGGTGGCGGTGGTGGGCCAGCGTGGCATGCGGGTCCGGGCCGTCCGTACGGGGCGTGGGGTCGGGGTGGATCAGCGCGCCGGTCAGCCGCGGGACCGCGTGCAGCAGGGCGTGTTCGGCCTCGACGGCGACCTGGTGGGCGGAGAACAGCTCCAGGCCTCCGTCTATGACGACGGCGGCCTCGGCACGCAGCTGGTGACCGATCCACCGCATCCGCAGCTCGCCCACCTCCACCACGCCGGGCACCGCGCGCAGCGCGCTCTCGGCGGCGTCGACCAGGGCAGGGTCGACGGAGTCCATCAGCCGCCGGAAGACCTCCTTGGCCGCGCCGCCCAGCACCATCAGGATCGCGATGGTGATCAGCAGGCCGACGACCGGGTCCGCCAGGCCCCAGCCGAGCGCCGCCCCACCCGCGCCGAACAGCACGGCCAGCGAGGTGAAGCCGTCGGTACGGGCGTGCAGCCCGTCGGCGACCAGAGCGGCCGAACCGATCCTGCGGCCGGTGCGGATGCGGTAGCGGGCCACCCACTCGTTGCCGATGAAGCCGATCAGCGCGGCGGCGGCGACCGCGGGCAGATGGGTGATCTCGCGCGGATTCAGCAGCCGGTCGATCGCGGTGTATGCCGCGAGCGCGGCGGACGCGGTGATGGTGAGCACGATGACGATGCCCGCCAGGTCTTCGGCGCGGCCGAAACCGTAGGTGAACCGCCGGGTCGCGGCCCGCCTGCCGAGGAGGAACGCGACGCCCAGAGGGACGGCGGTCAGCGCGTCGGCACCGTTGTGGATGGTGTCGCCCAGCAGCGCCACCGAACCGGACAGCGCCACGACCATGGCCTGCAGCACGGTGGTGACACCCAGGACGGCGAGCGAGATCCACAGCGTGCGCATGCCCTCCGCCGAGGCTTCCATCGCCGGGTCGACCTTGTCGGACGCCTCGTGGCCGTGCGGGGTGATCACATGCGCGATCCGGTGCCTGAACCGCGGCAACCAGCCCGGCCCGTGATGGTGAGGATGGTGGTGGTGCCCGTGCGGCTCGTGGGCCGGGGTCTGCTCGCTCGTCTCGCTCACGGGAGCTCACGCCTTCCTGTTCAGGGGGCGACAGGGTGCGACAAGGGGGCGACACGGCCGGCCGACTGGACACCGGCCGACTCCTCTCACCATTATGTGCGTATGAGCGCACGCATGCACCTATCAGATGCGCACCGGTCGCAGGAGCGAGACGCGGGCGAACGGCTGACCGCGGCCGCGCAGGTCCTGGGACTGCTGGCCGACCGCACCCGGCTGGCCCTCTTGCAGCGCCTGGCCCAGAGCGAGGCGGACGTCACCACGCTCACCGATGCCTGTGGCGCGGCGCGGCCCTCCGTCAGCCAGCATCTGAGCCGGCTCCGTCTGGCCGGACTCGTCACCAGCCGAAAGGAGGGCCGCCGGGTGATCTACGCACTGCGGCACGGACATCTCCGCCGCTTGGTCGAGGAAGCGCTGAGCGTCGCCGACCACCAGCTCGGCCGTCTCCCGCCCCACGATTGACCGTCGTACGGCTGCCGGAACGGTGATCCGCAGCTACGCGGCCGGGGGCACCAAGTGCCGGCTGAACCAGTCCCGGGCGAGATCGGCAACCTCGTCCAGGGCCCCGGGTTCCTCGAAGAGGTGCGTGGCACCGGGGACGATCTCCAGCTGGTTCTCGCAGCGCAGCTGCGCCTGGGCCTGCTGGTTGAGATCGAGTACCAGCGTGTCGTCACCGCCCACGATCAGCAGCGTCGGTGCCCGTACGTCGGCGAGCCCCGGCCCGGCGAGATCCGGCCGCCCGCCGCGGGAGACCACGGCGCCGACGCGCGCGTCCGGGGAGGCGGCGGCCCGCAGTGCCGCGGCGGCTCCGGTGCTCGCCCCGAAATAGCCGATCGGCAAGGACACCCGGGCGCGCAGCCAGTCCGTGGCGTCCGCCAGCCGCTGGGCGAGGGTCGCGATGTCGAAGACGTTCGTCCGGTCGGCTTCCTCCACCGGTGTGAGCAGGTCGAAGAGCAGTGTGCCCAGGCCCGCCCGGTTCAGGGCTTCTGCCACCAGTCGGTTGCGCGGGCTGTGCCGGCTGCTGCCCGAGCCGTGCGCGAACATCACGACCGCCCCGGCGCCCTCGGGCAGGGCCAGATCCCCGGTCAGCGGCACGCCGCCCGCGTCCACGTCCACCTCGGCCTCGGTGACCCGCGCGGAGCGGTGCGGCGGGTCGGCCCTGGCCTGTGCCAGCAGGGAGACGACGTCCTCGTCCGGGGTCTGGGAGAAGTCCCGGTACCACTCGCCGACGGCGGAGAACCCGAGCGGCGTCGAGAGACACACCACGTCGTCCGCCTTGGTACGCAGCCAGTCCACCGCGTCCGGAGGGGCCACCGGTACGGCCAGCACCACGCGGGCCGCGCCCTGAGCCCGTACGACCTCGCACGCGGCCGCCGCCGTGGCACCGGTCGCGATGCCGTCGTCCACCACGATCGCCGTCCGTCCGTCGAGCGCCAGCCGCGGCCGGTCGCCGCGGAACCGCCGGGCCTGCCGAGCGAGTTCCACCTCCTCGGAGTGCTCGACGGTTGCCACGTCCTTCTGGCTGACCCGGCCGCGCCGGACGATATCGTCGCTGATCACCCGCACCCCGCCCTCGCCGATGGCACCGAACCCCAGCTCACGGTGGTACGGGACGCCGAGCTTGCGGACCACGATCACATCGAGCGGGGCGCCGAGCGCCCGCGCCACCTGGAAAGCCACCGGAACCCCGCCGCGGGGCAGCCCCAGCACGACGGGATCTTCCCCCTTCAGATGCCGGAGCGCGTCGGCGAGACGGCGCCCCGCATCCATGCGATCAGTGAAGAGCACGTGCAGCACCCCCTACTCAGGGGAGACGGAGACCACGTCCACACCTACTTCGAAACAACCCCATTTGCGGTCATTTTGCAAGTGCTGCACCATGCGCATCACGGCCGCCGCGCGATCTGGCCACGGTCGGTCCTATGGAGCGCCTGGAGCATCTGGAGCGTCGTATGGAACGTCCTGCGGAACGCGTCGGAGCGGTCCTGATCGATATCGACGGCGTGCTCACGGTGTCCTGGAAGCCGCTGCCCGGCGCCGTCGAGGCCATGGAACGGCTGCGCGCCAAGGGGCTTCCCCTGCTGCTGGTCACGAACACCACCTCACGGACCCGCGCCTCGATCGCCGCGAGACTGGCCGGGTCGGGCTTCCCCGTCGGCGTCGACGACATCCTCACCGCGCCCGCCGCCACCGCCGCGTACCTGCGCGAGCACTATCCGGGCGCGCGCTGTCTGCTGCTCAACACGGGTGAGGTCAGCGACGACCTGAGCGGCATCACGCTCGTCGACGAAGCGGAGGCGGACGGTGACGCCGCCGGACCGGACGTGATCGTCTTCGGCGGTGCGGGCAGTGCCTTCACCTACCCGGCGCTCAACGCCGCCTTCCGTCATCTGCAACGCGGCGTCCCGCTGGTCGCCATGCACCGGAACCTGTACTGGCGTACCGCGGGCGGGCTCGATCTCGACACCGGGGCCTTCCTCCTGGGGCTGGAACGGGCCGCCCGGGTCGAGGCGGAGATCACTGGCAAACCCGCCGAGGCGTTCTTCGCCACCGCCCTGGCGCACCTTGCCGCCGACCCGTCCGAAACGCTGATGGTGGGCGACGACATCGAGTCCGATGTGCTGGCGGCCCAGCGCAGCGGCATCACCGGCGTACTCGTCAAGACCGGCAAGTACCTTCCCGAGGCGCTGGAGGCGGCCGGCGGCGCCCCGGACCATGTCCTCGATTCATTCGCCGACCTCCCCGCCCTCCTGGAGCGAGCAGGGGGAGAGCGCTGACCGGATGCGGCCGGTCAGTCGGTGAGCAGCCCCGCGATCTCCGCGGCCGTCCAATGCCCCGCCGCCCCCGGGCAGCCGGCCAGATATTCGGCGGCCCGCAGCGCGCTCCACCCATGTGCCGCGACGATGCCCGCCAAGAGGTGCCGCAGATAGACCGCGGCGGGCGGGTTCACCGCGACGTCTTCCCTGCGCCACGGGGCGGTGAAGGTCAGTACCGGGTAACCGTCCCGTTCCCCGGCGCACACCAGCATCTCGTACCGCCCCGGCCCCATCCGCGCCCGCCCGCGCGCGAGCACCTCCGTCAGATCGAGATCCTGTCCGGGCTCCCGGTACATCTCCTGGGCCGCGATGTCAGAGAACTGATCCACCGTCACGAGATGGGCGCGGGCGGGGAGTTCGCCCTCGCCGTCGGGGTCGTAGAACGCCGAGCCGCCGGTCCACACCCGCGATTCGGTGGCGAAGTACATCAGCCCCGGCAGCATGGCCGGCACCGAGCGCGCGGGCCGGCGGGAGTCCCGGCATCCGCGATACACCCGCCGGCCACCCGGCGGACGGCCGCCGGCGAGGTAGTAGTCCAGCCGGTCGAGATGCATGTTGGAGCCGTACGCCCCATACCAGACGAGACGCCGGGGTCTGATCACGTGTGCTCCTCATCCACCAGGGCAGTCGTCATAAGGGGCGCGTCAGCCATGAGCCATAGCGTTCCATGAGTGCCCCCGCGTCGCGCGGACGTCACGGTGACCTGGACCCGCCACGCCGCTGGCCCCCGGACGCTTCGACCACTGGAGCGACCGGAAGGTGCGGGAGACCGCACTGGGTCACTACCGCGGGATCCACGATGCCCACTGACGGGCCGGCGGCGGCACCGGACCTGCTCCGGCGCCGCCGGCCGGATCACTTCACCGATCCCGCCATGACGCCTTGGACGAAGTGCCGTTGGAACGCGAAGAACACGATCAGCGGCACGATCAGGGACAGAAAGGCGCCGGGCGCCAGCACACCGATATTGCTGCCGAACTGCCGCATCTGCGACTGGAGGGCCACCGTCAGCGGCTGTGATGTGTTGTCGGCGAAGAGCAGCGCCACGAGCATGTCGTTCCACACCCACAGGAACTGGAAGATGGCGAGGCTGGCGATCGCCGGCCGGCCCAGCGGCAGGACGAGCTGGGAGAAGATCCGCCACTCCCCGCCGCCGTCCATGCGCGCGGCCTCCAGCATCTCCTTGGGGATCTCCGCGAAGTAGTTGCGGAGGAGGAAGATGGCGAACGGCAGTCCATAGGCGGTGTGGAAGAGCACCACGCCGGGGATGGAGCCGAACAGCCCGAGCGCGCCGAACAGTTTGGCCACCGGCAGCAGTCCGATCTGGACCGGCACCACCAGCATCGCGACGACCAGCAGGAAGATCCAGTCCCGTCCGGGGAACTCCAGCCAGGCGAAGGCGTATCCGGCCAGGGCGGCGATCACCACGACGGCGATGGTGGTGGGCACGGAGATCAGCACCGTGTTCCAGAACGCCTGGGTGATGCCGGAATCCTTGAGCAGTGCCGTGTAGTTGTCGAACGAGAGCTGGCTGGGGGCGGTGAGCGCCTGCCACCAGCCGCTGCTCGAATTCGCCTCCTCCGTACGGAGCGAGGAGAGGAAGAGGCCGGCGGCCGGGGTGAGCCAGACAAGGCCGACGATGAGCAGGAACGCCTGGATCACGCTGCGGCTGAGCCGCTTCGCCGGCCGTACCTTCGCCCGCCTCCGGGAAACGGTTGCCCCCTGAATGGTGGTGGTCATTACTGGCTCCTGCGGAAACGTCGGATGTTGAAGACCATGGCCGGGACCACCAGGAGCAGCAGCAGGACACCGAGCGCGCTGCCCAGCCCCTGGTTGTTGCCACCGCCGAAGGAGACCAGCCACATCTGCAGAGCCAGCACATTGGCGTCCTGCTGCACGGGGCCGGGGGCGATGATGTAGACGAGGTCGAAGACCTTCATCACGTTGATCACCATGGTCACGAACACGACGCCCAGGACAGGGCCGAGCAGCGGCACGGTGATCCTGCGGAAGACCTGCCACTCGTTCGCGCCGTCCATCCGGGCCGCCTCCAGGACGTCCCGCGGCATCGCGGAGAGTCCCGCGCCGATGAGGACGAGGGCGAAGCCGGTCCAGATCCACATGTACGCGCCGATGATGACGGGGGTGATGAGCGCCGGGCCGAGCCAGGAAATGCCCTCGTACGGCGGGGCGAAGTCCTCCGCGGGAAGCTGGACGGCGTAGGACCCGGCGGGCAGACCGGTCAGGCGGTACGAACCGTCCGGTCCGGTGGTGGCCTTGGCCGCCACCTTGCCGCGCGCGTCGACCGCCTCGACGGTGAGCTTCGGCAGCCCGCGTTCCGTACGGTCCACCACGCCGGGCTTGCCGCCCCCACCAGGAGTGAAGTCGATGTAGACCACGCCGCGCAGTTCACCGTCGGCGACCGCGGACTTGGCGGCCTCGGCGGCCTTCGCGGCGGGCTTCGCCTCCTTGGGCATGTCCTTGGGCGCGACGCCGACCAGGCCGAGGTTGACGATGTTGCCCGGTCCGGTCAGGTCGGCCGTGCGGTAGCCGCCGTCCTTGCCCTTGGCCAGCTGCTTGTCGCCAATGCGGGACTTGGCGTTCGGGTAGGAGGTGGTGTCCCCCTCGAAGTTGTCGTGAATCCCGACGGTGACGGCATTGAGCACGCCGCGCTGCGGATCCTGCTCGTAGGCGAGGCGGAAGATGATGCCGGCGGCGAGGAAGGAGATCGCCATGGGCATGAACATCAGCAGCTTGAACGCCGTCTTCCAGCGGATCTTCTCCGTCAGCACGGCGAGGACCAGACCGAGTCCGGTCAGCAGCGCGGGCGCGAAGACGACCCAGACGGCGCTGTTCCGGATGGCCCGGAGCGTCGCCGGGTCCTGGAACATCTCGGTGTAATTGCCGGCGCCGACAAAGGTGTCGCCCGAGGCGTCGTACAGGCTGCGGATGACCGAGAACCCGATGGGATACGCGACCAGGGCGCCCAGCAGCAACAGCGCGGGGAACAGGAATACCGCGGTGACGAGGCGGCGGCGCCGGACGGCGCGGCGCATGGGAGCGCCGGGCCGTCCGGGGTTGCCGGGATTGCCGGGCGGCGGGGCGGTCGGGGGGCCGCCCGTCTTGGCGGGCGGCGCCTCAGAAGTGGTGACAGGCATGGATCGGGCCTCTTGGTGTGGGCGGTGGGGAAAGAAAGGTGCTTAGTTCCGGAACGCCTTGGCCGCGGCGGCCTCAAGCTTGGTCGCCGTGCCTTCGGGGTCGGAGGGGTCGCGCAGGAAGTCCTGCAGCAGCTTCCATTCGCCGGCGCCCTGGGTGCCGCCGAAGGCCGCGGGGGCCTGGTCGGACATGTCGAACCGCACGGAGTTCCCGGCGTCCGTCAGCGACTGGGCCGCGCCCTTGGTGATCTCGTCGTGGTACGCGCCCGCGGGCACGTTCTTGTTGGGCGAGATGAACCCGCCGGCCTTGGCCCAGATGGCGGCCGCCTCGGGCGTGGACAGGTACTTGACCAGCTCCATCGCGGCCTTCTTGTTCTTGCCCGACTTGAGCACCACGGCCGCGTCACCGCCGCTGACCACCGGCGCCTTGCCGCCGCCGACCGCCGGGAAGGGGAAGAACTTGGCGTCCGTGCCGACCTCCTTGTGGAGCTCATCGGTGACCAGGGAGCTGACGAAGTCCCCCTCGTAGACCATGGCCGCCTTCGGGTCCGGGCCGAAGACCTGCTGGACGGACTCGGGGAAGTCGGTGCGCAGCGCGCCCGCGCCGCCACCGGACACCAGGTTCTTGTCGCCGAACAGCTCGCCGAGCGTGGTCAGCGCCTTGACGACGGTGGGGTGCGTCCACGGGATCTTGTGGGCGGCGAGCTTGTCGTAGTTCTCCTGTCCCGCCTGGGAGAGGTAGATGTTCTCGAACCAGTCGGTGAGCGGCCAGCCGGCCTCGCCCGCGACGGAGAACGCCGGTACGCCCGATTCGGAGAGCGTGCGGCCCGACGTGAGCATTTCCTTGTACGTCTTCGCGGGCTTGACGCCGGCCTGGTCGAAAGCCTCCGGGCTGTACCAGACCGTCGACTTGTGGGAGGCCTTGAAGTACAGGCCGTAGTAGGTGTTGCCGACCGTGCCGTAGTCCTTCCACACCTGCGCGAAGTTGGCCTTCGCGTTGGTGCCGATCTCCGCCGAGAGGGGCGCGAGCCAGCCCTTCTTGGCGAACTGCTGGAGCACGCCGACCTGAGGGACCATCACCACATCGGGGGCGGTGCCGCCTTCGATCTGGCTGCCGATGACGGTCGAGACGTTGTCACCGGTGGAGGAGAAGGTGATCCGCGCACCGGTCTTCTCGGAGAACGCGTCCAGGACCTTCTTGAAGTTCTGCTGTTCCACGCCGGTCCAGACGCCGGCGACGGTCAGGGACTGGCCGTTGAGCTCCTGCTTGCCACCCCCGGCGGAGACTCCGCCGCCGCATGCGGTCGCGGTGAGCGCCAGGCCGAGCACGGCCGCGCCGGATATGGCGATTCTGGTGTGTCGTACTGCGGTGTGTCTCATGGCGGGATTCCCTTCGGTGGGGCTTATCGGATGTCTTGGCCGGGGTCGGGAGCGTGCATCCACCAGGCGGCGGTGGAGCCGGGGAGCGTTCCGGCCGGGCAGTCGCCGCTCGCGAGCAGCGGGATGCCGGGTACGGGGGCGGGTACCGGGTCGGTGCCGAAGTTGACGGCGCAGACCAGGCCGTCGCCGCGGACGAAGGACAGCACCTGGGGCGGGGACTCCAGCCAGCGCAGCGTGCCCTCGCCGAGCTGCGGAAGGCTGCGGCGCAGGTGCAGCCCTTCGCGGTACAGGTGCCAGAACGACCGGGTGTCGGCCAGCGCCCGGTCCGTGGCGTGTTCGGCGAACCATTCGGGCTGGGGCAGCCAGGGCCGCGCCGCGTCGGTCCCGGCGGTGAAGCCGAACGGGGAGGCGTGCCCGGACCAGGGCAGCGGCACCCGGCAGCCGTCACGGATGTGCTGCCGGCTGCCCGTGCGGTGGAAGATCGGGTCGGTGAGGACCTCGTCCGGCAGGTCGACGACCTCGGGCAGACCCAGTTCCTCGCCCTGGTAGACGTATGCGGCGCCGGGGAGCGCCAGCATCAGCAGGGCGGCGGCGCGGGCGCGCGCCGGGCCCAGCCCTCCCGCCGACTCCGTCCGGGAGGTGCCCTCGGCCTGGCCGCTCGGCTCGGCCGCGTACCGGGTGACGGTCCTGACCTGGTCGTGGTTGTTGAGCACCCAGGTGACGGTGGAGCCGGTGCCCGCGATGTCGGTCAGCGCCTCGGAGATGACCTTGCGGAAGGTGCCGATGTCCCAGCGGGCGGTCAGCAGGTGGAAGAAGAACGCCTGGTGCAGCTCGTCGGGCCGGACGTAGGCGGCCTGCTCGCTCGGTGTCCGTACCGAGACCTCGCCGACCAGCAGCCGGTCATGGCCGTCCCGGGCCGTGTACTCCTCGCACAGGGCGCGCCAGTCGCGCCACACCTGGTGCACCTCGGGCTGGTTCCAGGCCAGCGGGTTGACCGAGTCGCGGGTCCGCTCGTCGGCCGACGGGTCGGGGGAGTCGGGGAGTTCGGGGTGCTTGAACAGGCCCGCGGCGACGTCGATACGGAAGCCGTCGACGCCGCGGTCCAGCCAGAAGCGCAGCACCTTGTCGAAGTCGGCGCTCACAGCGGGGTTGCGCCAGTTCAGGTCGGGCTGCTCGGGCGTGAACATGTGCAGGTACCACTGGCCGTCGGTGCCGTCCGCTTCCTTGATCCGGGACCAGGCGGGGCCGCCGAACATGGCGCGCCAGTTGTTGGGCGGCAGTTCACCGTTCGGCCCGCGGCCGTCGGCGAAGTGGAACAGCTCCCGCGACGGTCCGCCCGGTGTGTCCTCCAGGGCGGCGCGGAACCATGGGTGCTCGCTGGAGCAGTGGTTGGGCACGATGTCGAGGAGCACCTTCAGGCCCAGCCGGTGTGCGTCGGCCACCAGGCGGTCGAATTCGGCGAGGTCGCCGTAGACGGGGTCCACGTTCCGGTAGTCCGCGACGTCATAGCCGTGGTCGTGCTGCGGGGACGGGTAGAAGGGGCTGAGCCAGATGCCGTCCACGCCGAGCTTGCGGAGGTACGGGAGTCCGGTGCGGACTCCGGCCAGATCGCCGATGCCGTCGCCGGTGCTGTCCAGGAAGCTGCGGACGTACACCTGGTAGATGACCGCGTCACGCCACCAGCGCTGTGCAGTGCTGGTGGCGGGGGAGGAAACCGGGACGGGCGGGTGGGAGGAGACCGGGACGGGAGGGTGGGAGGAGACCGGGACGGGAGGGTGGGAGGAGAGGGGCGTGAGGTCGGCCGACTGGCCGTCTCCTGCGGTGGCGATGAGCATCTGCCGTGATCCCGTTCTTACATGGGCATGCCGTGCGGCCTGCGGGTCGCTGTTATGCATGCATGTTAAGTAGGTGTGTCTTTCGGGTGTCAACGGAAAGGCCAAAAGTGGTCGCAGGATGCCCGGATTTGCGTGGTATTGCGAAGCACTTCAAGGCTCAGCTGTACCTAACAGGTAAGTAGAGCGCACTGAAGTGGAGTGGAGCGGACGGCTCCGGTCGGTCAGCCGCGGCCGACGATGGCCCGGAGCTCTCGCGTCAGGCGTGCGACGGTCTCGTCCGTGCTCCGCCCATGGGTGAGCGCGTCATGCATGACGGCCTGGATCGCCAGGCTCACCTGGTCGTACTGCGGGCTCTTGAGGCGGGGCCTGGCGGTCAGCAGGCTCCGCTTCAGCGTCGGGAGGTACGGGAACCGCCGCACCAGCTGCGGCTCCGTGTACAGGTCCGCCCACACCGGCGGCAGGGCCCCCTTGGTGAGCACCTGGCGCTGGACCGGCTTGCTCGTCAGGTAGGAGATCAGCTCGGCGGCCGACTTCCGGTGCCGCGAGTGTGTGTTGACCGCCAGATTGGAGCCGCCGAGCGCGCTGGAACCCGGTCCGTCGGGGCCCGGCAGCGGCACCGCGCCGAACTTTCCCGCCACCTTTGAAGATGGAGCATTGGCCAGCGTGTACGCGTACGGCCAGTTCCGGAGGAACAGCAGCTTGCCGTCCTCGAAGGCTCTGCGGGACTCCTCCTCCTTGAAGGTCAGCGCCCGCTTCGGGATCCACCCCTCACGCACGCCGTCGAGGAGGAACGACAGGCCCCGGCGTGCCGCGGCAGAGTTCACCGTGACGCGCGTGCCCTCGCCCGCGAGTACCGAGCCGCCCGCCGACTGGACGGCCTCGCCGACGTTGGCGGTCAGTCCCTCGTACGGCAGGAGCTGGCCCGCGTAGCCGTCCAGCCCGTACTCGGGCGCGACCGTCTTCGCCAGCCGCTTCAGTTCGGCCCAGGTGCGCGGCGGTCGCGCACCCTCGCGGTCGAGGATGTCCTTGCGGTAGTAGAGAAGTCCGGCATTTGTGACATAGGGGACCGCGTAGAGGCGTCCCCGGAAGGTGGCGGTGTCCACCACGGGAGGCAGGAAGCGATCCAGCGGGAACTGCGTGCCGTCCACCGGGGTGATCCACCCCGCGGCCGCGAACTCCGACGTCCACGCCACATCGATGTTCAGTACATCGAAGCGGTCACTGCCGGAGCGCAGCTCGGTCACCATCTGGGCGCGCACCTCGTCGGCGGCGTCCGGCAGCTCGACCAGCGTCACCTTCTCGCGCGGGTGCCGGTCGTTCCAGCCGTCCAGGACCCCGCGCAGATAGCCCGTGAGGTCGCCGCCCGTCACCAGGGTGATCGGGCCCCGTCCGTCCGCGTCGACGGCGGGCTCCCCGCCCTGCGCGCCCGCATGGCCCGCGAACAGCAGCGAGCAGACGAGCAGGAGTCTTCCCGCGGCACGCTTCCACCGCATGGCTCCTCCTCGTACGGCGTCGACCCTGACACTGGCCCGACGGCCGACCCCTGTATACCTGTTAGGCATGCGGGATACTAGATGTCGCAGGAAGATACGACGGCGAACCGGATCACACCGGGACGGGTTCAGATAACCGACAGGTACCGCAGGGGAGGGAGAGGGAGAGCGTGCGGCTGGCACTCCTGGCGCTGTTGGTCAGCGGACCCGCCCATGGTTACGAACTCAAACAGGCCCTTGAGAACCTCCTGGGGGCGGCATACCCTCAGCCGAACGTCGGCCAGATCTACGTCACCCTCAGCAGGCTGGAGAAGGCGGGCCTGATCGAGGGAGAGGAGATCGAGCAGTCCGACCGCCCGAACAAGCGCACCTACCGGATCACCGCGGCGGGACGCGAGACGGTGGACGCATGGTTCGAGGAACCCACCGCCGAGCCGCGGGTACGGGACGAGTTCTTCATGAAACTCGCCCTCGCACCCCGCACCGGGACCGCAAGCCAGATCGCCTTGATCAACAAGCAGCGCCGTCACTACCTCAACACCATGCGCGACCTGTCGAAGCTCGCCGCGGTCGAGGACCGGGACAACCGGGTCGCGCAGCTGCTGATCGAGGGCGCGATGCTGCATCTGCAGGCGGATCTGGACTGGCTGGAGCGCTGCCAAGAGGAGTTGGAATGAACCGGGACGAGCCGTCCGGGCCGATACTGCGGGCAGCCGGCCTGGTCAAGACGCACCGGCCGGAAGGCAGCGCACCCGTCCACGCGGTGCGCGGCGTCGACCTGAGCATCGAGCGCGGCGAATTCGTCGCGATCACCGGGCCCTCCGGGGCGGGCAAATCCACCCTGCTGCACCTTCTCGGCGGCCTCGACCGGCCCGACAGCGGCTCCATCTGGCTCGACGGCCGCCAGGTCGACTCCTACAGCGAGGCACGCTGGGCCGTGCTGCGCCGCAACCACATCGGCATCGTCTTCCAGTTCTTCAACCTGGTCTCCAACCTCAGCGTCGCCGACAATGTCGAGCTGCCCGCGCTGCTGGCCGGCAGCTCCCCCCGCAAGGCCCGCGCGGACCGCGCAGAACTGCTCGAAGAGCTGGGCCTGGCGGGCAAGGAGAACGTCGCGCCGGGCGAGCTGTCCGGCGGCGAGCAGCAGCGTGTCGCGCTGGCCCGCGCGCTGGTCAACGCCCCCAGCCTGCTGCTCGCCGACGAACCCGCGGGCAGCCTGGACAGCAAGGGCACCAGGGAGGTGCTGCGGCTGCTCGCCCGGTTCCACCAGCGCGGACAGACGATCTTGCTGGTCACCCATGACGCGCGGATGGCCAGCGCCGCGGACCGGGTGATCAGCTTCTTCGACGGCCAGGTGGCCGACGACGCGCACCTCGGTGGCGGCCGGATACGCCCCGAGGCCGGCGTCGCCGACGTCCTCAAGCTCAAGGGCTGACCGCCGTGCGAGCAGCGGCGCGCTGGACACACGCGCATCTCAGGGCGAACCGCGCCGCGGCGTTGCTCATCGTGCTGGCGACGGCCGGAATCACCATCTCGCTGCTGCTGGCGACCGCCCTGTTCGCCTACGCAGCCGACCCCTGGCAGCGGGTCTTCACCCAGTCCTCCGGCGCCCACGTATGGATCCACACCCAGACCGGCGCCCCCGCAGGATCACTGGCCAAGCTGGACGAGGTACGCGCCGCCTCCGGGCCCTTCCGTACGGTCCGCACCACCGCGAGCGTCCAACTCGGCGGCTCCAAGGCGACGCTGGAGCTGCGCGGCACACCGGGGCGCCCCGCCACCGCCGCCCCGCAGATCGCCGAGGGCCGCTGGCTCGACGCGGACACCGATGCGGGCACCGTCAACGGGATCGTGCTCGACGGCTCGGTCGCCCACGCGCTGTGGGCCAAACCGGGGGACTCCATCGCCCTGAGCGGCTTCCCGTCACCCCTGCGAGTGGTGGGCGTCGCGGACACCGCGGAGGTCAAGTTCCGCGCGGGCGAGACCCCGGGCGTGGCGTGGGTGCTGCCCGCCACCCTCGCCGCCTCGGACGCGGGCCCCGACCAGCGCGGCCAGACCGTCGGCCTCCAGCTCGCCGACCGGGAGGACACCGACTACGTCGTCCAGCGGGCGGTCACCCAGCTCGGCGCCGACCAGATCACCGATGTCTCCACCTGGCGGCAGGCCCAGGCCGAGGCGGGGAGCGACAACCAGCTCCTCGGCCGGCTGCTCGGCCTGTTCGGGTTGGGCGCGCTGCTCGCCGCGGCCCTTGCGGTCGGCGGCGCCATCAGCACCCGCGTCCGTGGCCACCTACGGGACATCGCCGTGCTCAAGGCCATCGGATTCACCCCCGGCCAGGTGGTCCGGATGTTCCTCGCGCTGCACCTCGGCTTCGCGCTGCTGGGCGTCGCACTCGGCGCGGTGCTCACCCAGGCGCTCGGCCCCCTGGTCCCCGGCCGGATCGGCGAAGCGACGGCCCTGTGGCACAAGCTCCCCGAGTACGCCTGGCTGCCCTTCGCCATCTCCGGCGCGGTGGTGGTCTTCATCGGCTCGGCGACCTGGCTGGCCGCCTGGCGGGCCGGGCGCGTACCGCCGGTGCCCGTCGCGCGCGCCGCCGTGGCCACCGGCCGCCGGATGTCCGGTACGACCCGGCGGGCCCTGGGTCTCAGGATCCCGCCTGCCTTGGTACTCGGCTGGCGGGGAGCCTTCCACCGGCCGCTGCGCGCCGTGGCCGCCGTGGGCCGGCTGGCCGTCCCGCTGCTGCTCATCACCATCGCGCTGGGAGCCTGGTCCACCCTGGACCGTTTCTCCTCCCACCCCGAGGACGTCGGGCTGCCCGCCGCGCTCACCGCCCGCTCCGACAGCCTCGGCGAGCGGGAGCTACGACAGCGGCTCACGGCCCAGCCGAACGTGACCGCCTACCCGGGTGCCGAGGTCCAGGCCCTGGTGCCGGGCCAGACCGGCACGATCACCCTGCGCGGCCTCGGCACGGACGCGAAGCCCTATCCCTTCTCCATCGTGGAGGGCCGCGCCGCCCACGGCCCCGACGAGGCGATCGCCGGGCAGGGGTTGCTCGACCTCCTGGACGCACACGTCGGCGACTGGGTACGGATGACCGTCGCCGGCCGGCCGCACGTCCTGCACATCGTCGGCCGCAGCATCGAACCGGCCGACGGCGGCCGGGTCATCTCCACCGGACTCGACACCCTGCGCGACGGCGACCCGGCGCTGCGCACGGACTTCTACCACCTCGTCCTGCCGCACGGAGCCGCCACCGCCGAGGTCCGCGACGCCCTCGCCCATTCCTCCGCAGGCCGCATCGAAGTACGCGAGATCCCCAACCCCGCGGACCAGTTGTCGGCGGTCCGCGCGGTCACCGCCGGCCTGATCTCCGTCCTCGTACTGATCGGGCTGGCGGAACTGTCGACGACGGTCAGTGCCGGGGTACGTGACCGCGGCCGCGACCTGCTCGCCCTGAAGGCCGTCGGCCTGACCCCGCGTCAGATCGCTGCGGTGATCGTATCCGCGACCGTCTTCATCGCCCTGGCCGCCGCGGTGGCCGGCACCGTGCTCGGGGTCTCCGCCTCCGAGTGGCTCATCGACCTCCAGGGCCGTGCCAGCGGCTGGGGAACCGGCATCGCCCAGCGTCCCGGCCTGGGGGTCCTGCTGCTGGTCGGTGTCGTCGCGGTGGTGGTCGCGGGGGCTGCGTCGATCCTGCCGGCCGCGCGCGCGGCGCGGCACAAGCTGGCGGATTCGGCGAGCGACGTGCTCTAGACGAGTAAGTCCTATGTCTCATCTGGCTCGCGGCGCCCGGCCCGGTCAGCAGCGTGATCGCGCCGAGCCCAAATGCGATGTCCGAAACCCGCCAGATATTTCCGTTCAACAGCCGCAGAGTTGTCGTTGAAGAGATTGAAGAGAACAGGGATTGAAGAGAACAACGCGGCGCGGAACGACGAGGCGCTGAACCATGCGGCGCTGAATCATCCAGCGCTGCACCATCAGGAAGGACCGGACCGATGACGGTCTACACGACAATCGACAGCCCTCTGGGTGAGCTGCTGCTGGCGGGCGAGAAGTCCGCCACCGCCACCGGCGGCACTGCGCTCGCCTCGCTGTCCGTCCCCGGGCAGAAGCGCGGCGCCACCGTCCAGGACGGCTGGACCGAGGACCCGGCGGCGTTCGCCGCGATCGCCTCCCAGATCGCCGCGTACTTCGAGGGCACGCTCACCCGCTTCGACATCGAGTACGTCGCCAGCGGCTCCGACTTCCGACGGCAGGTCTGGCAGGCCCTGGAAGCCATCCCGTACGGCAAGACCTGCAGCTATGGCGAGATCGCCACGCAGATCGGCGCCTCGCGCGCCGCGGTCCGCGCCGTCGGCACCGCGATCGGGGCCAATCCGCTGCTCGTCGTACGCCCCTGCCACCGGGTGATCGGCGCCAACGGCGCGCTCACCGGCTATGCCGGCGGCCTGGAGCGCAAGCAGCAGCTTCTGCTGCTCGAAGGCGCCACCCGGGAGGCCTGAGGCCCGGCATGACCACCGACAGCGACAGCGACACCGGCACCGACACCGACACCGGCACCGACACCGGCACGGACCCGGGCACCGTCACCGACGCCGCCACGGAAACCGACACCGCCCCGATCAGGTACGCAGGCAACCCCGACACCGCCGCCGCGCAGGCCGAGCAGCACCTCGACGGCGCCGACTGGGCAGCACTCGCAGGTGAGTTGGACGCCTACGGGTGCGCGCTCACCCCGCAGCTGCTCACCCCCGCCGAGTGCCGCGACATCGCCGGCCTCTACGAGCGGGCGGAGTTGTTCCGTAGCACCATCGACATGGCCCGCCATCGCTTCGGCTCCGGCCAGTACCGCTATTTCAGCCATGACCTGCCCGAGCCGATCGCCGAACTGCGCGCCGCGTTCTACCCGCATCTGCTGGCCATCGCCCGCGACTGGGCCGCCCGGCTCGGGCGTCCGGCGCCCTGGCCGGACACTCTGGACGAGTGGCTGACGATGTGTCACGAGGCGGGACAGGCCCGCTCGGCGCAGATCCTGCTGCGCTACGAGGCGGGCGACTGGAATGCCCTGCACCGTGACGTCTTCGGCGACATGCTCTTCCCCCTCCAGGTCGTCATCGGACTGGACGAATACGGCAGCGACTACACCGGTGGCGAGTTCCTGCTCGTCGAACAGCGGCCCCGCGCCCAGTCCCGGGGCACCAGCACCGCCCTGCGCCAGGGCCACGGCCTGATCTTCACCACCCGCGACCGACCGGTCGCCGGCAAGCGCGGCTGGTCCGCGGGCGCCATGCGGCACGGCGTGAGCACCGTCCGCTCGGGGCGGCGGCACGCGCTGGGGCTGGTCTTCCATGACGCGTCGTGAGGCCGTGCCACCGGGCGAGGGCATACCACCGGACGAGGGCATGCCACCTGACGAGGGCAGTCCGTCCGGCTCGCCGCTGATCAGCGCCGAGGACCTGGCCGAGTACGGCGACCTGCCGCGGCCCGCCCCGCACACCGAGGCCGAACTCGCCGCTCTCATCGGGATGTTGGAGCGCTGGAAGCCGCGTGTCGAGACCGTGGCGGTCGGCCACAGCCGCGATGCCGCCTCCCGCGCCGCCGCGGAAGCCTTCACCACCGCTTGGCGGGCGCTGGGCCACAGGGTCCTCGCGGTCGTCGACTGGCCCGAGACGGCCGCGTCCTGGCTGCGCCCGGCCCGGCGGCTGACCGCGCAGACACCGGACGCTTGGGTCGTGGCCGCGGCCCCCTTCGGCTGGGTCCAGATGAGCCGCCGTCTGCGTCACAGCACCGACTGGGACCCGGCCCGCACCGTGGCCTTCGCCTCGCTGCGGCAATCCGCCCTGCCGGCGCTTGCCGGCCCGGAGACCCTTCACGGCCTGCGCGGCGTGACCGCCGAGGGCGGCACCTGGGACGTACGCCACCGCTGGATCACCTCCCACCCCGCTCAGGAGCCGCCATCCTGAATGCCCGGGGCCTCCGCCTCCTCCCATTTATCGGCAGGGCGTGGAATTTCACGGGTCCTCAGGTGGACGGCGGGTGCTGTTGAGCCACCTGGGTCGATCTTCGGTGGACTAGACCTCCGGAGTTATCCACAGGCCTGGTTCGGGTGTTCGGTCACGCGTAACGTGACGGCATGAAGATCCTCATCTCCGCGGACATGGAGGGCGCCACCGGCGTGACCTGGCCCGCTGACGTACTGCCCGGCACGCCGCAGTGGGAGCGCTGCCGCCATATGTTCACCTCCGATGTCAATGCGGCGATCGCAGGGTTCTTCGACGGCGGGGCCGACGAGGTGCTCGTCAATGAAGCGCATTGGTCGATGCGGAATCTGTTGCTGGAGCAGCTTGATGAGCGCGCAGAGATGCTCACCGGTCGGCACAAGTCGCTGAGCATGGTCGAGGGAGTGCAGCACGGCGACGTCGACGGCATCGCCTTCGTCGGGTACCACACGGCGGCGGGCACGGAAGGGGTGCTCGCGCATACGTACCTCGCGAACTCGCTCACCGGTGTCTGGGTCGACGGGACCCGCGCGAGCGAGGGATATCTCAACTCTCTCGTGGTGGCCGAATACGGCGTGCCCGTGGTGCTGGTCACCGGTGACGACCTGACCTGTGAGGATGCCCTGGGCTATGCGCCTCAGGCGCCCAAGGCCGCGGTCAAGGACTATGTGTCGCGCTACGCCGCGGTCTGCCGGCCGCCGGCCCGGACGGCGGCCGATATCCGGGAGGCGGCTCGCGAGGGGGCGGCCCTCGCGGTGCGTCATGAGCCCGTGCGGCGCGGGCCGTTCCGGGTTGAGATGGAGTTCGACGCCGAGCATTTGGCGGGCGCGGCGACCTGGGTCCCCGGCGTGGAGCGCAGCGGTGAGCGCCGCGTCGCGTATACCAGTCAGAACATGTATGAAGCCATCCGGTGCTTCAAGGCGGTCACCACCGTCGTCTCGTCCGCCGTGGAGGAACAATATGGCTGACCACACCGGGCCGGTCGATCAGCAGGCCCTCGACGAGGTCGTCCGGTTCACCTCCGATCTGATCCGTATCGACACGACCAATGCCGGTGACGGCGAGTGCCGGGAGCGCCCGGCCGCCGAGTACGCCGCCGACTGGCTGGCCGATGCCGGTATCGAACCGACACTGCTGGAGCGCAGCGCGGGACGGACGAATGTCGTCGCCCGTATCGAGGGCACCGACCGGGCGGCCGGCGGCCTGCTGGTCCACGGCCATCTGGACGTGGTGCCCGCCGAGCCCGCCGACTGGAGCGTGCATCCGTTCTCCGGGGAGGTCCGCGACGGCGTGGTCTGGGGCCGCGGCGCCATCGACATGAAGAACATGGACGCGATGATGCTCGCCGTCGTCCGCCAGTGGGCACGCGCGGGCGTGCGGCCGCGGCGCGACATCGTGCTGGCCTTCACCGCCGATGAGGAGGCCAGTGCCAAGGACGGCTCGGGATTCCTCGCGGACCACCATGCCGACCTCTTCGAGGGCTGTACGGAAGGCATCAGCGAGTCCGGGGCCTTCACCTTCCACGCCGGCGGTGGAATGCAGCTGTACCCGATCGCGGCGGGGGAGCGCGGCACCGCCTGGCTGAAACTGACCGCGCAGGGCCAGGCCGGGCACGGCTCGAAGGTCAACCACGCCAACGCCGTCAGCCGGCTGGCCGCAGCGGTGGCCCGGATCGGCGAGCACGAATGGCCGGTCCGGCTCACCCCGACGGTCCGGGCCGCGCTCCGCGAACTCGCCGCGCTGCACGGTATCGACGCCGATCCCGAAGCCCCCGACTTCGACGTCGACACCCTGCTGAGCAAGCTCGGTGCGTCCGCCAAGCTGGTCGAGCCGACGGTCCGCAACAGTGCCAACCCGACGATGCTGGAGGCCGGTTACAAGATCAATGTGATCCCCGGCAGTGCCGTCGCCTACGTGGACGGCCGGGTCGTCCCCGGTGGCGAGGCCGAGTTCCGTACGACCATGGACGCGCTCACCGGGCCCGATGTGGCCTGGGACTACCACCATGGCGAGGTGGCGTTGCAGGCCCCCCTCGACTCCCCGACGTATGCCGCGATGCGGGCTGCGATCGAAGCCTTCGACCCAGAGGGCCATGTCGTCCCGTACTGCATGTCGGGCGGCACGGACGCCAAGCAGTTCTCCCGGCTGGGCATCGCCGGCTACGGCTTCTCCCCGCTCAGACTTCCCGAGGACTTCGACTACCAGGCGCTCTTCCATGGCGTGGACGAACGTGTTCCCGTCGAGGCACTGCACTTCGGTGTCCGGGTACTCGACCAATTTCTGCGAACGGCGTAGGGCACGCCCTCCGGGGTGTCCGGCAGAGGAGGACTTCCAGCATGGTGACCACCGCCCCTTACGGAACCTGGCCGTCTCCGATAGACGCCCGTACGGTCGCCGCCCATGACGGCCGTCCGGCGTTCGTCGGCGTGGTGGGCGACGAGGTCTGGTGGACGGAGCCGCGTCCCGCGGAGGGCGGCCGCCGGGCGCTGATACGCAGGCGGCCGGACGGCGTCGAGGAGTCGGTGCTGCCCGCGCCCTGGAACGTCCGCAGCCGGGTGCTGGAGTACGGTGGCCAGCCCTGGGCCGGCACGGTCACCGAGCGCGGACCGCTGGTCGTCTTCAGCGACTTCGCCGACCAGCGTCTGTACGCCTACGAACCGGACAGCGGCGCCGCCCCGCGCCCGCTCACCCCGCTGTCCGCCGTCGGCGGCGGCCTGCGCTGGGTCGACCCGGTGCTGCTCCCGGACCGCGGCGAGGTGTGGTGCGTCCTGGAGGAGTTCACCGGCGAGCTGCCCACGGACGTACGCCGGGTGATCGCCGCCGTGCCGCTGGACGGCTCCGCTGCCGAACACCGCGGCGCGGTAAGGGAGTTGACTGACGACCGGCACCGGTTCGTCACCGGCCCGCGGCTCTCCCCGGACGGCCGGCGCGCGGCCTGGATCGCCTGGGACCACCCCCGGATGCCCTGGGACGGCACGCTGGTGATGATCGCCGAAGTCGCCGACGGGGAGGCCGAGGCGGAGTTCACGGACGTCCGGCCGCTCGTCGGCGACCTCGGCCCCGGCACGCCCGGCGGCGGCGACGCGGGAGAGTCCGTCGCACAGCTCGAATGGGCTGCCGACGGCTCGCTGCTGTTCGTCTCCGACCTCAGCGGCTGGTGGGAGCTCCAGCGCATCGACCCGGACACGGCGGACGACGGTGTGGTGGCGAGCCGCGGTCTGTGCCCGGCCCGGGAGGAGGAGTTCGGCGGTCCGCTGTGGAATATCGGCCAGCGCTGGTTCCTGCCGCTGGAGGCCGGCACGATCGCGGTCCTCCACGGCCGCGGCGGCAACACCCTGGGCATCCTCGACCCGGTCACCGGCGAGCTGGTCGATTCGGTCGGCCCCTGGACGGAATGGGCGCCCACCCTCGCCGTGCACGGCAGCCGAGTCATCGGCATCGCCGCCGGCCCGCACAGCTCCTACGAGATCGTCGAGCTGGACACCTGCACCGGCCGCTCCCGGGCGATCGCCGCCCGGCACGCCGACGTCCTGGACCCGGCCTACTACCCCCGGCCCCAGGAGCGCACTTTCACCGGGCCCGACGGCCGCGACATCCACGCCCACATCTACCCCCCGCACAACCCCGGCCACATCGCCCCCGAAGGCGAGCTGCCGCCCTTCGTCGTGTGGGCCCACGGCGGCCCCACCGGCCATGCCTCGCTGGTTCTCGACCTGGAGATCGCCTACTTCACCTCCCGCGGCATCGGCGTCGCCGAGGTCAACTACGGCGGCTCGACGGGCTACGGACGGGAGTACCGCGAGCGGCTGCGCGGCCAATGGGGCGTCGTGGACGTCGAGGACTGCGCGGCGGTCGCCCGCGCGCTCGCCGACGAGGGCAGCGCCGACTCCGCCCGGCTGGCGATCCGCGGCGGCAGCGCCGGCGGCTGGACCACCGCCGCCTCGCTGACCTCCACCGACCTCTACGCCTGCGGCACGATCAGCTATCCGATCCTGGACCTGGCCGGCTGGGCGACCGGCGAGACCCATGACTTCGAGTCGCACTATCTGGAGTCGCTGGTCGGCCCGCTCGCCGAGGTCCCGGACCGCTACCGGGAACGTTCCCCGCTGTACCGCGCGGACCGTATCGCCGCGCCGTTCCTGCTGCTCCAGGGCCTGGACGACGTGGTGTGCCCGCCCGCGCAGTGCGACCGGTTCCTCGCCGAGGTCGCCGGCCGCGGCATGCCGCACGCCTATCTGTCCTTCCCCGGCGAGGGCCACGGCTTCCGCCGCGAGGAGACCATGGTGCGCGCTGTGGAGGCCGAACTCTCCCTCTACGTGCAGACCTTCGGTCTCACCCGTGACGACATCCCGACCCTGGAGCTGCGCACATGACGGCGCCCGCGCTGATCCGTCCCCCGCGGCTGTACCCCGGCGACCGGGTGGCGGTCGTTGCGCCCAGTGGCCCGATCAACCCGGAGCGCCTGGACTGCGGACTGGACGTCCTGCGCGGCTGGGATCTCGACCCGGTCGCCTCGGCCCATGTCCGGGGTACCCACGACACCTTGGGTTATCTCGCGGCGCCGGACGAGGACCGTGCCCGCGACCTCCAGGAGGCCTGGTGCGATCCGTCCGTGAAAGCGGTGTTCGCCGCGCGCGGTGGCTACGGCGCCCAGCGGATGGTCGACCTGCTGGACTGGGACGCCATCCGGGCCGCCGCCCCGAAGCCGCTGATCGGCTTCAGTGATGTGACGGTGCTGCACGAGGCGTTCGCAGTGCGCGCCGGGGTGTCCACGCTGCACGGCCCGGCCGTCGCGGGCGAGGTCTTCCTCAAGGACGACGCGACCCGCGAGCAGCTGCGGCGCACTCTCTTCGCGCCGGAGGCCGTCCGCGCCCTGGCGTCCGTGTCCGCCCGGCCGCTGGCGCCGGGCCGGGCCCGCGGGGTCACCCTCGGCGGCTGTCTGGCGATGCTCGCCACCGAGTTGGGCACCTCGCAGGCCAGGCGCGGCGCGGCGGGCGGCCTGCTCCTGCTGGAGGACGTGGGAGAGCCGCCGTACCGCATCGACCGGGCGCTGACCCAACTGATACGGGCCGGCTGGCTGGACGGCGTCGCCGGGATCGTCCTCGGCTCCTGGGCCCGCTGCGGGCCGTACGACCGGGTACGGGAGGTGCTGGCGGAGCGGCTGGGCGGTTTGGGGGTGCCGGTGGCCGAGGAATTCGGTTTCGGCCACGGAGACTCTGCGCTGACCGTGCCGCTCGGCGTGGCAGCGGAGCTCGATGCGACGGCCGGTACGTTGACGTTCGAGGCCCCGGCGCTGACGTGACCCATATGCCGGTACACGGGACAGCCGCAAAGTCACGAAGCCACAAAGCCACCAAGATGCCTGACGTATCGTCACCAGTGCTTCCCTCAGGGGCTGATGTGCGCACTCCGGCGCCGTCCATAGCCCGGGAGTATGCACTGCACTGACGTCCTATCAGCGACGCGTACCAGGATCGTTGACTTCCCCTTGCTCGTGTCACAGCATGAGCGCGCCGTTACCGACTGGTTGGTACGACATGTCCTTGTGGAGGTCTTCGTGCCCAGCATGCCCCGAGCCGTGTCCCGCCCGGTGCTCCGCACCTCTCTCACCCTGCTGGCCGGCACCGCCCTCGTGGCGCCCCTCGCCCTGGCCGCTCCCGCGACGTCGGACGCCTCCGACCCGTATACCGTCACCGCGCTGAAGATCACCGTGCGGGCCGGCAACCGTGACTGCGCCGTCGACGCGGACCTCTACCGCCCGTCCGGCGTCAACTCCGGGCATCGGTCGCCCGCCGTGCTGACCACCAACGGCTTCGGCGGCAGCAAGGCGGACAGCTCGACCGCCGCCAGCGCCAAGGCGTTCGCCACCCGCGGCTATGTCGCGCTGGCCTACTCCGGGCTCGGCTTCGGAAAGTCCGGCTGCCCGATCTCCCTCGACGACCCCGCGATCGACGGTATGGCGGCAAGCCAGCTGCTCGACTTCCTGGCCGGCGCCCGGACGGCCGACAACGGCACCCGCGTGGACTACGTCACCAAGGACGGCCGGAACGACCCCCGGGTCGGCATGATCGGCGGGTCGTACGGCGGGGCGATCCAGCTGGCCACCGCGTCCGTCGACCACCGGGTGGACGCGCTCGTCCCGCTCATCACCTGGAACGACCTCTCCTACTCCCTGTTCCCCAACAACGCCGGCCGCAGGTACGGCGTCAGCGCATCGGTGCCCGGCGCGTACAAGCACCAGTGGACCAACGGGTTCTTTCTGCTCGGTGAGGCGCAGGGGCTGGTCAAGCCCCAGCTGGACCGCTCGCGGGTCGGCGGCGGGGGCTGCCTGCACTTCGTCGAGCCGGCCTGCGACATGAAGCGGCTGTTGGACTCCAGGAGGTACCCGCCCGGCGAGACCGAGGCGACGGTCGCCTATGCGCGCAGCGTCTCCCCGGTCTCCTATCTGAAGTCGGTCAAGGCGCCGACGCTGCTCGTCCAGGGCCAGGCCGACACCCTCTTCAATCTCAACGAGGCCGCGGCCACCTACCGGACCCTCGCCGGGCAGGGCACCGAGACCAAGATGATCTGGCAGGCCTGGGGGCACAGCGGCGGCATGAGGAAGCCCGCGAAGGGTGAACTCAACCTCGCCGAGGGGAACCTGGACACCAGCTACGTCGGGCGCCGGATCCTCGACTGGTTCGACCGCTATCTGCACCACCGGAAGGGGACCGACACCGGGCCGGCCTTCGCGTACTACCGGGACTGGGCGACCAACGGGCCCACCTATGCCACCTCGCCCGGCTACCCGGTGGGTGGCGGCCAGCGGCTCTATCTCTCCGGCGACGGCAAGCTCGTCGACAACCGCGGCAAGGTGGCGCACGGCGACCGGGAGTACCGCAATGCGCGGCTGGCGACCAGCCACTCGGAGAGCTCGCTGGCCGCGCTGTTCGGGCTGCCGGACCATGCGCCGTTCGACACGAAGGGCACCTATCTGGACTGGATGTCCGAGCCGGTGACCGGCGGACCGGTGGACGTGGTGGGCGCGCCCAGGGCGACGCTCAAGGTCGCCTCGCCCAAGACCGAGCAGGTGCAGAATTCCGCCGACGCGGCCGAAAAGCTGGTGCTTTTCGCAAAACTGTACGACGTCGCGCCGGACGGCACGAAGACGCTGGTGCACCGCTTGGTGGCCCCGGCCCGGGTGCCCGATGTGACCCGGAGGTTCACCGTGGAACTACCGGGCATCGTGCACCGTTTCGAGCCGGGGCACCGGCTGCGCTTCGTCGTCGCCGCCAGCGACTCCGCCTATGCGGGCAATCGCGGCGTCAAGCCGGTGACGGTCAGCAGCGCGCCCGAGGACACGGGAGTCCTCGAACTTCCCGTCACCCAGGGGGTGTTGCGGTAGCGGATGGGGTGGATGCCGTAGGTATGAGTGCGAGGGCGGTACGTGTCGTGCGCGGGGCGGCCGCCGGCCTCAGCCGTGCGCCGTCCGTGTCGTCCGCGTCCTCCGTGTCCTCCGTGTCGTTCCGTGCGCAGGGCGTCAGCCGCCCGTGCGTCGTGCCGTCAGGCGTCCTCGACGGTGAGGGCCTGCACGGGGCAGGCGCGGGCGGCCTCCCTCACCATGGGGTCACCCCCGCCGTCCTCACGGCCGGGCAGCACCTCGCTGTAGCCGTCGTCGTCCTGAGTGAACACCGACGGCGCGGTCAGGGCGCACTGGCCGGAGCCGATACAGCTGTTCTTGTCGATGGTGATCCGCATCCCGGACCCCTTTCGCTCGTCCGCCTCCATGGGAGCTACCAAGCCAGAGGCAGTTCGATCATGCCTTGCAAAGTGTCACCCGGCTTGAACGGAATTTCGGCAGCCGGCACGGCGAGTCGCAGATCCGGGATCCTGGTGACGAGGGAGCGCAGCGCGATCTCCATCTCCACACGGGCGAGGTTCTGGCCCAGGCACTGGTGAATCCCGTAACCGAACGCCACGTGATGGCGGGCGGAGCGGCTGAGGTCCAGATCGTCCGGTGACGGATACACGGTGTCGTCCCGGTTGATCAGGGACGTGGGGAACACCACCCCGTCGCCGGCCCGGATGGTCCGGCCGCCGGCCTCGATGTCCTCCGTCGCGACCCGCAGCATGCCGTCGGCGATGGACAGGAACCGCAGCAGCTCCTCGACCGCGGCCGGAATCAGACTTTCGTCGGCACGCAACTTCGCCAGCTGTTCCGGGTGTTCCAGCAGCGCGAAGGTGCCCAGCGAGATCATGTTGGCCGTGGTCTCATGGCCGGCGACCAGCAGGATCATGGCGAGCCGGACGAGTTCCTCGCGTTCGAGGGAGCCGGTCCGCAGCCGCTCCGAGACCAGCTCGTCCAGCAGCCCGTCGCCCCCCTCCCTCTCCTTGCGGGCGATCAGCTCGGTGAAGTAGTCCTCCAGCTTGAGGCGCGCGTCCTCCGCTTCCTCTGCCGTGGGGCCGCGGAGGATACGGCGGGACTCCTCCTCGAAGAACTCGTGGTCGGAGTAGGGCACGCCGAGCAGCGAGCAGATCACCATCGACGGGACGGGCAGCGCGAATGCGGACACCAGCTCCGCGGGCGGGCCCTGTGTCAGCATCCGGTCGATGAGCTCGTCGACGACGCGCTGGATCTCCGGGCGCATCGCGGCGATCCGCTTCACGCTGAAGCTGGGGATCAGCATCCGGCGCTGGGTGTTGTGCTCCGGGTCGTCCACGCCGATCAGGGGCGCCTTTATCCGCCGGGCGGCGTCCGCGAAGCGCGCGACGGGGATCGGGAACGCCGGGTTCTGCCGGTCGGAGGAGAGCCGCGGGTCGGCGAGGAGCGCCCGCGCCTCGGCGTGGCCGGTCACCGCCCATACCGACCGGCCGTCGTAGAAGGTGACGTGCGACAGCGGGCCGGCCTCGCGCAGCGGCTGATAGCTGGCCGGTGGGTGGTAAGGACAGGTGCGGTCCTGGGGGAAGGAAACTGCTTCGGTCACGGATTGCCTCCCGTATGAGGGACGTCCTTGACGAGGGACCTGAGGTGCTCGCGTCGGCGGATGTCAACGCTGATGCGCGCCGTGTTGGACGCGCCGATCTCCACTTCAAGTCAGGTGTACCGCGAACGTCTACGCGCAGTTCGGCCAACTTGCTCTACTTTCGGCCGAGTTCGGCCCGCTCGCACCCGTTCCGGTGATTCCGTCATGGTCCGGCCGGTTGCCGCTACCGTCCGTCGCGTGATAGTGGGGCACGTGACGGACGGTCAGGTGGGCGGTGCCGCGGCGCGCCGTCACTCCCGGCCCACCAACGTGTCGATCACCGAGTCGAGATAGCGCTCGTGCGCGGCTCCGGTGGGCAAGGTCTGTGGGACCGCATGGCCCAGCTGGGTGTGCCCGAGAAAGGCGGAGTACGCGAGCAGGCCGCGGCGCTCCGCTTCCGCCTCGGAGAAGCCCAACTCCGCGAAGAGTGCGGTGACATAGCCGATACGGCGTTCGGTCACCCGGGCGAGCACGGCCGCCACGCCCGGATGGGCGGCCGTCGCCAGCAGCGACAGCTCCAGGGTGTCGTCGGTGGCCGAGCCCGTGGCCCGGTGCAACAGTTTGCGGAGCCGCTTCGCCGGATCGGGCTCCGCCTCCACCTCGACGATCACGGCTTCCGTGCCGATCTCCTCCCAGCGCTCCAGGGCGGCCTGGATCAGCGCCTCCCGGTTGGCGAAGTGCCAGTAGAAGCTGCCCTTCGTGGTGCCCAGCCGGGCGGCCAGCGGTTCGACGGCCAGCGCCGCCAGCCCGCCGCCCTCGCTCATGGCCGCCAGGGCGGCATCGGCCCAGTCCTGGGCGGTCAGTCGCTGCCGTGTGCCGCTACCGCGGGGTTCCTTCGCTCGCTGTTGCGCCATGACCATACGGTACCGTACGGTCAAACATACGCAACCGTATGGAGGTGTGCCCGATGGGCATGGTCCGCGACGTCCACACCCGCACCATCCCGGCCTCGGCCGACACCGTCGGAGCCCTGATCGACCGGCTCGGCAGCGACGATGATCCTGTCTTCCCGACGCCGGCCTGGCCGGCGATGCGCTTCGACCGTCCCCTTGGCGTCGGCGCCGACGGTGGCCACGGGTTCGTCCGCTACCGCGTCGCGGCCCACGAACCCGGCCGCCACATCCGCTTCGACTTCACCCCGGACCCCCCGACCGGCTACCACGCGATCTTCGTACGGCCCCTCGGCCCGGACAGCTGCCTGGTGGAACACGTCTTGGAGAATGAACACGGGGGTGTGCAGAAGCTGTTGTGGTCGGCGGCGATCCGGGCGCTGCACAGCACCGTCGTCGAGGAGATCTTCGACAACATCGAACGGGCGGCCACCGGCCGGGTCGGCAACCCCGTCCGCTGGACGCCATGGGTGCGACTGCTGAACCGTCTGGTGTGGGACCGGCCCAAGGCCGTCGACCTCCCCGCCGGGGCCCGGCTGGCGCACCGTGCCTTCCCCCGCACCGACTTCCAGGACGCCTGGCAGATGGAGCTGCGGCCGGGCATGCCGGAGGATCCGGCCGCCTGGCAGGGCGTGCTGCGCGGCGCGTCATTCCCCGTCGTCGGCCGCGAGGAAGGCGAGATCCTGCTCGGCGAGGACGCCGGGCACCTCGACTTCCGCGCCTCGATCCTCGTCGAGGACGGCCGGGTCACGCTCGGCACGGTCGTCCGTACCCACAACACGGCCGGCCGCCTGTACTTCGCCTTCGTACGGCGCGTGCACCCCTTCATGGCCCGCACGATGCTGCGCCGGACGCACCGCCGGCTGGCACTCGCCGTACCGAGCGCGGGGGAGCGCGAACGCAGCCGGGTGCGGGGCACGGCCGGCGAGGCGCCGGCGTAGTCTGGCGCGTGCCGCCCGCTCGGGGTAAATAGCCTGGCCAGACGCCGCACCCCTTCGTACGATCTGCCGATGACGTCCAATGATCGTTACCTCGCACGCGGCCCGCGGGTCGGCATCCGGCCCTTCACCGCCGCCGACCGGGAAGAGTTCACGGCGCGGGCGCGCGAGAGCGCGGAGCTGCACCGCTCCTGGCTGTTCCCGCCCGTCACCGACGACGCGTACGACAGCTACTTCCAGAGGCTCCAGGAGCCGGTCCGCGAGGGCTTCTTGATCTGCGAGCACGAGACCGGCCGGATCGCGGGCTTTCTCACCATCAACAACATCGTGCACGGCGGGTTCCGGTGCGGTGCGATCGGTTACGGCGGGTTCGCGCACGCCGCCGGGCGCGGGCTGATGAGCGAGGGGCTGCGGCTCGTACTGCACCATGCCTTCGAAGTGCTGGGGCTGCACCGGCTGGAGGCCAATATCCAGCCGGGCAACGCGCAGTCGATCGCCCTGGTCAAGCGTGCCGGGTTCCGGCTGGAGGGGTTCTCCCCGGACTTCCTCTTCATCGACGGTGCCTGGCGCGACCACGAGCGCTGGGCGATCACCAGCGAGATGGTCCATGAGGGCACGGCGTGATTCCATGTCCGGCATGGATATCGTCTTCCGTCGCAGCGTTCCGGTCTTCCGGATTTTCGACGTGGCCAAGGCCCATGAGTTCTACGTCGACTACCTCGGTTGCACCGTCGACTGGGAGCACCGCTTCGAGCCGGGAATGCCGCTCTATACCCAGGTCTCGCGCGGTGACCTCGTTCTTCATCTGTCGGAGCACCACGGGGATGCGACACCCGGTTCCACCGTCTACATGGAGCTGAGCGGGGTGCGTGAGCTGCACGCCGAGCTGGCCGCCAAGGGCTACCCGTATCTGCGGCCCGGTCTGGAGCACGACGAGATCGGTACCTGCCTCACCCTCACCGATCCCTTCGGCAACCGGCTGCGGTTCAACGAGCCGAGCGCCGCCGCGCAGCCTTCCGACGGGGCCTCGGCTACCGAGCCTTGCGGTTGATCTTCATGGTGTCCATGTCGGTGGCCGTGGAGCGCAGTTCCCGGTAGCCGTGGCCCGCCGCCGTCAGCGCGGTCTCCGCCTTGTCCTCGGCGAGCGCGGCCGCCATCTCCTCGCCGTCTGCCGCGTCCGAGACGATCACGTAACGGTAGGTGAAGGACTTCAGCGCGGCCTCGTAGGCCAGCGAGCCCTCCGGCGTGAACTGCATCTGCGACAGACCGTGGTCGTCCACCTCGGCGAGCAGCGTCCCCCGGGACTCCTCCGTCAGGGCGTCCCATTTGCCGCGGACGATGACTCGGTAGGTGTGCTGCGTCGCCATGGGTGCCGCTTTCCGATCTGTTTCGTCGTGCGCCGGATTTGTCAGTGAGCTGAAGTGACAGGGTATTTCGGCGGATCTTCTGCGGCCTCCTCTTTTTGCCGCGGGTATGTGTGAAGATCGCCGTATGCGTCGCACCGTACTGATCGATGCCCCCTCCAACCTGGGACTGCGGCCGCCCGCGCCCGGCACCGTCCCCGGCTGTTACAAGCTTCCCGGCGCGCTGCGCGAACAGGGTCTGCTGCGGCGGCTGGGCGCGCTGGAGGGCGGGGTGGTGGTGCCGCCGCGTTACGACCTGGGGGAGTGGCAGGAGGGCGATGGCGACTTCAATGCCGCCGCCATCGCCGACTACACCCGCAGCCTTGCCAAGCGCCTCGAAGGCCACGTCCTCGGCGGCGACTTCCCGGTGCTGCTCGGCGGCGACTGCAGCATCCTGCTCGGCATCGTTCTCGCGCTGCGCAGGCTGGGCCGCTACGGCGTCGCATATCTCGACGGGCACGGCGACTTCCGACACCCCGGCAACACGGAACTGAACGGCCCGGTCGGCGCCGCGGCGGGCGAGGGCGTCGCGCAGATCACCGGGCGGGGGCAGCCGGATCTCACCGACATCGAGGGCCTGCGGCCGTACGTCCGGGACGAGGACGTCAGCCTGCTGGGCATCCGCGACGCCGACGAGGACCAGCCGGAGCTGGCCGCCCTGGGCATCCGCCACACCCCCGTCGGCGAGATCCGGCGGCGCGGCCCGGACGCGGTGGCCCGCGAGGCGCTCGGCCACCTCCAGAGCTCCCCGCTCGACGGCTTCTGGATCCACCTCGACGCGGATGTCCTCGACCCGTCCGTCATGCCGGCCGTCGACAGCCCCGATCCGGACGGCCTGCTCACCGGCGAACTGAGGGATCTGCTCGGCCCGTTGGCCGCCTCGCCGCGCTGTGTCGGCATCGATGTGACGATCTACGACCCGGACCGCGACCCGGAGGGGGCCGGCGCGGCGCTGCTCGCCGACCTCCTTGAGCGCGTCTTTGCGCAACCCTGACCCGACCGGGCCGAGGTGAGTCGCAAGATGCCCTGTTCAGCCGGGCGTTGACGATGTTCCATGGTCAACAGGGGGCCGCCGCAGCCGAGGCGGCCCGGTCCTACCTTGCGAGGCAGCCGTGGCCACGAGCGTGCGACGCACCACCCTGACCCTTCCCGCGGCCCCCATCGGCCCGGACAACCCGCTCCCCGCGCTGCGCGGCACGGACGACCCGCACCGCATCGAGATCCCCGAGAACGCCGGACTGCCCGCCGACATGGCGCGCCAGATCGGCTACCGCCCGCTCCGCTCGGTCCTGCCCACGCGGCTGCGCGACGGCTACGGCCGCGACCGCCGCGACACCGGTCTCGACGCGCTCGTCATCGAGAACGACCGGCTGCGCGCCACCGTCCTGCCCGGCTTCGGCGGCCGGGTGTACTCCCTGCACCACAAGCCCACCGACCGCGAACTGCTCTACCGCAACCCGGTACTTCAGCCCGCGGCATTCGCCCTCAACGGCGCCTGGTTCTCCGGCGGCATCGAATGGAACATCGGCGCCACCGGCCACACCACTCTCTCCTGCGCCCCTGTGCACGCCGCCCGCGTCCCGGCGCCGGACGGCGGCGAGATGCTGCGCCTGTGGGAGTGGGAGCGGCTGCGCAATCTGCCGTTCCAGGTGGATCTGTGGCTCCCGGACGGCTCCGACTTCCTCTACGTGGGCGTACGCATCCGCAACCCGCACCACGAGACCGTGCCGGTGTACTGGTGGTCCAACATCGCGGTCCCGGAGGGGGACGGCACACGAGTCCTCGCCCCCGCCAGCGAAGCCTGGTACTTCGGCTATGAACGCACACTGCGCCGCGTCCCGGTCCCCGACTCCGGCGGCGCCGACCGTAGTTACCCACTGCGCAGCCCGTTCCCCGCCGACTACTTCTACGAGGTCCCCGACGGCGCCCGCCGCTGGATCACCTCCCTCGGCGCGGACGGCCGCGGCCTGGTGCAGACCTCCACCGACACACTCCGCGGCCGCAAGCTGTTCCTCTGGGGCGCGGAGCGTGCCGGGCGGCGCTGGCAGCAGTGGCTCACCGAGCCCGGCACCGACGGCTACGCCGAGATCCAGGCGGGACTGGCCCGTACACAGCTGGAGCACGTACCGCTCGACGGCGGCGCCGAGTTCGCCTGGCTGGAGGCGTACGGGCCGCTGGCCGCCGACCCCGCGACGGTGCACGGCACGGACTGGGGCACGGCCCGCGGCGAGGTCGCGGCCCGGCTGGAAGCGGCCCTGCCGCGGGCGGACGTCGATGCCGCCTACGCCGCCTGGCGGCCGTACGCCGACACCGAACCGAAGGAGTCGCTGGCCACCGGCTCCGGCTGGGGCGCCCTCGAAGTCGCCCGCGCGGGCCTGGACCTGCCCGGCACACCGTTCGACCCGGCGACCCTGGGCGAGGAGCAGCAGCCCTGGCTGACCCTGCTCAGAACCGGCGACCTCCCGGGCGCCGGGCCCCTCCCCGGAGCGACGGTGGTCTCTCCGGCCTGGCGCGATCTGCTGGAGTCCGCGCAGCCGGGGCCGGCCACCGACTACCACCTCGGCCTCGCGCAGTGGCACGCCGGCGACCGCGCCCAGGCCGTCCGCAGCTGGGAGCGCGCGCTGGCACACGGCGCCGGTTGCCTGCCGTTGTACTGCCTGGCCGTTGCCGAGTCCGAGGCGGGCGATACGGCGCGCGCCGCCGACCGGTACACGGAGGCGTTCGCCGATGCGGAACGGTCCGTGCGAACCGCCGGGCCCGATCCGTCCGCCCGCGTCTGGCGGGCGGTCATGCCCGCGCTCGCCCGGGAGGCGGTCCCCGCGCTGCTCGCCGCCGGCCGGGCCGAGGAGGCCGCGGAACTGCTGGCACGGCTGTCCCAGGACGCTCTGGCCGGCGGCCGGTTCCGGCTGCTGACCGCTCAGGTGCTGCTCGCCCAGGGGCAACCGGCCGCGGCCCGCGAGATCTTCGACGCCGGCTTCGAGATCCCCGATCTCCGGGAGGGCGCCGAGGTCCTCAGCGACACCTGGTACGCCATCGCCGAACGCCTCGTCGCGGGCGACGGTCCGGTCTCCGACGGGGCACGCGCCAGGGCTCGTACCGAGCACCCGCTTCCGGACCGGTACGAGTTCCGGATGCGGCCGGTGTGACGGGCCGCCCGGCGTGTACGGGGCGCTGTCAGGGGAGTTAGGGCCTGTCCGATGGGTCAGGGTCGGACAGGCCCTACGCCATTCGGTGACCGTGTGCGGGCGGTGGGAATGATCTGCCATCGTCACGCGTTGTGACGGTCATGAAGGCAATCACCACGAACGGTTATGGCGGCCCCTCGGTCCTGGAGTACACCGATCAGCCCGACCCGAAGGTGGGTCCCGACTCGGTTCTGGTCCGGGTCAAGGCGGCCGGCGTCAATCCTGTGGACTGGAAGATCGTCGGGGGCTATCTGGATGCGATGCTGCACGCCCACTACCCGCTGATCCCCGGGTGGGACGTCGCGGGCGTGGTCGAGGCGGTCGGCGCGGACGCCACCGAGTACGCGGTCGGCGACGAGGTCATCGGCTATGTCCGCAAGGACGACGTGCAGCACGGCACCTTCGCCGAGCTGGTCGCCGCCCCGGTGCGGACCCTGGCGCGCAAGCCGGCCGCGCTCAGCTGGCAGCAGGCCGCGGGGCTGCCGCTCGCCGGGCTGACGGCCTATCAGGCGCTCAAGCGGGTCGGCGCGAAGCGGGGCGAGACGGTGCTGGTGCATGCCGCGGCGGGAGGCGTCGGTTCGCTCGGCGTGCAGATCGCGGTGGCCCGGGGTGCCCGTGTCATCGGCACGGCCAGCGAGCGCAACCACGAGTTCCTGCGGTCCCTGGGCGCCGAGCCGGTGACCTACGGCGAGGGGCTCGCCGACCGGGTGCGGGCGCTCGCCCCCGAGGGTGTGGACGTCGCACTGGACTTCGTGGGCGACGGCGTCATCGATGTCTCGCAGGAACTGCTGAAGGACCGGACGCGGGTGGTGTCCATCGCCGACGGCGAGGTCACGGCGAAGGGCGGCCACCTGGTGTGGGTGCGGCCCGATACCGCCGATCTGACCGCGCTCGCCGACCTCGCGGACGCCGGGCAGCTCACCGTTCCGGTCGAGGCGACCTTCCCCCTGGCGAAGGCGGCCGAGGCATTCCAGTTGAGTATGGCCGGCCGGGCCCGCGGCAAGATCGTCCTGGAAGTGGACATGTCGTGACCGCGGGCTCGATTGACGGGCCCGGACCGGCCGTTATCCCGTGCTGCTCGGCCACTCGGGACAGCGGCCGGGCCGCACCCGCCCGGCGGCCTCGGTGGCGATGCTCATGACGGCGCGGTACGCCGCGAGGAAGCCGCTCATGCGCCGGCCGCGCTTCCCTCCTGTTTCCGGTCGACGTACTCGAAGACCGAGCCGTCCGGATGACGGGCGACCAGATTGCGGCCGATCGGGGTCGCCAGCGGGCCCGCGATGATATCCGCGCCGACCGCCGACAGGTCGGCGAGCGCCTCGTCCACATCCTTGACGGCGAGGGTCGCGGTGATCTTCCGCAGCACCGACAACTCGGCCTCGGGGCCGCTCATCAGGAAGAAGCACCCGACGGCCGCGACCGCGACGCCGCCGCGCTGGAAGCGTATGGCCTCGGCTCCGGTCAGCCGTTCGTAGACGCCGATCGCGGCATCGAGATCGCCGACGCACACCCGCAATGAGGTCCCCAGAATGTCCATACGGGCAAGCCTAGTTGAAGGAATTCGGGGGTGGGGGCGGGGTCGATCAACGACCGGTTCGGCGATCGGCTCGGCGACCGGATGACCGGGCGGGGTCCCGTAGTTCCTTGAGGCGCGCCGTCTGCTCCTCCTGGACCCGGCGCGCCGTCTCCAGGAAGTCGCCGATGACGGCGAGTTGGTCCTCGTCGTAGTGCCGCAGCGCCCGCATCCCCGCTTCGCTGACGGGCCCGTACACCTCGCGTTCGGCGGCATGGGCGGCGTCGGTGGCGGAAACCAGCACCCGTCGCCGGTTGGTGGCATCCCGGCTGCGGGCGACAAAGCCGGCCCGTTCGAGGCGGTCGATGGCGGTCGTCGTCGCCGCGGGGCTCAGCTTGGCCGCCGTGGTGAGCTCGCCGGCCGACATCGCGTCCGTGGCCAGGATGAGGTCGAGGCAGCGCAGATCGGTCCGGTTCAGCCCCAGCAGGGCCGCGGCCGCTTCATCGAAGGCGTCGATGCTCTGCTGGAGCGTCCGCATCCGCATGGCCACCTCACCCGCGGCGTGGCCTCGCGATCCATCTTTCGACATTCGAATCTTTCTGTTAGCGTAAAGTTCGACAGTCGAAATGATAGCTCACGGAGGATGTCATGCCTACCAGCGACGAGCAGATCACCCGGTTGTTCGAGCGCTTCATGCAGGCCTGGACCGACAACGACGCGGCCGCTTTCGGTGCCTGCTTCACCGCCGACGCCGACTATGTCTCCTACGACGGGACCCGCGCGACCGGCCGCACGGCACTTCAGGAGAACCATGACCGACTCTTCCGCGGCGTGCTGGCCGGTTCCGCGCTGGTGGGTGAGCTGGAGTCGATCCGCCACCTCACCCCGGACGTCGCCGTTCTACACGGCACGGCGTCGGTGCTGATGCCCTGGCGGTCCGAACTGCCCAGGCGCCGCCTGTCCCGGCAGACGCTCGTGGTCGTCCGCGCCGACCGCGGCTGGCGGATCTCCGCCCTGCACAACGGCCGGGTGCGACCGGTGACCATCCCCGCCCCTGACGCCTTCCCGTCCCGGATGTCGCAGGCGATGAGCCGGGTCGGCCGGAGTGTGCGGAGGGGCCGCGGGAGTGCGGTCACTCGGTCATGATCAGGCCGTCGTCGGCCGCCCAGGGACAGCACGATGCCGCGGATGCTGTCACGGGCGTGCACATAGTCGGCGGCTCCCTGGTCAGCGCGATCGCGAGGTCGACGACCCTGAACCCGCCCTCCGGATCGGTGAGTTGAGGTAGGGACTCGGCCTTGCGGACCGCCCAGCGGGCACCGGGTCCGGCCTGGCGGGCGAAGGTGAAGCGGGCCGTCGAGCTCTGGTTCCCGCGGGCGTCCGCCGCGCCCCGCGCGGCGGTGAGGGCGCAGGCCGGCGCGCGCTGTTGCCCGTTGGGTGCCTGCTGCAACTCGGCGCCCCAGTGGAGGCCGATCACGACCACGTCTGCGCCGCCTGGCGGGCGGCCCGCGCATCTTGCGGCGATCTTGTCCCGGTCGATCAGATTGACCGCCCAAGGTTGTCCACCCCGCAGCGGGATGCCGTTGGTGCCGTAGGTAGAGGAGAGCTGGGCGACCCTTGCCCGCCCGGTGCGCCGTCAGACGCGGCACAGGATCTCGCCGTGCAGGACGGTGAACCAGCCGTCCTCCTGGGCGCCCCACTCCCGCCAGGCCTCCGCTATCCGTGCCAGCTCGTCCGCCGTGGCATGCCCGCCGTCCACCGCGATCCGGGCGTACGCCGAGGCGACCGTGCGGTCCGCCCACAGCTCGCTCCACCAGGACCGTTCCTGCGGGGTGCGGTAGCACCAGGTGCCGGCGGTGGCGGTGACGGAGTCCGGGTCGAATCCGGCCTGGCGCGCCCAGGCGTGCAGCCGGCGTCCGGCGTCCGGCTCGCCTCCGTTGGAGCGGGCCACCCGCAGATACAGGTCCTGCCAGCCGCTCATCCCGTCGACCTCCGGATACCAGGTCATGGCCGAGTAGTCCGCATCGCGGACGGCGACGATCCCGCCGGGCCTGGTGACCCGGCGCATCTCGCGCAGCGCCTGGACGGGATCGCCCACATGCTGCAGCACCTGATGGGCGTGCACCACGCAGAAGCTGTCATCCGGGTAGTCCAGTGCGTGGACATCTCCGACCGCGAAGTGGACGTTCTCGATCCCGCGCCCCGCTGCGGTGGCGCGCGCCTGCTCCAGGACGGCCGGTGCGTGCTCCAGTCCGATGACCTCGCCGTCCGGCACCAGCGCGGCCAGATCGGCGGTGATGGTGCCGGGGCCGCAGCCGACGTCCAGGATCCGCATGTGCGGCAGCAGTGAATCCAGCAGGTATCCGGCCGAGTTGGCGGCGGTGCGCCAGGTGTGGGAGCGCAGTACGGACTCGTGGTGGCCGTGGGTGTAGACGGCGGACTCCTGCGGCATGGTCGGCTCCTTCGCTTGACCGGTTGCGGACGCCCTGCGGCGTCGTGATCACACCGTACGCCGCAGTCTCGAATTATGAGAGTGACGTCTCATGATTCGGGCAACAGGCGATAGACCGTCAGCGCCTCGTTCTCCTTCTTCAGTGTCAACCCGCCCTGAAAGGCGGCAACTTCGCCATCGAACGCGACATCCGTGCCGTCCGGCAGGTCGTCGATCCGCAAACTCCGCAGCCGCGCCTCGCGGAGGACCGGGGAGCTACGGGGAGTGCCCGTCAGAGCCGCCGCGAGGAGCCGGGTGCGGGCCAGCCGGCCGCCGTGCACCACCCGCACATCGAGCACCCCGTCCGCCAGGTCGTGCCGGCGCACCGGCGCCAACCCCAGCCCCCGGTACTGGCAGTTGCCGGCGAACACCAGCCATACGGCACGCCGCCTGCCGTTGATGTGTACGGTCAGCGGCTCGGCGGTGCGCAGCACCTCCCACGCGGCCAGCACCCCGGCGGGCCAGGCGCCGATCCGGCCCGCCCACTCCTCCCGGATGCGCACCAGCTCCGGATACGCGCCGATCGAGAAGGTGTTGAGGAAGTACCGAGCCTCCCGGTGCGGGCCCGCCCGGAAGCGCGCCAGGTCCACCGCGACTGCCTCGCCGCTCTCCACGGCACGCGCCGCCTCCGCGTATGTCTCGATCCCCAGGTCGTACGCGAAGTGGTTGTGGGTGCCGCCGGGCAGCACCGCCAGCGGCAGCCCGTGCCGTACCGCGACGGTCGCCGCGGCGTTGACCGTGCCGTCGCCGCCCAGCACCCCCAGCGCGCCGCCCAGTTGCCGCACGCGCTCCGCGGCTTCCGCCAGTGCCTCGCCCAGTGGCTGTGTGTCCGGACCGCCGCACATCACCACCTCGGCGTCCGGCAGCACCCCGTGCACCTCCTGGGCCCGGTCGGGGCGCGGCCCGGTCCGCTGCCCCGAACCGTGGTTGGCCACGACGACCAGGCCGCGCCCGCCCGGCAGCGCGGGCGCGGCCGCGCGCGGTCGGGCCGGCGGCGCCAGCTGGGCGCGGGTCGGCGCGAGGCCGCGTACGGCGAATGCGGCCCCGGCCCCCAGTGCGGCTCCGGCCAGCACATCGCCCGGATAGTGCACCCCCGTATAGACGCGGGAGAACGCCACCGACGCGGCGACCGGCGCCAGCGCGAGGCCCCACCACTTGTTCTCGAAGGCGACCCCGGTCGCGAAGGCCACCGCCGAGGCCGTGTGCCCGGACGGGAAGGAGGAGGTGATGGGCGGACGGCTGAGCTGCCGGATGACCGGCACCGGGTCCAGCAGCGGGCGCCGGCGCCGTACGGAGCGCTTGCCGAGCGTGTTCACCGTGGCCGACGCCGCAGCCAGGGAAGCCACGCCGCGCAGCGCGGCCCGGCGCGCGGGACGGCCGCCCAGCGCCGCCGCGCCGGCCGCGATGCCGAACCACAGCAGCCCGTGATTGGCACTGCGGCTCAGCCGGGGCAGCGTGCGCTGGGCGCCCGGCCACTCGCGCGAGGCGATCCGGTCGAAGAGGCGCCGGTCGAGGGTGGTGAGTAGCGTGCGCATGCGCCACCTTGTACCCCAGGTTGCACGAAACAGGCCGTAACGGGTCCGGATGCGGCGGCGCGCCACCACCTCGTCAGCGGCTGCGCAGCTTGCCCGCCCGCCGGTACGCGAGGGCGAGCAGCCCGGCGGTCAGCAGCACGGATGTCAGCGCCACCTTGCCGACGGCCCCCGCCGTGACGCCATGGCCGAGGGCCGTGTTGACGGCGACGGCCAACACGGTGACCGAGATCAGCGGGGCCGTCACGTACCAGAGCAGGAAGACGAAGAAGCCCGGGTCCCCGAACGGTGTGGGGACGCCCAGGAACATCAGCTCCGAACGCACCGGACCGCGCACCGCCGACAGCAGCGCCGCCGCGGCGAGCGCCATCGCGCACAGCGGCATCAGCAGCAGCGCCCACGCCCCACCGCTGACGGCGAACGGCACGGCCGCCAGCAGCGCGAGCACCATGCCCACCACCGCGGGCACGATCGCATGCTGCAACATCAGCGTCGAAAAGCGGAACGGCGACCACGACGAGCGCCGCAGATCATCCGCTTCCAGCCGGGCCGGCTCGGCCAGCGCACCGACCGCCACGTAGCCCAGCAGCAGCGCCACGACCAGGCCGGTGACCTGCATCCCGCCGTCGGCCGAGAGGCCGAGTGCGGCCGTCGCGGCGGCAACCACCATCCACGCAGCGGCACTTCCCACCCGGCCGGGCGAACGCAGCAGCGCCACCGCATCGCGCCACACCACCACCAGATACTTGCTGCGCGGCATCGGCAGCCGCCGTGCGCCCTTGCCGCGCCGGCCCAGGGCATCGGCCACTGCCAGCTTCGCAGCGCGCAGTTCCATCGACCACATCACCGACGAGACCGTCGTCGCCGTCGCCGCGCGCGCTCTGAGCTGCGAGGTACGGACGGATGCGGCCCCCTGGTGCGCGGCGATGGCGGCTCCCACGGCCAGGACGACCAGCACGGCACAAGCCACCGGCCAACCCGGTGTCGAGCCGCCCGCGGCCGCTACGACGGGCTGCGCGGCCCAGCCCCACGGCCCCGACCACAGCTCGATCCGCTCGACCAACGGGAGACGGTGCCCGGCCCACGCCCATGCCGTCTGGGCGGCGATCGCCATCAGCAGCAGCACCCCATACGGAGTCAACGACCGTACACGGACTGCCAGTCGAGGGTCGTTTTCGACCCGCATCGCCATCGCCACGGCCAGCAGCGGCAGGCACACACCCGCGGGCAGCGACGCGGCCAGGGCGGCGCCGAGTGGCGACAGCTCGGTGATCCGCAGCAGCAGCGCCCCGGCCACCGAGGCCAGCACCCCGGCGAGCACCGCGAGTCCGGCGGTCCGCCGGAACCACGGGCGCAGCACCCTGGCCCGGTCGACCGGCTGGGCAAGCAGCCAGGACGCCTCCGGGCCCGGTACGACGACGGGGCCGCGCCACAGCGCGTCCCGCGCGGCCAGCAGCGCGATGGCCAGGGCCAGGAAGACCAGGCCGCTCGGCAGAGCACGGCCGATCGCGGCGGCCGCGTCGCCGTGCAGGGCGTCGTACCGCACGTTCTGGGCGAAGCGGTAGACGAAGGTGGTGCCGTAGCCGGCGGCCAGCAGGATGACGGAGTACATGACGACGGCGAGATCGCGCTGCCGCCGGCGGCGGTGTGCGCGGCGCTTGGTGCGCAGCCAGCGCAGCGTTTCGGGGGTGCGGTCGTCGTCCTCGATGGTCCAGGACGGTTCGTCCTCAGCGGTCCAGGGCCGTTCGTCATCGGGGGGCGGGGCCGGCTCCTCGTCGACCGTCTGGGGCGGCTCCCCGCTCATCGGCGCCCGCCGAGCCGCGCCAGTACCTCGGTGGGCCGGCCGGTCGCGATGACCGCGCCGTCCTCCAGAGCGACCATCCGGTCGGCCACCGCCTCGGCGAGCTCGGCCTGATGGGTGGCGAGCAGTACGGCGACGCCGTCCTTCTTCTCGCCGATCAGCAGCTCGGCCAGCCGGTCGCGCGCGTCGGGGTCCAGGCGCTGCTCGGGCTCGTCGAGAATCAGCAGGTCACGCGGGCGGACCAGGGCGGCGGCAAGCAGCAGCGACTGCATCTGGCCGGAGGAGAGCGAGGCCGGCAGGGCGTTCGCGTGGCCGGCGAGCCGGCGGTCGGCCAGCACCTGGTCGATCCAGGTGCCCGCGTCGTCGACGGCATGCGCCACGGTGACCAGTTCGAGGTGCTCACGGACCGTCAGATCCGGGTAGCAGGCCACCGTGTCCCCGGCGACCGCCACCCGGGCGCGCACCTCGGGATCGTCCTCGTCGATCTTCTTGCCGTCGAACAGGGCGGTTCCGGTGGTCGGTTCGTCGCGGCCGCCGGCGATCCGCAGCAGGGTGGACTTGCCGGAGCCGTTGTGCCCGAACAGCGCGGTGCAGGTGCCGGCCTGGACGTCCAGGCCGAGGGGTTGCAGCGCCTGCCGCTCGCCGTAGGTGCGACTTATCTGCCGGAGCTGCAACAGGGGGCGGCCGCTGCCGCCTTCGCCGCTGCTGGTGGTGCTGGTCATCGATCCTCCGAGGCGCGGGAACCCGTCGTTCGACAGTAGCGTGCGTGCCATACGGGGCTGACGGGGATGCCGAGCCCGACCCCGTTCCGGTCGACTCGGCGGGAGCAGGGCGGCGGACGGAGCGGTCATGATCCGGCCGGGGCGGCCGGCCGCTCGTACGGATGAGCGAGTGGATGCCCCATACGGCCCCGGCCGCGTGCCACGGCGTCCCGCCGGGCGACCGGCGCCCTCCCTCCGCTGACGTGTCGCCCCCCGCCGCCACCCCTGCGATCTGCAAAGGTGGTCGGGGCCCTCACTCATGTGATGGGCCCACGATCGACCAGCCGTCGTGGAGTGTGGAGGTACGGATGCAGCGGACCGCCCCGGATCCGCGGCGGGAACCGGGCTCGGACGCCCCGGTGGGTCTGCCGGTCCTCCCGGATCTCGCCGCGCACCTCTCCGCGGCCGCCGGCCGCGCCGAACCGGAACCCACCGGCGGCTCCCCGGAGCTGCGCGCCGCCGCCTGCGGCTACTGGGAGCGCCGCGGTCTGGTCACCGCCCCCGAGCAGGTGGTCGCCGCCCCAGGGGCGGCGACCCTGCTGCTTGCCCTGTACGCCGCGGCCGACGGTGCCGTGGTGCTGCCGCGGCCGTGCTCGGGGTGGTACGCATGCCCCGCCCGGCTCCTCGGGCGGCCGGTGCACTTCGCGCCCGTACCCGCCGAATCGGGCGGCATGCCCGACCCGTTCGCGCTGCTGGAGACCGTCCGCCGGGCCCGGTTGCACGGCGACACACCGCGGGTCCTGGTGCTGTCCGTCGCGGACGACCCGACCGGCACCTGCCCGGCGCCCGAGCAGCTGCACGAGGCGTGCGAGGCGGCGGCGCAGGAGGGGCTGTGGGTGATCAGCGATGAATCGCGCCGCGATCTGCTGCACGATCCGCATGACACCGTGCTGCTCAGCCCCGCCGAGATGCTGCCCGACGAGGTCGTGGTGCTCACCGACCTGCGCGCCACGCTCGTCCCCGCCTCCTGGCCCGCCGCGGTCGCCCGCTTCCCGGACACCGACCGGGGCGCCGAACTGCGAACCGCGGCGCTGGACGCGCTGTCCGCCCTGTGCACCCCGCTGCCCGGTCCGCTCGCCTGCGCCGTCACCCAGGCGCTCGGCGAGCCCGACTCCGTACGCGCCAGGACGGCCACCCTCGCCCGCGTCTACGGGTCTCTCACCGCGGCGCTGTACCGCACCCTCACCAAGGCCGGCGCCGTCTGCCGGCCGCCGCACTCCGGCAGCCATGTGTACGCCGACTTCGAACCGCTCGGCCGCCCCCTCGCGGCCCGGGGAATCACCGAATCCGTAGCGCTGGAACGGGAGTTGGCGCCCTGGGCGGCGCGCGGCGGACACCACTTCGGCGACGAGCCGGGCGCCCTGCGGGTACGGCTGGGCGCAGAGGGACTGCTCGGCGCCGACGTGGAGCTGCGCGGGCGCGCCCTGGACACCCCCGATTCCCTCCAACTCCCGCATATCCAGGATGCTTTGACCGCCCTGTCACGGACGCTGGCCGCACTCACGACGCCGGTGGACGGGGGGGACGGCTGACTCTCTCCCATGCCTTGAGGGCATGGGAGGTACGCCCACCCCGTCGCCCGCACCCCCTGGTTCTGTCCACCGAATGGAGCCCCTCGATGACCGAACAGACCGAGCGCTCCCACACCGAGCCCTCCCACGGCGAGTCCGCTCTCACCGAGCCCGCGCCCACCGAGCCCGCCCTCGCGGACCCCGCGCTCACCGAGTCCGCGCTCGCAGCCCCCGCTGCCCCTGCCGACTCCCACACCCCCCTCCTCCCACACGCCACCCCGCCGCCGCTCTCCGAGCCGCGCCCCCTGGGCGGGACCCGCACCTGGCCCCGGGACTTCACCGACCGGCTGACCGCGCCGCTGCCCGGCGTCCGCGCGCTGGCCCGGATCGCCCGGGACGGCAAGCTGCGCCCGGCCCCCGAGGCGCTCCGCGAGATCCAGGAACTCCCCTTCGAGCCGGGCCCGATGCCGGCCGTCGACGGTGCGACCGTCGCCCTGACCTGGGCCGGGCACGCCAGCTGGGTGATCCGGATCGGCGGTCTGACCGTACTGACCGACCCGGTCTGGTCCCGCAAGATCCTCGGCACGCCCGCGCGGGTCACCCCTGTCGGCGTCCGCTGGGAGGACCTGCCGGCCATCGACGCCGTCGTCATCAGCCACAACCACTACGACCATCTGGACGCCCCCACCCTCAAGCGGCTGCCGCGCGAGACCCCGCTGCTGCTCCCCGCGGGCCTGGCGTCCTGGGCGCGCCGCCGCGGCTTCACCCAGGTCACCGACCTCGACTGGTGGGAGGCGGTCGAACTGCCCGCGCCCGACGGCCCCGTACGCTTCGACTTCGTCCCCGCCCACCACTGGAGCAAGCGGACACTGACCGACACCTGCCGTTCCCTGTGGGGCGGTTGGGTGCTCACCGCGCCCGGCGGACGGCGGATCCACTTCGCGGGGGACACCGGCTACGGCCACTGGTTCGAGGAGATCGGCCGCCGCTACCCCGGCATCGACCTGGCGCTGCTGCCCATCGGCGCGTACGACCCGCGCTGGATGCTGCGGCCGGTGCACACCGACCCGGAGGAGGCCGTCCGGGCCTGCCAGGACCTCGGGGCGCGGGCCCTGGTGCCGATGCACTGGTCCACGTTCCTGCTCTCCGCCGAACCGCCGCTGGAGCCGCTGCGCCGAGTCCGCGCCGCCTGGGCGGCCGCCGGCCGGCCCCGGGAGGACCTCTGGGACCTTCCGGTCGGCGCCTCGCGCGTACTTCGTGCCACGTACGAGTGACGTCGCGTTAGTTCATCCGGCGGACAGGAAAGCCTCTCGCCGGATCCGATACACCCAGGGCGCCCTGATCAAGACCTGATCAAGAGACGACGCGGTCGCGTGCGCATATCGCCGCTGCCCGCGTACGGACAGAAGGGCCTGCCTTGCAGCGCATTCACCGCACCCTTGCCGCCCTCGCCACCACCGTCCTGCTCACCGTCGGGGGCGTCGCGCTCGCCGCACCGGCCCAAGCCGCGTCTCCGGGCATCGGCTTGGACGTGGACGCCGGCCTGAGTCTCAATCTCACCGCCGCCCTCGGGGCAGTCGTCGGCCTGGTCCTCTGAGACGGCGGACACCGGGCCGGGCCCCGCTCGCACGGCGGCGCCCGGTCCGCCGCCCGCCGCCGGGGCGTGCCCGGGGGCGTCAGCCATCCCGGCCCTCGTGGCCACGCCGCACCCGCCGCCACACCCCAGGTGCCCCGCCGATCACCAGCGCCAGCCCGACCGCCGCCGCCACGCCCTGCCACGGCTCGGGGAACAGCGAGCCGCTCAGCAGCCCGATGAGGCCGTACATCGCGGCCCACGCCAGGCACGCCGGAATGTCGCCCCGGACGAACCGCCGCAGCGGCATCGCCGAGAGCAGACACGCGAGCATGACCGGAATCCGCCCGGCCGGCACCAGCCGCGAAACCACCAGTACCAGCACCCCGTGCTCATGCAGCTTCCGTTGTGCCTGTGCCAGCCGCTCCGGCGCGGCATGGGCGCGCAGCCGCGTCAGCCAGCGCGTGCCGCTCCGGGAGTGGCTGCCGCGGCGCCCGAGCGTGTACAGCACGACATCGCCGAGGAACGCGGCCAGCGACGCGACCCCGAAGACGACCAGCACCGGGAGCGGCGACGTCTGATGGAACGCCACCACCGCCGCCGAGCTGACCACGGCCCCCGTCGGCACCACCGGCACCAACGACCCCAGCACGACCAGCAGAAACAGCGATGGATAGCCCACCACCTGCTGCGTCGACTCCGGCGGCACGCTCCGCAGCGCCTCGTCGAGCACCTCACCGGGCAACGTCATCGCGCGACCGCCGGCCGTACGGACTCGCCGTGCCCGAGCCGGTGCACCACGACATCCGGTGCGAGCCGCGCCGCGAGACGCTCGAACTCCTCGCCAGGAGCGTGGAATTCATGCGGCCGCACCGCGTCCATCCCGATCGGCCAGTACGTCCCGTAGTGCACGGGCACGGCGCTGCACGGCGCCAGCCGGGCCGCCGCCACGGCCGCCCGCCGCGCGTCCAGATGACCGTGCCCGAGGAACGGCCCCCAGCCGCCCACTGGCAGCAGCGCCACATCGCACGGCCCGACCTCGTCGGCCATCTCCTCGAACAGCCCGGTGTCGCCCGCGAAGTACGTCCGCGCCGCGCCGCGCACGACATATCCGAGCGCGGGCACCCGGCGCGGCCCGCACGGCAGCCGCCGTCCGTCGTGCGCCGCGTGCACCGCACGTACGGTCAGCGTGCCGACCGCGAACTCCTCGCCCGGCCACACCTCCGTGACGTGCAGCTGCCGGGCCCCGACCACCCGGCGCAGCCCCGGCACCGCCGCCGTCGCCCCGTGCGGGACCACCAGCCGGGTCCCGGGCGCCAGCCGGGCCAGGGACGCGAGGTGCAGATGGTCGGCGTGCAGATGGGAGACCAGTACGAGGTCGGCCCGTGCGGCCTCCGCGGGCGGCAGCGCGCCCCGACGGCGCCGCAGATGGGCCAGCCGGCGCACGAACAGCGGATCGGTGAGCACCCGCACCCCGGAGTCCTCGACCGTCACGGTGGCATGTCCCCACCAGGTGACCCGCACCGACACCGATGACCTCCCGACACGTCTTACGCCTTACGTCATACGCCGCGCTGTCCCGATCTTGCGTCTGTCCCGATACTCCACCATTCGTCCATAATTCGGCTGCTGGGGCCCGGACGGGCTTGCCGCCGCCGGGGCCATGGCGGGAGCAAGGCGGCGGACGCCGCAGTGGCCGGGCCAAGGCGGCGGACGTCACGCCCCGGCCACCGCTCTGCCCGGCCATCACTCCCATAAGCCACCTCCCCCATAACCGGGCATATGCCATCAGGCGTGCTATTTATGACAACCTTGGCGGCGAGCCCGCGCGGCCGACGCGGACCGGAGTGTGAGGGGACGGCGTGCGGACGCCACGGTGGAAGACGCTGAGCGGAGCCCTGCTGCGGGTGCTCGCGGTCTGGCTGGTGTCCAGCCTCACCCTGCTCGCTCTCGCCGCGCTGCTGCCCGACTTCCGGCTGCAGTCCCCGAGCGGCGACAGCCTCACCCGTACCGCCTTCACCGCCGCTCTCGGCGCGGGCGCGTTCGGCCTGCTCAGCGCCCTGGTGTGGCCCGTCCTCGTACGGGCCCTGCTCCTGGTGCCGGCGCTCGTCCTCGGCCTTCTCGTCTTCTTCCTCAACGGCTCCCTCCTTCTGCTCGCCCTCGATCTGATCCCCGAGGGGCGCGGACAGGCCGCACCGGAGACCGCCGTGATCGTCGCGGCCGCGATGTCCGCGGCCTCCTCCGCCACCTCCACCTTCCTCGCGGTCCGCAACGACGAGGCGTACCACCGCCGGCTGGTGCGGCTCGCCGGCCGCCGTGGCCGCGCCACCCCAGGCGCGACCACCGCCCCCGGCACGGTCTTCCTCCAGCTCGACGGCCTGGGCCACGACCTGCTGCGCGCCGCCACCCACGGCGACCGGCCGCTGATGGCGACCGTCGCCCGCTGGACCGGCGGCAGCCACCGCCTCACCCCCTGGCATACGGACTGGTCCAGCCAGACCGGCGCCAGCCAGCTCGGCATCCTGCACGGCAGCAACGAGGATCTGCCGGCCTTCCGCTGGTACGAGAAGGAGACCGGCGGACTGATCGTCAGCAACCGGCCCACCAGCGCCGCCGAACTCCAGCGGCGCGCCATCGACCGCACCGGGGACGGCGGACTGCTCGCCCACGGCGGCGCCAGCCGCGGCAATCTCTTCAGCGGCGGCGCCGACCAGGTCGCCCTGGTGATGTCGGTGGCGGCCCGGCGCGACAAGCGCAACCGCTCCCGGGCCGGCTACTTCGCGTACTTCTCCGACCCCGCCAACGCGACCCGGACGGCCGTCTCCTTCGCCGCCGAGGTCATCCGCGAGATCGTCCAGTCGCTGCGGGCCCGCTTCCGGCGCGAGACGCCGCGGGTCAAACGAGGCGGCCTCTATCCCGTCCTCCGGGCCTTCGCGACCGTCGTCGAACGCGATGTGGTGGTCGCGGCCGTCATCGGCGACATGCTCGCGGGCCGCACCGCCGTCTACGCCGATCTCGTCGCGTACGATGAGGTCGCGCACCACTCAGGGCCCGGCCACCGCGACACCCACCAGGTGCTGCGCAGCCTGGACCGCTGTATCGCGCTGATCGCCCAGGTCGGCCGGCACACCCCGCGCCCGTACCGCATCGTGCTGCTCTCCGACCACGGCCAGAGCCCCGGCTCGACCTTCCTGGAGCGCTACGGGCTGAGCCTGGGCGATCTCGTACGCGCCGGGTGCGGGCTGCCGGTGCCGCGGCGCGCCGGGCGGACGCCGAGCGGGGCCGAGGCCAGGGAGGCGGCGCGTGCCGCACTGCACCGCCCGGAGGGGAAGGAGCGGCAGGGCGGCTCGCACCCCATCGTGCTGGCCTCCGGAAACCTCGGGCTGGTGTCCTTCCCCGACGTCCCCGGCCGGATCACCCGCGAGGAACTGGACCGCAGACACCCCGCACTCCTCGGCACCCTCGCCCATCACCCCGGCATCGGCTTCCTCCTCGTCCGCTCTGAGGCGCACGGGGCGGTCGTGCTGGGCCCGGGTGGCGCCGAGCACCACCTAGACACCGGCCACATCATCGGCACCGACCCCCTGGCCCCCTTCGGCGACGGCGCGGCCGAGGCCGTACGCCGCACCGACCGCTTCCCGCATGTCGCCGACCTCATGGTCAACTCCGCCTACGACCCGGTGACCGGCGCCGTGCACGCCTTCGAGGAACAGATCGGCTCACACGGCGGGCTCGGCGGCGCACAGAGCCGCCCCTTCCTCCTCTGGCCCGTGGAACTGACCCCGCCGACGGCGGACGGCGAGCTGCTGACCGGCGCCGAGCAGCTGCACCGGGTGCTGCGGCGCTGGCTGAGGGAGGCGGCAGGCCCGCGGCCGCCCGTAGTACCGGGTGCGGACGAACTACGGCACAAGGCAGTCGAACCCGAAGGTTTTGCGTCGCGCGACCACTCCCGACAGGACAAACCCCGCTGATTTTGGTGCGGGGGTGCCGGTCGCCGACGATATGCAATCGCCCGGCAATCCTGGGCGTACACGCCCGCATCCCGGGTGCACAGCGCACGACGAGAGGCCCACCACGCCATGCACGACCGGCACACCCGCCGCTTCGGTCTGGGAACCGCTACCGCCCTGGTGATGGGCAACATCATCGGCGGCGGCATCTTCCTGCTGCCGGCCTCGGTGGCCCCCTTCGGCACCGTCAGTCTGGTCGCCTTCGGCCTGCTGACCATCGGCGCCGTCGCCCTCGCCCTCGTCTTCGGACGGCTCGCCGAGCGCCACCCGGACACCGGCGGGCCGTACGTCTACGCCCGCGAGGCGTTCGGCGACTTCGCCGGATTCCTGTCCGCCTGGTCGTACTGGACCATGACCTGGGTCAGCAACGCCGCCCTCGCGGTCGCCGCAGTCGGCTATGTCCACGTCCTCGTCCCCGGCCACGCCTCCGGCGGCACCGACCTCCTGGTCGCCCTCGGCGCCCTCTGGCTCCCGGCCCTCGCCAACCTCGCCGGCACCCGCTACGTGGGCGCGGTCCAGCTGGTCTCCACCATCCTCAAATTCGTTCCCCTCCTCTTCATCGCCGTCGTCGGCCTGTTCTTCTTCGACCCCGACAACCTCGGCTCGTTCAACGCGGGCAGCGGCAGCGCGCTCGGCGGTATGTCGGCCGCGGCCGCGATCCTCCTCTACTCCTACGTCGGTGTGGAGTCCGCCGCGATGAGCGCCGGCGAGGTCCGCGACCCGGAGCGGAACGTCGGCCGGGCCACCGTCCTCGGCACCGTCGGCGCCGCCGTCGTCTACCTCCTGGGCACCCTCGCCGTCTTCGGCACCGTCGCCCACGACAAGCTGGTGAACTCCACGGCGCCGTTCTCGGACGCGGTGAACGCGATGTTCGGCGGGCACTGGGGCGGCACGATCATCGCCGGCGCCGCCGTCATCTCGATCGTCGGCGCACTCAACGGCTGGACCCTGATGAGCGCCCAGTCCCCGTACGCCGCGGCCAAGGACGAGCTCTTCCCGGCCGCCTTCCTGACGAAGCGGCGCGGCGTGCCGACCTTCGGTGTCCTGGCCGCCGCGGTGCTGGCCAGCGCCCTGACCGTGATCAACTACCTGATCGGCACCGGCGGCGTCTTCGAGATCCTGGTACTGATCACCACCTTCTCGGCGACCGTCCCGTACCTGCTCGCCGCCGGCGCCCAGATCTACTTCCTCCTCACCGGCCGCCGCGACAAGGTCCGCCCGGCCCGCTTCGCGCGCGACCTGACGCTCGCCCTGGCCGCTTTCGGCTTCACCTTCTGGCTCGTCGCGGGCGCCGGCTACGCCGCGATCTACCAGGGCGTGCTGTTCCTCTTCGCGGGCATCCTCGTCTACGTGTGGATGGCGGCCCGGCGGGCGGGGCGGCGCGGCGAGGGCGTGGCCGCCCCCGAGGACGCGGCGCAGGAACCGTCCCCCGAGCCGACGGCCGCCGCGTCTGCTGCTGCCGCCGCGACCGCCGCCAAGTAACACGCCCCGGCAGGTGACCCGGTCTACGGGCCGGGTCACCGCACGGCCTTCGCGGTCTGAGCCCCGCCGCGACGCGTCAGAGTTGCGTCAGCGTCCGCAGATGGGCGGCTGTCTCCGGGTCGGCGGGCAGGAGGGTCTCCACCGCCAGCTCGGAGACGGTCACATCCATCGGGGTGTTGAAGGTGGTGATGGTCGAGATGAAGGACAGCACCGTCCCGTGGTGCTCAAGCAGCATGGGCAGGGCGAAGGGGGCGTGGTCACCGGCCGCCGCCGACTCCCGGCCGCCTTCGGGTAGCGGATAGCCGCTGACCTCCTCGTAGAGGGTGCGGAGCGGCGCGGAACGCAGCAGTGCCAACTGGCGCTCCATTTGGTCGAGAAGATGGCCGCGCCACTCCAGGTAGTTGCGGATGCGGGGCGCCAGGCCGCCCGGGTGCATGGTGATCCGCATGGCGTTCAACGGCGGTTGCAGCAGGGATTCGTCGACCCCCTCCAGGAGCGCGGTGATGCCTCGGTTTGCTGCTTGTACGTTGTACGTGCCATCCACCACCAGGGCGGGGAACGGCTCGTAGCCGGTCAGGAGGCGTTGTATGCCGGAGCGCAGGGCTTCCATCGACGGGTCGTCCAGCGGGGTCTCCGGGTAGGTGGGGGCGTAACCCGCCGCGATCAGCAGGGCGTTGCGTTCTCGTACGGGGACGTCGAGGTGTTCGGCGAGGCGCAGCACCATCTCCTGGCTCGGGCGGGAGCGACCGGTTTCGATGAAACTGATGTGGCGGGCGGAGGAGTCGGCACGCAGCGCCAGCTCCAGCTGGCTGATCCGGCGCCGGTCGCGCCACTCGCGCAACAGCGCCCCCACACCCGCGGCCGCTGGCGGGGACGAGGGCGGGAGGGCGGCGGTGGTCTTCATGGGAGGACGGTAACCGACGGGGGAGCGGCCGTACTTGGGCCTGTCCGAGTCCCTCGCTGCGTCATCCCAGGTCGAAGGCGTTGCGCAGGCCCAGCCGGTGACGTATGGCGTCGTCGGCCTTGAACGGCTCGAACTCCGGGGACCGGTAGAGGCGTTGGACCTCGCAGCGCGCCGCGCTCGATCCGTCCTCGTCCAGCAGTGCGTTCACCGCCTGCCGCGCGGACGCGTTGGCCCCCTCCATCGTCGCCAGGTCGATATCGACGGCCACATAGTCCCCGGCGAGGAAGAGATTGGGGATCGCGGTCCTGGAGGAGGGGCGGTTGAACCAGGTTCCGGTCGGATGGATCAGAAGCTGTTCGTCGTTGGTGGGGTGCGGTGTGCCGAGGCCGTCCACGGCCGGGTCCAGGAACCACGAGTGGAGGGTCGCATCGCGGAGGACGGTGGCGCCGGTGTCGTTGAGCCCCGCCTTCAGCTGGGCCCAGGCCTCCCGTGCCACCTCCTCTCTGGTGCACTGCTTGGCGGTCTTTCCGTAGAGAATTCCGGGCTGGTCCCATTCGGAGATGTCGACGGACAGGCAGTCGGCGGCCGTGCCGTCCCCGTAGTCGGCCGGGAAGTCGCGGTCCTTCCAGTACTGGGCCTGGGCCACGGCGGTCAGCGCCCATGGTGTGTCGATGTGGTTGATGTGCCCGTGGAGGATGGGTGTCGGCTCGGTCAGATAGAACTGCAGGCCGGTCATCCAGTCCACCTCCAGCCGGTCGCAGCGCGCCAGTTGGGGATCGGCGGCCCGTACGGACGCGTTCCACGTCGCGCGGGCGTGCTCGACCGGCATCGCCTGGACGAAGTGGTCGGCGGAGATGACCTGCCGGGCGCCCGCCGGGTCCGTCACCACGGCCTCGGTGATCCGGCCGCCGGCGAGTGTCAGATCGCGTACGGACCAGCCGACCTTGAACTCCACGCCCAGGGAGCGGAGATACGCCACCCAGGGATCGATCCATGCCTCGTTGGTCGGGAGGTTCAGCACCCGGTCGGGTTCGCCGTCCGCGCCCCGCCCCAGGAGGTTGAAGATGAACGCCTCGCCGCAGGTGGCAACGGTCCTGGTGGAGGCGATCTCGGCCTTGGTCGCAACGATGTTGCGGGTCATCCCGATGGCCAGCAGCCGCTTGTAGTCGGCGGACATCGCATCGGCGCGCAGATAGCGCCACCACGGCGTGTGCTCCCAGACGTCGAGGCGGCGCTGCTCGCAGCTGGTGAAGAAGACCAGCATCCGGTTGGCGAAGTAGGCGATCTCGTGGGCGGGGAGGCCGCTGAACGTCTCCAGCAGGCCGGTCAGCATCCGCAGGAACGCGTCCGGTGTTAATACGGGTGGGGGAGTGCCGATGGAGGAGAAGGGGAAGCGGATGTTCTCGCGACCGCCGGTGCGGGCCAGCATCACCTCGGTGGAGGCGACCAGATTGTCGTGGCAGCCGTTGGCGTTGCCGGGGAAGGGGATACGGCGCAGGGTGTCGGGGAGATTGTGGTAGATCCCCGGTATGAAGCGGAAGCCGTGCTCGCCGGGCAGCGGTTTACGGCCGCCGCGGGCGCTGTCCGGGACGTCCATGCTGCGGGCCTTGCCGCCGAGCCCGTGCGGTTTGCGCTCGTAGACGGTGACCTGGAAGCCGCGCTCGGCCAGCTCGTGCGCGGCGGTCAGGCCGGCCACGCCGCCGCCGAGTACGGCGACCCGGCGGGCCGCCCGACCCGTTTTCCCGGCCGTACGGCGCGGGGCCGCGGCGGCCTCGGTCCCGGCGACGCCGGCGCTGAGGGCGGCCGCGCCGCTGAGGGCGAGCGCACCGCCCGCCGCCCCGCCGAGAAACCCACGCCGGGTGCTGCCCTGAGCGTCGCCTCGGGCCCCGTGCGTATTGCCTGTTCCGCCTCGTGCCTCCTGCGTATTGCCTGTTCCGCCTCGGGTCTCCCGGGTATCGCCTCGCGTCGTGCCGGTGCGGTTGCTCGCGCCGCTACCAGTACGGTCCATCCCTGGCTCCCCTTTACCGTCGGTAACACTTCGCATCAGGCGCAGGAGCCTAGAAGGGCCACATGCGACACGGAAGGCCACCGGCTCACCCTCCGTACATTGGCGCGAAAGCGCCCTCGGCGTGTGACACGCTGGGATGGCGAAGCAGCGGACGGCGGGCAGTGACCGCCGTGAGCCGCGACCGACACACCGCGGGAGAGGTGAGCGCCATGAACGCTCAGGTGGAACCGCTCAGCGACAAGGAGATCGAGGACCGCCTCGCCGAGCTGCCGGGCTGGTCCGTCGAGGGCGAGCTGCTGTGCCGTCGCTACGCCTTCAAACGGCACCTTCCGGCCGCCGCGATGGTGATCCATATCGCCCAGATCCAGGAGGAGTTGGGCCATCACGCCGACCTGGCCCTGGGCTACAACCAACTCGCCGTATCGGTGAACACACACAGCATCGGCGGCCGGATCACCGAACTCGACTTCGGCCTCGCACACCGCATCGAGGCGATCGCTTCCTGCCACGGAGCACGCGAAGCGCACTGAGCAGGTGAGCAGGTGAGCAGGTGAGCAGGTGAAGCGTACGGAGCACGCGAAGCGCACCTGGGACGCCGAGCGCACTGCGTACGACTCGGCGCATCGAGCACGCCCACGCCCTCAGTAGCGGGCCCGCGTCCTCACCACCCGGCCCGCACGCGCCAGTTCCACATTGAACTGGGCCCCGGACAGCAGCGACAAATGCGAGAACCACAGCCAGATCAGGAACACCACCGGCCCGGCGAGCGAGCCGTAGAGCCGGTTGAAGGTGCCGACGTATGAGGCATAGACCGCGAATCCCGCCGAGGACACCAGCCACAGCAGCACCGCGACGACCCCGCCGGGCGCCGCCCGCCGCACCCCGCGCGAACTGGGCGGCCCGGAACGGAACAGCACCATCGCCAACACGGTGGCCAGGAGCAGCAGCAAGGGCCACTTCACCAGATTCCAGGTCGTCTCGCCCGCCTCGCCGAGACCGAGCGTCCGGCCGAGGGCCCGCGCGATCGGCCCGCTGGCCAGCAGCGCCACCGCACTGCTGATCAGCAACGCCATCAGCAGCAGCGCCGTCGCGATGATGCGCGGCGCCTTCCGCCACGGCGGGCGGTCGTCCTTCGTACGGTGCATGGCGTGCAGCGCACGGCGGAACACCGCGAGATAGCTGCACGACGACCACAGCGCACTGATCAGCGCGCCGCCCACCACCACCCAGGCGGCGGTGTGCTGATGGGCCATGCTCACCAGCGCGCGGCGCACGGTCGGACTCGACTCCGCCGGGGCGATCGAACTGATGTGGTTGATGAGTTGCTCGGTGGCCGCAGGATCGGCGACACCGATCAGCGAGACCGTGACGATCAGCGACGGCAACAACGCCAGCACCGAGTAGTACGTCAGGCTCGCCGCCCAGTCCGTCACATCGTCGTTCCAGACGGACACCGGGGTACGGCGCAGCGCGGTGCGGCACTGGGCCCAGGTCGGCAGCGCCGCGGGCTTTCCGTTGGCCGCCACCTTCTTTCGTGCACCTCTCCCGCCCAAGTTCTGTCTGTCCTCTCCATCGATCCCGCGGGCCCCGCGCGATCAGGTCTCAGCGGCGGCGTCTCCGCCGCGGCGCGGGCGTCAGGCGAAGGCCAGGGCCCGCCACGGGGAGCCCGGGTCCTGCAAGAGAACACGGTGGATGTGCACGGTCTCCGCGTACTGCGGGCCGAACCAGCCGTTGTCGAACGCCAGCATGCGGCCCAGCGCATAGCCCGCCGCGAATTCCTCCCACGAGCCGTACACCTCCTTGGCCTGCGCGCCGACCCGCTGTACGGCCTGTTCGGCCTGCTGCGGCCCGCACAGCCGGGCGCCGAGGCCCCAGCGGACGAGATTGACGGCATGCGCGTAATCGAGCGCGACGAGGGACACGACCCGGCCGTCCGCCGGCAGCAGCCCGTCCGTACGGAACCGCTCCTCGTAGCGGCCTACGATCTCGGGGATCTCGGGCGCGGTCCCGGCGCCACCCTCCAAGCCCTTCGAACCCTCCGAGCCCTTCGAACCCTGCGCCCCCTTCGCGGCCTCCATGTCCGCCGCGTCCTTCGGCTCCTTGGAGGCGCGGGCGCGCAGCGCCGCCTCCGTGTCGGCCGGCACGAACTGCCCGCCGAGCAGCTGGTCGAGACGCTGCTGCCAGGAGGCCGGATCGACCACCGACCACTGCTCGCGCAGCGTCTGCGCGTCCGCCGCATGGTCGAGGAACACCGTGCCGAGTTCGTTCCACGGCACGCTGTGGTGCACCGCTATCGGTGCGCCGCACGCCAGCCCATGGGCCAGCGGACCGTGCAGCGGGCCGCCGAAGTGGGTGGCGAGCAGCCCGCCGGGCCGTACGCCGACGTGCGCGCGGATCCGCATCCAGGCGGCGCGGTGCGCGGGCGAGGCGGCCAGCAGCGCCGCACACGGCGTCCCCGGATTGACCGCGAGCTGCCATTTGTCGTTCGGCCAGTCCTGCGCCAGCTCGTCGACCGAGACCCGGTCGAAAAACTGCTGCGGCTGCCAAGGCGGCAGCATGCCGCGCGTCAGGACGGGAATGCAGGTAGCGCCCGTCGAGGGGTCGTTGTAGACGGGCAGCGGGTCCTGACCCTGCTGCGGCACCGCCAAATACAGGTCTTCGCCGGCGATCGCCGTGACCTGTCCGTCCCAGTCACCACGCGCCGTCGCTTCGCAAAGCCGCCGTTCCGTCTCGGTCGGCGGCATCCATCCCGGAGTACCCACAGGCCAGACCCTACGGTGAGCGGGGAGTTCGCCGGGAATCGGGGGTTGCCGAACCGGCAAGAAAGATTGCCTGCATACGATCCCGTATCGGAGGCTCCACCCCATGAGCAACCACGACAACCCCGGACACGGGCACGGCAACGATGCTGTCGTCGACACCGCGCACAACGACACCGCGCACCACGACAGCACCCACCACGACAGCACTCACATCGACATCACGCATATCGACTGGGAGGTGCTGGGGCCGCTCCTCGAACGGGGTGCCGAGGTCCAGACGCCATTCTTCGAAGCGGCGACGGCGTGGCTGCGCGAGCTGCTCACGGACACCGGGGCCGGCGCCGGTCCCGGCGGTACCGGTACGGGCACCGGCCCCGATTCCGTACGCCGTTCCGTACGCCGCGTCCTCGACGTAGGCAGCGGCCCCGGGGTCACCAGCTGCCTCCTGGCCCACGCCTTCCCCGCCGCCGAAGTGGTCGCGGTGGACGCCACCGAAGCCCTCCTGGCGCGCACCCGCGAGCGCGCAGCCCGCCTCGGGCTCGGCGACCGCGTCCGCACCCACCTCGCCGAACTCCCGGGCGGGCTCGACGCCCTCGGCGGGGCCGACCTCATCTGGTCGAGTAAGGCCCTGCACCATGTCGGCGACCAGCGGGGCGCCGTTGCCGCCCTCGCCGGCCATCTGCGGCCGGGCGGGCTGCTCGCCGTCTCCGAAGGCGGCCTCACCCCCCGCTTCCTGCCGCGCGACATCGGCCTCGGCCGGCCGGGGCTACAGTCCCGCCTCGACGCGGTGGGTGAGGAGGGGTTCGCCGAGATGCGGGCGGCGCTGCCCGACGCCGTGGACGACATCGAGGACTGGCCCGCCTTCCTCGCCGATGCCGGCCTGCGCACCCCGCGTACCCGCAGCTTCCTCGTGGACCTGCCGGCTCCGTTGCCGGCAGATGCGCGTGAGCACATCCGCGCCGGCCTGATCCGCAGCATGGAGCTGTACGGAGACCGGCTCGACGAGGACGACCTCACGACTCTCGCCCGCCTCACCGACCCCGACGACGCCGCGGGCATCACCCGCCGCCCGGACGTCTTCCTGCTGTCGGCCCAGACGGTCCATACGGCCCGCGCACAGTAGCCACATCCGCGCTCGACGAGCTGGACCCGGCCACGCCCACGGCCCGTCGTCGCCCATCACCACGAGGAGTCCCGCGGCTTCTTCGCCGTCACCGCCCAGGAGACCCGATTCCGGCCCGGATGTCGTAGTCACCGCCCTCGCCGACGACCGCTGCCCGCTCCTGCTGCGACGCGGCGACACCCTGCTCGAAGCCCACGCCCGACGGGCGTTCGGCGACCCCGCGCCCCGGCTCGACTCCGTGCTGCTCGGTTGCGTCAGCTCCCGTTCAACGGCTGCGGGGCGATCACCGCGAACGTCGCGCCCTGCGGGTCCGTCACGACGGCCATCCGGCCCGCGATCATGTCGAAGGGCTCCTTGAGCGCCGAGCCGCCGCCCGCCGTCACCTTGGCGACCGTGCCGTCGGTGTCCGCCACCGCGAAGTACGTCAGCCAGTGCGAGGGGGTGCCGGGCGGCAGAGCCGACGGCATGGACTGCATTCCGCCCACCGGGCGGTCGTTCACGCTGAGCGCGAAGTAGTCCTCGGCGCCTTCCATGGCTTCGCTGTCGATGCCGAGCGCCGCCTTGTAGAAGGCCGCGGCAGCGTCCCGGTCGGTGGTGTTGAGCTCGTTCCAGATCAGGGCGCCGTGCTGGTTGACGATGCCGGCGCCGGGGAAGTCGACCGCCTGCCAGACGCCGAAGACGGCGCCGGTCGGGTCGGCCGCGATGCTCATCCGGCCGAGCGTCATCACGTCCACGACAGGCATGACGACGGTTCCGCCGGCGGAATTGATCGCCTGCCCGGTGGCGTCCGCGTCGGCGGATGCCAGATAGGTGGTCCACACGGTCGGCGGCGCGGGCTGGTCGTCCATCGGGACCGCGGCCATGATTCCGGCCACCGGCTTGTCGTCGAGCCGGCACACGGCGTAGCCGCCGTACTCCGGTGGCCCGATCTCGCCGGTCCACCCGAAGACGTCGGAGTAGAAGTCGATGGCGGCCTGCTGGTCGGGGGCCGCCAGGTCGACCCAGCAGGGCGTCCCGGGCTGGTAGGGAGCGGTGACGTCGGGCATCGTTGCCTCCTTGGGAGCGGTGCGTACCCCTCAGGACGTGCCGGAGGGCCCCTCTCCCACACTTCCCGCCGCCCGCCGAGCCCGCCACTCGGCCGAGGCGGGCCCCGGCGAGGGCGGCAGGCCAGAGGCGCAACGGCAGGGCGGCCACGGCGCTGATGGCCCCGGGCCCGGAGGCACGTCAGAGTGTCCGCGCATGCACGTCAGAGTGTCCGTGCATGAGGGACAAGCGCAGAATTGAGAGAGCCGCCCTGTCCTCCGGAGGGCGGAGCAGTTACTGTCCGCGGCGGGTGGAAGGGACAGCCGGTGCCGTCAGATCGGCCGAGCGACAAGAAGGCTCCCGGTCCGCTCTGGTCCGAGCCCGGGTCGCTGCTGGAGCATGTGCCCGTTGCCGTATTCGGCCTCGATGACGACAACCGGATCTGCTACTGGGGCCCTGGCGCACAGCACCTTTTCGGCTACCACGCCACGGAGGCGCTCTCGAAGCCCGGTGCCCTCCTCCTCGCCGGGTCCCCCGGAGGCGGCCTCGACGCGTGTTCCCGCATGGCCGAGCGAGGCCGCAGCGAGGGGTACTGGCGTGGTCGCCTGTTCGCCACGCATCAGGACGGTACGGTCTTCAGCTGCGGGTTCCGTGTCTTCCCGGTGACCGGCGTCGCCGGGCACTCGGTGGTCATGGCCCTGGCGAGCCGTGGCGACGAGCTGGATCGGGTGAAGACCAACCTCGCCTTCCTCGACGCCCTCTTCGCGACCTGCCCCATAGGCCTGGTCATGCTGGACGAGGATCTGCGCTGCCTTCACCTCAACCAGGCGCTCGCCGACATGAGCGGGCTCCCCATCGCGGACCACCTCGGGCGGCGCCTCACCGAGATCATGATCACCTCGGACGGCGGTGAGTGTGAGCGCATACTGCGCGCCGTCGCCACGCACGGCAAGCCCATCGCGGGGGTGCTGGTGGGCATGCGCACCCGGGGCCATCCGGACCGGGACAAGGTGCTGTCACTGAGTTTCCTCCCGCTCACGCAGGCAGTGGGCACTCGCCCGGGAGTGGGCGGGCTGCTGGTCGACGTGACCGACCGGGAGCAGGCCATCGTGGAGGCCACCGCCACCCGTCAGCGACTGGCGCTGTTGGACCGGGCCTCCGCCCGGATCGGCACCACCCTGGACGTGGAGGTCACGGCCCAGGAGCTGGTCGATGCCGCGGTTCCGGACTTCTCCGACGGAGCCGTCGTGGAGCTCGTGGAATGGATGGACGAGGGTGAGGCGTTCGACCCGGCGCTGCCGGTGGTCACCCGCCGAATCGCCTCCGGCACCGTCCTGCCCGCTCCGGCGACTGAGCTGGTGAGCGGGCGGGAAGTCGTGCACTACCCACCCGGCTCCGCCATCCATCAGATGCTGCGCACCGGCCGTCCGATCTCCGTGCCGGTGAACCAGGAGTTCATGGTCCGCACCGTGCTGGACGAACATCGCGCCCGCCTGCTGGCCGACAGCGGTCTCGTCCATCTCCTGCTGGCCCCGCTCATCGCCCGGGCAACGGTGCAGGGATTCGCCACGTTCGGCCGATCCGCGGCCAGACCGGCATTCACCGAGCAGGACCTCAGCCTGGCCGGAGAACTCGCGTCCCGCGCCGCGCTCTGCCTGGACAACGCGCGTCTGTACAGCCAAGAGAGAAACATCGCGCTCACGCTCCAACGGGCTCTCCTCCCCAGCTTCCTGGCGGCCGGCCCTTACATGCACATCGCTCACCGCTACCTGCCCGGCAGCCGTGTCACCGAGGTCGGCGGCGACTGGTACGACGTGGTCGCCCTGCCCGAGGACCGAGTCGCCCTGGTCGTCGGCGACGTCATGGGACACGGCGTGTCGGCCGCCGCGGCGATGGGCAGGTTGCGGATCACCGCCAAGACGCTGGCCCGGCACGACCAGGAACCGGATGAGCTGCTCACCGAACTCGACCGGTGCGCCCATGAGGCGGGCATCGAGCTCGCGACCTGCCTCTACATCCGCTACGACCCCACCACCGGATGCACCCGGATCGCCAGCGCAGGCCACCCGCCGCCCTTCGTTCGCTACCCGGACGGCCGGATCGAGGTCATCGACGACGTGCTGGGCGTCCCCCTCGGTGTCGGCGGCGTTCCCTTCCACACGACGGAGATCGACCTACCCGACGGCGCCACCCTCGTCCTGTATACCGACGGCCTCATCGAGGCTCGGGGACACGACATCAATGAGGGGCTGAACGCGCTCCGTTCGGAACTGGGTCAGGTCTCGGACTCGTTGGAAGCAGCGGCAGACCACATCCTCGCCCGCCTCGTACCGAGTTCCCCGGCCGACGACACCGTCCTGCTCCTCGCCCGAGTACACCGCCTGCAGCGGTGACGGCTCGAAGTCGCCGGGCTTCCTTCTCGCAAGAAACTCCACCGCTGCCCCGGACTTCTGGGCAGCGGCGGAGTCGGCAGGACCGGATTACACGTCGAACGTGGCAGGGTCGGGCCCCAGGCGCTTGCCCTCGTCCAGGGCGGCGATCGCGCTCAGGTCCGCGTCGTCGAGCTCGAAGCCGAAGACGTCGATGTTCTCCTGGATCCGGGACGGGGTGACGGACTTGGGGATGACGACATTGCCGAGCTGGAGGTGCCAGCGCAGCACCACCTGGGCGGGGGTCCTGCCGTGCTTCTGCGCGATCGCAACGATCGCCGGGACCTCCAGCAGGCCCTTGCCCTGGCCCAGCGGCGACCAGCCCTCGGTCGCGATGCCGTGCCGGGCGTGGAGCGCGCGACTGTCGGCCTGCTGCAACTGCGGGTGCAGCTCGATCTGGTTGACGGCCGGCACGACGGAGGTCTCGCCCAGCAGCCGCTCCAGGTGCTTGGGAAGGAAGTTCGAGACACCGATCGCCTTCGCGCGACCGCTCTTCGCGATCTCCTCGAAGGCCCGCCAGATGGTGAGGTAGTCATCGCGCATCGCGCGCGGCCAGTGAATCAGATAGAGATCGAGGTAATCGAGCCCAAGCTTGCTGAGGGACAGGTCGAACTCGCGCAGAACGCTGTCCCGCGTCCACGCTTCGGAGGCGCTGTTCCACAGTTTGGTGGTGACGAAGAGTTCGTCACGGGCGATGCCGGAAGCGTTGAGGGCCTTTCCGGTGCCCTCTTCGTTGCCGTAGATGGCCGCGGTGTCGATGCTGCGGTATCCGGCAGCCAGGGCATGGCCGACGGCGGTGAACGCCTCGTCGTCGGGTACCTGCCAGACACCGAATCCGAGCTGCGGCATCGCGGTGCCGTTATTGAGCGTGATGGAGGGAACCTTGCTCACGGGGGATTCGATCCTTACGTCGACTTTCGTGTTCTGAGTGTTCTGAGTGTTCTGGGATGTCAACGATCATCCGCCGTGACACATTCCCGCGCATCCCCGCGCATTTTCATGGCAGGGGTTTTCACGGGAGGGGCGGGGCGGGGCACGGTCGCCGCGGTCAACTCGCAGAGGGTGAAGGCGCCGGCGCAGAGCACCACGAGCCCGGTGAGGAGTTCCAGGGCGCCGATGAGCCCCGGGAGCCCGCCCGGGGCTGGGGACCCGTCAGGAGCGAGTCCGTCGGAGACCGTCCAGGTCAACCACAGCAGACCGCCCCACGCGAAGACCGTCGCACTGCCGGTCCAGGCCAGGGCGAGCGCCGTACGGGTGCGGAGCCGGGCGAGCGGTGTACGGCGGGGCAGCAGGCGGGGGAAGAGAAGCAGCAGCAGGCCGGTGGCGCCGGCGAGCGCGAGCAGGCCCTGGACCACGTCGGACGTGTAGCTGACGACGTTGCGGGCGGCCGCGTCGGCCGCATCCATGCCCAGCGTCGAGCCCGAGCCCCAGAGCAGACGGATCACGCCGATGGCGGCGATCAGTACGGCGGCGGGCCCCACGAAGATCCGCTGCACCGCGCGGGTTCCGGTGTCGGGCAGGTCGCGCACCGGGCGGCGGAGCAGTCCGCCCCAGCGCTGATGCGCGTACACCCCGAAGGCGCCGAGCAGCGTGATGGCCTCGACGAGGAAGCCGGTGTAGACGACGGCGAAGACCCAGGGCTGGAGGAAGTCACCGGTGGCTATCGGGTGGTGCCTGCCGAAGACGAGGACCGCGAGGGTGCTGCCCACGAAGCTCAGCATCAGCGGGATGAGCAGCCCGGACGCCATCCACAGCGGAAAGGTCAGCAGCCAGGCCGGGGTACGGCCACCGGCCGGCCGGGTGAGCGTATGCGCCACCGTGGCGGCGATCGCGTCGAGCAGGAAGGTGACGGCGTTGGCCACGATCCAGGTGGTGTGGCTGACCCGATCGATGTCGACGACGCCGAGGTCGAAGCCCAGCACCCACAGCAGCTTCAGGGTGAGGTACGGGGCACAGGCGGCGACGGCGATCCGGCCGAGCAGCGTGAGATGGCGGGGACTCATGACCCGGAGTCTGCTGGGCGCGGGCGGGCCGGGCGTCCTGCGCCGGGACGATCCGGTTCCACCACGCGGGGGAGGCCGCAGCCCCACCCTCGTCACGTCTGGTACAGCGCGTCCACCTCGGCCGAGTACGCCGTCTCGATCGCCTTCCGCTTGAGCTTCAGGGACGGCGTCAGCAGACCGTGTTCCTCGCTGAACTGGTTGGCCAGTATCCGGAAGGTGCGGATCGACTCGGCCTGTGAGACCAGGGTGTTGGCGGCGACCACGGCCCTCCGGATCTCCGTTTCGAGGTCCGGGTCGCGCACCAGGTCCGTCGGCGGCATCTCCGGTTTGCCGCGCATGGTCAGCCAGTGCGCGACCGCCTCCGGGTCCAGCGTCACCAGTGCGGCGATGAACGGCCGGTCGTTGCCGACGACGATGCACTGCGCGACCAGCGGATGCGCCCGCACCCGCTCCTCCAGCACCACCGGCGAGACCGTCTTGCCGCCCGAGGTGACCAGGATTTCCTTCTTGCGGCCGGTGATCGTCAGATATCCGTCCTCGTCCAGGGCGCCCAGGTCACCGGTGGCGAACCAGCCGTCGTGCAGAACGGCGTCGGTCGCCTTCGGGTCGTTGTGGTAGCCCTGGAAGACCTGGCCGCCGTAGAGCCAGATCTCGCCGTCCTCCGCGATATGCACCGTCGTGCCGGGAATCGGGATGCCGACGGTGCCGAAACGGGTCCGCTCGGGTGGGTTCGCGGTGGCGGCCGCCGTACTCTCCGTCAGGCCGTAGCCCTCGTAGATCGTCACGCCCGCGCCGGCGAAGAACAGCCCGAGCCGGCGCTCCATCGCCGAGCCGCCGGACATCGCATGCCTCACCCGGCCGCCCATCGCCTCGCGGACCTTGCTGTAGACGAGCTTGTCGAAGAGCTGATGCTGCATCCGCAGGGCGGCGCTGGGGCCCGACGCGGTGCCGAACGCCTTGTGCTCCAGCGCCTCCGCGTAGCGCACCGCGACCTCCACGGCCTTGTCGAAGGGCCCGACCTTGCCGTCCGCCTCCGCCCTCCGGCGGGCCGCGGCGAAGACCTTCTCGAAGATGTACGGCACCGCCAGGATGAACGTGGGGCGGAAGGACTGGAGGTCGGGCAGGAGCGCATGGGCGGCGAGTTCGGGCTGGTGGGCCAGCTTGACCCGGCCACGGATGGCGGCGACCTGGACCATCCGCCCGAAGACGTGCGCGAGGGGGAGGAAGAGCAGGGTGGCTGCCTCGTCGCCCGGCTTGGAGTGGAAAACGGTCTCGTGGCGCAGCACGATGTTGTCCGCCTCGGCCATGAAGTTGGCGTGCGTGATGACGCAGCCCTTGGGGCGGCCGGTGGTGCCCGAGGTGTAGATGAGGGTGGCGACGGCGTCCGGGGTGACGGCCATACGGTGCCGGTGCACCACGTCGTCCTCGATATGCGCACCGGCGGCGGTCAGCTCGGCGATCGGGTCGCGGTCGAGCTGCCACAGCTTACGGAGCCCGGGGAGCCGGTCCACGACCGAGCCGACGGTCATCGCATGGTCCTCGTGCTCGACCAGGCAGGCCGAGACGTCCGCGTTGTACAGCATCCAGAAGACCTGCTCGGCCGACGACGTCGGATACAGCGGCACGGACTGGGCGCCGACGGACCACAGCGCGAAGTCGAACAGGGTCCACTCGTAGCGGGTGCGCGACATGATGCCGACCCGGTCGCCGAACCGGACCCCCTGTGCGAGAAGGCCCTTGGCGAGCGCCATGACCTCGTCCCGGAACTGCGCCGCGGCGACGTTCTGCCAGCGCCCCTCGTGGTCCTTACGTGCGAGGGCGACCCGGCCGGGGTCGGAGTCGGCGTTGTCGAAGACCGCGTCGGCCAGCCCGCCGACCCGGGGCGCGGTCGCCAGCGGCGGGACGGTGAACTCGCGCAATGACTCGGCCCTTCGTGGTGCTCCTCACAGGGCCGCGACCGTACCCCAAGGTGACGACAAGCGGCAGTGTCCTACCACGGCCCGAATGTGGCGGCGCGGGAATTGGCCAACGGGCGAAATTGGGTTACTACGGGTAAGCGTGGACATGATCCGGCCACTTGGGCGCCGAACAATCACGATGCCGGGACGGTATCTGCACCAAATCTCTGCACCGGCCGTCGCGCGTGTCGGTGTTTCGCGCCGTCTGGGTGGTGATTACGGCATATGCAGCCGGTCGCCGCCCGCGAGGATCGCGTCGGCCAGCGCCTCCGCCGGGCCCCTCGCCGCGGCGTCGCGCTGCCCGTACAGCAGGACGAACTCCACCCCGCCCAGCTCCGGCAGCCCGGCGCGTGGCGGAATCCGGACCAGACCGGGCGGAATCATGCCGAGGGTGTGCGCCATGACGCCCAGGCCCGCCCGGGTCGCCGCGATCAGCCCGTTCAGGCTGCCGCTGGTACAGGCGATCCGCCATTCCCTTCCCTCGCGCTCCAGCGCCTCCAGCGCGCGGGCGCGGGTCACCGCGGGCGGCGGGTAGACGACCAGCGGGACCGGGCGCTGCGGGTCGAGGCGCAGCCGTTCGGTGCCCACCCACACCAGCCGGTCGCGCCACACCAGCCGCCCGCGTGACTCCTCCGGGCGCCGCTTGGCCAGGACGAGATCCAGCCGGCCGGCCGCCAGCAGCTTGTGCAGCGTCCCGGACAGCTCGACCGTCAGTTCCAGATCGACCTCGGGGTGCTCGCGCCGGAACTCTTCCAGCACCTCCGGCATCCGGGTCAGTACGAAGTCCTCCGACGCGCCGAACCGCAGTCGGCCGCGCAGCCGCGTCCCCGCGAAGAAGCCGGCGGCCCGCTCGTTCGCCGCCAGGATCGTGCCCGCGAAGCCGAGCATCGCCTCGCCGTCCTCGGTCAGCCCCACGGCGTGGGTGTCCCGGACGAACAGCCGCCGCCCGGCGGCCTCCTCCAGCTTCCGCACGTGCTGGCTCACGGTCGACTGCCGCAGCCCGAGGCGGTGCGCGGCCTGGGTGAAGCTCAGCGTCTGCGCGACGGTGAGGAAGGTGCGCAGCTGCACGGGTTCGAACACGGGGGGCCACCTCGCTCCATCGTCGATCGCGACAGGCAATCGGCCAGTGCCAGAGGCGCCCTGCAGCCCCACGCCCATCGCGCTACGTTCACCGTTCATCGGGATACGTAATAACAGTGACCACGGTAAGAGGGGTTCCCGATCGCCGCAACGAACGGCAGCCTGAAGAGGACGTCGTCCACGCCACTGCCTGCCGCCGTCCACGCCACTGCCCATGGCGCCGTCCCCGAGCCGCCGAACGACGCGAAAAGAGCCCATGCGCCGCCCATTGATCCCGATACCCTCCCGGCTGCCCGTGGACGGATACATCCTGGCCCTGGTCGGGACCGTCGCCCTGGCGGCCCTGCTGCCCGCGCGCGGACCGGCCGCCACCGTCGCGGACGGCGCCTCCACAGGCGCCGTCGCGCTGCTCTTCTTCCTCTACGGCGCCCGGCTCTCCACCCGTGAGGCAATGGCCGGCCTGCGCCACTGGCGGCTCCATCTCACCGTCCTGGCCTGCACCTTCGCCGTCTTCCCGCTGCTCGGCCTGGCCGCCCGCGGACTGGTCCCGTATGTCCTGCCGCCCGCCCTCTACACCGGGCTGCTGTTCCTGTGCCTGGTGCCCTCCACCGTCCAGTCCTCGATCGCCTTCACCTCCCTCGCCCGCGGCAATGTCGCGGCGGCGATCTGCGCCGGCTCCTTCTCCAGCATCGTCGGCATCGTCGCCACGCCCCTGCTTGCGGGGCTGGTCCTGCACAGCGGCGGCGCCGGACTCTCGGCCGACTCGCTGCTCTCCATCGCCTGCCAGCTTCTGCTCCCGTTCGTGGCGGGGCAGCTGCTGCGGCGCTGGATCGGAACCTTCATCACGCGCCACAAGAAGGCGCTCGGCTATGTGGACCGCGGCTCGATACTGCTCGTGGTCTACACCGCCTTCAGTGCCGGCATGGTCCAGGGCATATGGCACCAGGTCTCGCCGCTGCGTCTGCTGTGCCTGCTGGGCGTCGAGGCCGTGCTGCTGACGCTGATGCTGACCGGCACGGCGTACGGCTCGAAGAAGCTCGGCTTCCCCCGCGAGGACCGGATCGCGATCATCTTCGCCGGCTCGAAGAAGAGCCTGGCGGCCGGACTGCCGATGGCCAGCGTGCTCTTCGGCCCGCAGGCCGGGCTCGCGGTGCTGCCGCTGATGCTGTTCCACCAGATGCAGTTGATGGTGTGCGCGGTGTTGGCGAAGCGGTACGCGGCGGGGACGGGGATGGGGGCGAAGCCGGAGGTCGGGGCCGGGCGGGCTGCCGGTCGCGACACCGGTTCCGAGGCCGCCGCGTCCGGCGTCCCGCGCTAGTGCTGGACACCAACGGGGCCTTCGCGCTGCTCACTTCTCGTCGAAGAGGAGGTCTTCGGAGGGATGGGTCATCTTCACGGTCTCGCTGTTGGTGATCTCGACGATGTTGTGCAGGCCGGTCAGGAAGCGGGGCGGGTCGGCCGACAGGATGCGGAACCTGTCCGCGGCACCGCCCAGGTACGCGGGGAGGCAGGTCAGCGACGTGTTGCCGAGCGACAGGTACTCCTTCAGCCGGCGGAACAGCTTCGGAAGGATCACCGCGTCATCGGTGATCGAGGACATCCCGGTGATCTTCGCCCCGGTGAGGGTCACATCGCCCAGGGAGCCGCTCGTGGTGTTCCACACGCCCTTGCCGGGGCCGGCCTGCGCCTGCTGGGTGGCGGCGGCCAGCTCACGGCGCAGATCCGCGGGGAAGCCCGAGTAGAAGGTGGGGTAGGCCAGCCCCTCCGTGAGCAGGTGGTGGTTGGCCGTCTGCTTCAGGAGCCGCGTCTTGACGTCGATCTCGTAGCCACTGGCCCCGGGCGGGACACCCCGGCCGACCAGCGCCACGCAGCGGCCGAAGGTGTCGCTGCCGCGGGTGAGGACGAAGCCCGGGACTCTGTCGGGAGTGGCGGAGATGTTCTCGTGGCCATTTTCGGGGTCGACGGTGCGCCGGATGTCGGTGAAGCCGAGCCACGTCAGAAGCGTGTCCGTAGCGGCATCGGCGAATTTCCGTGGCTGGCGTTCCTCCGTCCCGTAGTTTCCCTTGTAGTGGGTCTCTAGCGCGTCGATGCCCTCGAGGCGCACATCGACGTGACCGTCCTTCGCGGGCTCCGGCTTGTGACACCCCCGAACGAGCTTCCATTCGCCCACGTAGTCCGGAATGAACGCGACGGTGTCCCCGTCGGGCCTGGTGCGGCCCGAGAGATGAAATGATCCCTTGATCAGCAACATTGGCATGGCGACTCCCACGAACGCCGGGACAGGCCACACGCAGCCACATGCCTCATTGAGCACATGCCTCATGCAGCCATATGCCTTGCAAGGCGATTGCACAGAAGGACAAACCGGTTCCCTTCCATGCTGCGACCGGCTCGGCGCCACCGCCATCGGGGACCGGCTCCTCGCCCGTCATCGGTCGCATTCGTCCTCTCGTGCCGAGCTGTGATCGTGTCTCGGTCCCCAAGCCCCGCGCCCCGCCTCACGCCACGTCGTACCACTCCTTCTCCGCGGCCCAGTGGCGCACCCACCCGGCGAACCCCGGCTCCGCGGTCGTCAATCCGAAGGGCGCGCCGAACGGGACCGCGCCCTCACCGGTGATCTGCCATATGTGGCCACGGTGTTCGCCGGTGACGATCAGATGCCAGTACATGCCGCAGCCGTCCGTGCCGAGCACCACGGAACCGTGGGCGGCGACCGGTGCCAGCAGCGGCTCGATCTTCTCGGACGGCCGCGGGTCGTCTTCCCACAGCCAGGCCGCGGTCAGCGGGAACGGTGCGTCGAGGGCGCGCTCCACCGACTCGTCCGACCAGTCGTCAGGCAGCGCGGCCAGCGGGACGAGGCCGTAGTCCGGTGGCCCGTCCGCACAGCCGTCGGCGATCTCGGCGACGAAGGTGCGGTACGGCTCCGGGAGCGTGATGCCGTGCCCCGACTCGAAGGTGCGCACGGCCGCCCAGCCCAGCGGCGGGTTGCCCCGCCCGGGGGCGAAGACGGCACGTAGCGCCTCGGTGTCGGTGTGGATCTCGGGGGCAGGACCGGTGTGGGACTCATCGGAACCGGGGGATCGGTGGCACTGCTCGGGCTGCACGGCATCCATGAACTCCATGCTGTCACCGCCCACTGACATCGCCGCCCCGCCGACATCACGGCCGGTACCGGGCATCACGGCTACGGGCGGCACCGCAGGCTCAGCCCCCACCACCCCCACGCACGTCGTCCAGCGGCAGCCCGAGGACCAGTGCGCCGGTCGGCCAGGCGTCGGCGGTGCGTGCGTCGGTCAGTGCGGCGTCGGTCAGCGCGCGCCGGTAGACGCGTACTTCGTCCAGTGCGCCGGTGAACTGGGCGCGGCCGTCCGGTCTCTGGCCGAGGTGCACGCCGAAGACCGAGCCACGGCTGACCGATCCGGGGACGTCCGGGACGACGGTGGTCGCGAAGCCGTCCACGGTGAGGAGGAGCAGGCCGCCCGTGCGGCGCAGCGCGAGATGGTGCCATTCGCCGTCGTTGTAAGCGCCGGTGGTCGCGGCCTGGGCGGTGGTGGCCGGCTTGGCGCCCTCCACGGCGGTGAGGCGGGCGACGATCCGGTCGTTCGTGGGGTCGGCTTCCACCGCGACCTGCGGGGATCTGCTGCCCACACCGCCCATCCACAGCAGTGGCTGTTCGCCGCTGGTGGCGGTGTAGCGGAACCAGAGGGCGCAGGTGAAGTCGTCGGTGCCGAGCGGGAGGGAGTCGTGGAAGGGCAGGCGTACGGCGTCGTCCTTGCCGTCGAAGGACAGCGCGTTGCCGAGGAAGCCGTCGGTGGTGCGCGCGCCGCCCAGTACGAGGGCCGACCGGGCGCCCCGGGCGTCGTCGCGGGTCGTCGGATCGGGGCCGCGGCGCGGGCCGAGCCAGTCCTCGGTGAAGCGGGCGAAGCGGATCTCGTCGCGGGCGTCCACCTTTCCGGCCTCGTAGAGCAGGCCGGTGACCTCGGGTGAGATGGCGACCATGTCCGAGTAGCCGGACCAGTCGCCGGTGACCCGTGCCCCCCGGTCGACGCCCTCCCAGGTGCGGCCCTCGTCCCAGGAGGAGCGGATGGTCATGGTCCGGCGCCGGTCGGGGTCGGCGGGCGCCGCGAAGAGGGTGCGGCTGCGGTCGTCGGCGGCGCGGGAGGACGACAGGCGCAGCGCCGAGGCCTGCACCATCGGGCTGTAGAGGTCGGGGATCGCGCGGAACGGCGCGGCGAAGGTGTTGCCGCCGTCGCGGCTGACCGCGGCGTCCCGGTGGCCCAGGTCGGTGCCGTCCTGTTCGCGTCCGTTGACGTAGATCGAGCCGTCGGAGCGTTCCAGGAGCGTCATTTCCGAGGGCTTCTGCCGGAAGGTGCCGTCGTCGGCGATCGGCCAGGTGTCCAGCGCGCCGACCCGCCAGGTGGCACCGCCGTCGTCGCTGTGGATCAGGGCTGCGTGGTTGGCGGTGACCCGGTCGTCCGCGTAGCTCTCGGCGTTGATGCCGAAGACCAGGCGGCCCGCGTGCCGGCCATGGGTGAGCTGGATGCCGTGGACGGGGCCGGTCGCGTACCAGGAGTTCCACTGCGGGGGGCGGATGGCGGGGGTGAGATCGCGGGGCGCGGACCAGGTGGCGCCGTCGTCGTCGCTGTACTGGAGGTGCGGGGTGCGGTCACAGGGGACGTCGCAGCTGAGGCCGTCGTCGCGGCCCTTGTTGTAGGTCTCGGCGATGACGATGCGTCCGGTCCGGCGGTCCACGATGGGGGCCGGATTGCCGTGCGTATCGCCGTTGCCGTGGTTGATGATCTGGAGCGGGCCCCAGGTGCGGCCGCCGTCGGTGGAGCGTTTGACGACGAGGTCGATATCGCCCGCGTCGCCGCAGTCGTGGGCCCGGCCCTCGGCGAAGGCGAGGAGGGTGCCGCGTACGGACTTCACGACGGCCGGTATGCGGAAGCAGGCATAGCCCTGCTCCTGGGCGGCTTTGAAGAGAACCTGCTGGTCGAATCCGCCTGCGGGGGACGGCGTGCTGGACGCCTTGGACGCCTTGGAAGTGTTGGAGGTGATGGACGTGGTGGAGGTTTCGGACGATGCGTCAGGCGCCGCCTGGACGGGGGCGGTCGGGAGGAGGGCGAGGGCCGCGGCGGCCAGCGTGGTGAGCGTGGCCGCGGCGCGGTGTCGCCTGGGTCTGCTGCGGGGGCTGGGGTGAGCGCGGAGAACTGACGTCATGGTCCGGCCTGCCCTTCGAGGCATCGGCGACGGGTCATCAGGACATCCAACGTCCTATGTGCAGTTGCGTCGGAAGCTACTGCCACGTGCGGACCGCGACAAGGAGCCTGCGTCGGTTCTCCGCCCCGGGGCCCGAATTCACTCGCCCGGCCCGCAGGAACTGCGCCGTGTGCGTTGCACGGGCCGGCAGTGCCGGGTGCGGCACACGCGCCACATGCGCCGGGTGCGCCACCTGACCCGGGTGTGACCCGGCGTCACGGCAGCAGCACCACCTTGCCGAGATTGGCCCGTGCCTCGATGATCTCGTGCGCCTTCGCGGCGTCGGCCAGCGGCAGTTCGGCATGTACGACGGCCCGCAGCCGCCCGGCACCGGCCAGCTCCCACAGCTGCGCGCGGTGCCGCTCGTACAGCTCCCGGTGCACGGTGGAGAAGCGCCGCATCGTCAGCCCCGTGATGGTCTTGGAGCCCGCCAGCAGTTCGAACGCCGGGACCGTGCCGCCACCGGAGTTGAAGAAGATCAGCCGGCCGCCGGGCGCGAGCGCGGCCAGGGCGCGCGGCAGCAGCTCGCCGCCGACCCCGTCCAGCACGATGTCGGCCGGCTCGCCCCAGGACTCCTGGTCGTACGTCACGGCCTCGTCGGCCCCGAGGCCGTACAGGAACTCCGCCTTGGCCGCGGAGCTGACGGCGGCCACCACCCGTGGCACGCCCTGGAGCTTGGCCAGTTGGACGGCGAGATGCCCGGTGCCGCTGGCCGCACCGGTGATCAGTACGGACTCGGTGCCGGCCGGCGCTGCGGTGCTCAGCGCGGCGAGCGCGACATGTCCGGGGCGTACCAGCGCCACCGCCTGCGTCGCGCTCGCCCCATCGGGGATACGGCTCGCCAGGAAGGCGGGCGCGAGGGCGAGTTCGCAGTACGAGCCGCTGAAGGTGAGCGAGGTGACGCGGTCGCCGACGGCGAAGCCGGTGACGTCGGGGCCGAGCGCGATGACCTCACCGGCGATCTCGCCACCGGGCGTGCCGGGCAGGGGGTCGCCCCCTCCGTTGCCGTCCCCGCGCACCCGCCGCACACACGGCAGCGTGACGCCGATCGCCTCCGTACGCACCAGCAGCTCGCCGGGGCCGGGCTCGGGCGCCTCGGCCTCCTCGACGCGCAGGACTTCGGGGCCGCCGTAGGTATGGAATCGGACTCGGCGCATGGGCGGACTCCTCCGGGGTCGTCGATCGGTGGCAACCGACCGGGATGCAGTCGTCGAGTGGCGAGCACCCGGCCGACATTCATTGGGTGCCCCAACGATAGCCATGGATCATTGGGATTGCCAATGATTATCCATTGGGCCATCCAATGGATTGATGGATTCTCGATACGGTGGTCCCATGTCCGACAACCCATACGCTCCCCGCCGCATCCGCACCCTCCCCAGCTGGCTGCTGGGCCGCGCCGCCGCCCGCGGCCACCGCCTCGTCGCCGACGCCCTCGCCTCCGAGGGCATGCGGATGATGCATCACGCCGTGCTCTCGGCGGTCGCCGAACTCGGCCCGGTCTCCCAGGCGGAGCTCGGCCGGACGCTGAGCATCGACCCCAAGGACATGGTCGCCATCGTCAACGACCTCCAGAAGGACGAGCTGGTGACCCGCACGCCCGACCCCAACGACCGGCGCAAGAACGCCATCGAGATCTCGGCGGAGGGCCAGCGGCGACTGCGCCGTACCCAGCGCCTCGGCGACCAGGCCAACGCGGAACTGACCGCGGCCCTGAGCCCGGAAGAGCGTGAGCAACTGATCGCGCTGCTCACCCGGATCGTCACGCCGGAGCGCTGATCGGCCGCGGAGCGCTGGTCAGTCAGGGAGCGCACCTCACCGGCCGGTGAGGTGGCGCCGGCCGGTGAGGTGGCGCATGAGCGGGCGCCGCGGCCTCAGCCTGTGGTGGCCGCGGTGCGCAGGGAGAGGCGGTGCTCGCCCGCGTACACGTTCATGGAGGCCCCCCGCAGAAAACCGACCAGGGTCAGCCCGGTCTCCGCGGCCAGGTCGACGGCGAGCGAGGAGGGGGCGGACACCGCGGCGAGGACGGGAATGCCCGCCATCACGGCCTTCTGTGCCAGCTCGAACGACGCCCGGCCGGACACCATCAGCACGCAGGAGGACAGCGGCAGCAGCCCCTGCTGCAACGCCCGCCCGACGATCTTGTCGACGGCGTTGTGCCGTCCCACGTCCTCCCGGATGTCCAGCAGTTCACCGTCCGTGCTGAACAGCGCGGCGGCGTGCAAACCCCCGGTGCGCTCGAAGACGTGCTGGGCGGCCCGCAGCCGGTCGGGGAGGGCGGCGAGCGTCGCCGGTTCGATACGGACCGGGGTGTCGGGGGAGGTGTCCAGGGCCCAGCGGGCGCTGGTGCGGACCGCGTCCAGGCTGGCCTTGCCGCACAGCCCGCAGGAGGACGTCGTATAGACGTTGCGTTCCAGGGTGATGTCCGGGACGGGGACACCATCCGCGAGCCGGACGTCCACGACGTTGTAGGTGTTCACACCGTCCTCTGTCGCCCCCGCGCAGTAAACGATGCTTGCCAGTTCGTCGGCGCTCGCCAGTACGCCCTCGCTGACGAGGAAGCCCGCGGCCAGCGCGAAGTCGTCGCCCGGTGTGCGCATGGTGATCGCCAGCGGCTTCCCGCCGAGCCGGATCTCCAGCGGCTCCTCCGCGACGAGGGTGTCCGGGCGTGTGCTCACCACACCGTCGCGAATCCGGATGACGCGGCGTCGCTCGGTGACCCGTCCCATGTCTGATCAGTCCCACTCGGTCAATTCAGCGCTGCTGTATGTGTTGGTAGCCGAAGCGGCCCTTGATGCAGAGATTGCCATGGGTCGCCGGGGCGTCGTGCGGCGAGGTGACCTTGACGATTTCATTGTCCTGCACGTGGAGGGTGAGGTTGCAGCCGGCTCCGCAGTACGCGCGGACCTCGACGCTGCACACATCGACGCACTTGTAGCAGGTGATGCACTTGCCGTAGTCACGGACGTACAGATCGTTGCCGACCTTGGGTTCCTCGTTCATCCGCGACGCGTCCACAATCTGCGGCTCCTGTCGGTCCTGCGGGTCGTGCGGACCCTTGTCGGTCGTGCGGGCTCTGTCGGTCCTGCGGGTACTGCCGGCCCTGCCGCCCTGCCGGCCCTGCCGATCCTTCCTCTGCCGCGTCAGACCTTCATCTCACGGCCGCCGAACGCGCCCGAGCCGTCCGCCGCGGCCCACGCCGAATCCAGCCCGGCCTGGTCCAACGTCCGCCAATCCGGGGTCTCCTGGACGAAGAAACGGCCCAGCCGCCGCCCCAGCTCGGCCATCGTCCGGCCGGACGCGCCGCGGTCGGTGCCATACCCGTCCAGCGCGTCGGGCCGCTCCGGTACGGCGCACAGGGCGGTCTCCAGAGCGGCTGCGTCCTGGAGCGCCTTGACCGCACCGGCGCCGGTGTGCGGACGGGCGACGGAAGCCGCGTCACCCGCCAGCAGGAGCCGCCCGGCGGTGTAGCTCGGCGCCGCGAAGTCGTACATCGGCTGGATGAAGACTTCCTGCGGTGGCGTCAGCCGGATCAGCCCGCCCCAGTACGGAGGCAGCAACTCGCTGGTGACATAAGCGAGATGGGCGTGCAGAGGGCCGGTGAGGGTGCCGGGCGGCAGGCTGGTGGGCGTGTCCAGCCGGAGGTCGAGGCCGGTGGGCGGGGTCGTGTAGAGGATCCAGTTGGCGCGGTGACCGCCACGGCCGTCCGGGATGCGGTAGATGACGACGTGGCCGCCGGGGAAGACGCCGTAGACGAGGTCCTCTTCCGCCCAGGGATTCGACGGCAGGCCGGGCAGGTCGAGCTCCGCCAGCCGCTCGGCGGGGACCGCGCCGCGCCAGGCGAGATAGCCGGCGTAGCTGGGCCGGACGTCGGGGAACGCGGCGTTGCGCACGATCGAGCGGTAGCCGTCGGCGCCGATGACGAGGTCGAAGTGCTCCGTGTCGCGGTGGTCGGTATCGAATCGGCCCGGATCGGAGTGGTCGGTAGCGAAGCGGCCCGGATCGGAGTGGGCAGTACCGAAGCGGCCCGGATCGCCCTCGTCGGCGTTGCCGAGGTGCACCGTGGCGCCGTCCGCTGAGCCGGTGACCTTGCCGACCGTCACCCCCGTACGGAAGTCGGTGGTCGCCGGCAGCCGTCCCCGCAGCTCGCGCCAGAGCGGTCCCCAGCAGTACGAGCGGAACGGGAAGGGCTGGACGCCGACCAGGCGCCCCAGGGGTGCGGCGCCCTCGCGGGTGTACCAGCGGCGGGTGGTCAGCTGCACCCACGGCATCGCCGCGTCCATGTAGCCGGCGGCGGACAGCTCCGCGTACCGGGCGTTGTGCACCGCGAGGCCGACGCCGCGATCCGCTAGCTCTCCGGCGGCACGTTCGTAGACGGTGATCCGGTCGGCGCCCGCGCGGTGTGCGGCGAGTGCCGCGGCGCAGCCGGCGATACTGCCGCCGACGACGGCGACGGTGCCGCCCTGGATCGGGATGCTGCCCTTACGCATACGGGTTCCCCTTGCCTGTTCCGGCGTGCCCGAGATGGTGCGCTCCGGTGCCGATGGTCGGTCGGTCCGGCTCAAACGGGGGAATTCTCGCAGGACTTGACGGGCGCCGCGATCCCGCCTGGGACGCGGATGGCCAGGTCACGCTGTGCGCTCGTGGGTAGCTCGGCGGCAAAACTGCAGACGACAGCCGATCAGTGATGCCGCCCGCCCGCGGGGTGACGTCGGTCGGCCGGATCCGGTCCGATCCGCGAGACCACCCCTGGCCGGCCACCGCCGTCCGGGTAGTGTGCAGCCGATCAAGCACTACCGATCAAGCACCACAGAGTACGCATCACTGATCAAGCACCACAGATCACGCATCACGCACCGAGCCCCCACCATGAATGGCGAGACGCACATGAGCGAAGGGACAGCACCGGCGGTCGGCGACGCGGCCTCCGTCGCCGACGAGGCGGCCCGTGAGCGGCTGCTCCACCTGCGCAGCAGCATCGACAACCTCGACGCCGCCCTGGTGCATCTGCTCGCCGAGCGCTTCAAGTGCACCCAGCAGGTCGGCGAACTCAAGGCCCGACACAGCCTGCCGCCCGCCGATCCGGCCCGTGAGGCCGCGCAGATCGAGCGGCTGCGCACGCTTGCCGCGGATGCCCGGCTGGACCCGGCGTTCGCGGAGAAGTTCCTCAACTTCATCATCGGCGAGGTCGTACGCCACCACCGGGCGATCGCCGACCGGACACTTGAGGAGCCGGGCGGGTCGGCCGCGGACTGAGTTTCGCCACTGCCCGAAGCTCCGCGCGTAAGGAACCTGCGGCGGCCTGCCGCACCCCGTGGCGTCCCGCCGCCCACCCCCTCCGGGGGGTGGGTCCAGTGGCGCGGATGTGGATGCAGGCGCGGGCGCAGATGTAGCGGTGAGGTCGCGGCTGCCGTGGTGTGGCTGCCGAGGTGCGGCTGCCGTGGTCCGGCTTCAGCCTGAGACGCCCCGCCCCTCAAATCGCCGCCCTGCTGACCAGCGAGATGATGCCGGCCAGCAAACAGCCGCCGTCAAAGCCCACGAGTCCACCGCCACCCACCGCCATCCACCGCCATCCACGGCCATCGCGCTGCCCCTCCAGCGCCATCGGCTGCACCTGGACCCGGTGATCCGCGCCTGCGGGTCGTACGCCTTCGCGTTCCGCAGGATCGCGGTGAACGCGCCCCGCACCTCGGCCGGAGAGCCCAGCCCGACCAGTAATCCGCCGGCATCGGTCTTGTGCCGGATGTCCGGCGAGACGATCTTCAGCGCGACCGGGAATCCGATCCGGTCAGCGAGCGCCATCGCGCCATCGCGCCACCGTGTCATCAGCCGTCGGCCATCAGCCATCGGATCGCCGCTGTCCAGAAGGCGGAGGCGTTTCAAGTCGCGGCATCCGCAGGGGCGTACGGCGATCGAGCCGGGCAGCGCGTACCGTGCCGACCGCAGGTCACTCCCTCGGTGCGGACGTCAAAGTGCCACCCCATGCGGACGTCAAAGTGCCACCCCATGCGGACGTCAAAGTGCCACCCCATGCGGACCTCAAAGTGCCAATCCGTCCGCCGCGTGATGCCGGCTCAACCCGTCGATATCGAGGCCGAGTTCCATGCCTCGCACGTCGTGCGCCCGCCAGCCCCGAGTGACTCTCGCCATACCTGACTCCGGACCGTCCCGCGCCGCCGCCACGGACCACTACCGTCCGGTAACACACGGCTCCATCGGGAGCCGACCGAGCGCCACCACCCTGCCCCTCCGGCCGTGCACCGAGAGCGGAGACAACGATGGCACCGAACCGCAGCTCCATTCCCGGCCCGCAGCCGACCCCGGCCGCGACACCCGCCCCTGCTGTCCCACCCCTCACCCTTAAACCCGGTACGTCCTGGCAGGACGCCTGGCGGCGCAGCCTGGCCGCCGCCCCCGAAGCGTTCCGCGATGATCACGTACTCAACCTCTGGGCCGGCGTATGGCAGCCCGACGGCAGCCCGCTGCCCGCCGCCAGCCCCCTCGACGGCACCCCCATCGCCGGCCCACCCCGCCTCGACGCGGACACCGCGCGGCACGCCGTACGCGCCTCTCTCGACCAGCACCGCACCTGGCGCCACGTCCCCCTCCCCGAACGCAAGGCCCGTATCACCGCCACCCTCGACGCCCTCACCGAACACCGCGAACTCCTCGCCCTGCTCCTCGTATGGGAAATCGGCAAGCCCTGGAAGCTCGCCCGGGCCGATGTCGACCGCGCCATCGACGGAGTCCGCTGGTACGTCTCCGAGATCGACCGGATGCTCACCGGCCGCACCCCGCTCCCCGGCCCGGTCAGCAACATCGCCAGCTGGAACTACCCGATGTCGGTCCTCATCCACGCGATGCTCGTCCAGGCCCTTGCCGGAAACGCCGTGATCGCCAAGACCCCCACTGACGGTGGCCTGTCCTGTCTCACCCTCGCCTGCGCGCTTGCGGCCCGTGAAGGCATCCCTGCCACTCTCGTCAGCGGCAGCGGAAGCGAACTCTCTCCCGCTCTCGTCCGCTCACCCGAGATCGGCTGTGTCTCCTTCGTCGGCGGCAGGGACACCGGCGCGCGCGTCGCCACCGCCGTCGCCGACCTCGGCAAACGCCACATCCTCGAACAAGAGGGCCTCAACACCTGGGGCATATGGAACTTCACCGACTGGCAGTCCCTCACCCCCATCCTCCGCAAGACTTTCGACTACGCCAAACAGCGCTGCACCGCCTACCCGCGCTTCGTCGTCCAGCGCTCTGCGTTCGCCGATTTCCTGGCCGCCTACCTCCCGGCCGTACGCGCCATCTGTTTCGGTCACCCCTTGGCCGTAGCCGCCCCCGACGACCCGCTCCCCGAACTGGACTTCGGCCCCCTGATCAACACCACCAAGGCCAAGGAACTGACCGACCTCACCACCGAGGCCATCTCCCGCGGCGCCGTCCCCCTCCACCGGGGCACCCTCGCCGAAGGTCACTTCCTCCCCTCCCAAGACACTTCCGCGTACCTTCCCCCGACCACCCTCCTCTTCCCGCCCCCTTCCTCCCCCCTCCACCACGCCGAGCCCTTCGGCCCGATCGACACCATCGTCCTAGTCGATACGGAGGCGGAGTTGCTGGCCGCCATGAACGCCAGCAACGGCGCCCTGGTGGCCACCCTTTCCACCGACGACCCCGAGACCTACTCCCGACTGGCCCCCCAGATCCGCGCTTTCAAGGTCGGCCACGGCAAGCCCCGCTCGCGCGGCGACCGCGACGAACTCTTCGGCGGCTTCGGCAACTCCTGGAGCGGCGCCTTCGTCGGCGGCGAACTCCTCGTACGTGCGGTGACCGAAGGCCCGCCCGCAGAGCGCCTCCCCGGCAACTTCCCCGACTACCACCTGATGCCGTAGGGCCCTGCCGGCACCCGCCCTGCTACCCGATCCCCTGCCGGTCGGGAATACGACGCGAACCGCCGCTCGGCAGCCGTCGGCACCGTACGCTCCACCGCCTGGAGCAGGAGCGTACGGTGCCGCACCGCAGACTCGGCCCCACCAACCTACGGCGGCAGGCCCCGCACCAGCGGCACCATGGTGACCCACCGCACACTGGTCTCACTCTCGTGCGAGGTCAGCACCAGCAGCGAGAACAGCAACGCCGCCGGAAAGACGGTGAACGTGATCTTGCAGCTCCAGCTCCGGACGAAGATCCGCACCACCCGGGGCGTGAGCCGACCAAGCGCCATCCGCCGCAATCACAACATCCAGCGCCGCCGCCCCCACCACCACAGCCACACCACACAGACCAGCCCCGCCGTGGGCGCAAAGTCAGAACGTGTCCCGCAGCTGCTCCCGCAACGGCGACAGCGCCCGCAGTCGCCGAGGTCCGCAGGGCCTCCACTCCCACCCGATTTGTCCCTCGCTGCCCATAAGTCGAGCTTATGTGTCGCACGGATACGCAGGTGAAAGGCACTCCGAAACCTTGGTATTGTTATCCATGTCGCCGCGGGGAACACCCCGTGAAGATCACACCTAGTCCGGGTGGCGGAATGGCAGACGCGCTAGCTTGAGGTGCTAGTGCCCTTTATCGGGCGTGGGGGTTCAAGTCCCCCCTCGGACACTCACCCCAAAATGCCTGGTCAGTACGCTGACCAGGCATTTTGCATAAGGATTCGACCGGGTGCTCGAAGCCGGAACACGTGAACCCTGGCAGAGTGGCGCGCTGACCTGGGCTTTTTCTAAGGTAAGGCCGTGGGGGTTCATATCGGCGCCACGGGGGACGCGGGGCGAGATCCGCCTCGCTAGCGGGCGTGGTTGACGCTGCGCGCCGCCTCCGCTGCGAAGGTATTTGCGGGTCGCGCAGTGGCACGTTGCTGCGTGTGAAGCTGATCGTGGGCATCGAGCAGGAACTCCCAAAGGGCCCTTGCGGCTGCGGGGGTCAGCTCAGGTGGTTCCTCCGGCACCACCACAGTGACCTTTGGGTGCCGCCGCTCTGTGTCTGCCACTGAAACCACCGAGCCTCTCCACCAGTACCGGCTGGCGGAGCGGGCGAGAACAGCAAGGGTCTTGGTCTCGCCCGGTCCCTGTCGCGGACGTCGCTCGTTGAGGAATCGTTCAAGCTCGGTGATGACGGCGGCGGTCTTGTTCGCTGCTCCGCTGGTCAGGTTGAAGACGTCGAGCGGGACTCCGAAGAAGTCCGCCAGCACTGACATGTACGGCGCGGTCGGCTGGGGTCCGCCCTCCTCGCGGAGGCGACGGATGTACTCGGCCGTGCTGGTGCCCGCGCCGTGGCGGTGGTTGATCTCGTCTGCTACCTGCTGGTTGGTGTACTCGACGTACCGACCCGGGCACTCAGGATCCTGGGGAGCAGACGCCTCGAACAGGAGGTTCAGTCGGGCGGCGAAGGTCGGCCGCCCGGGGTCGCGGACTGAGGTCGCGGGTAGTGGTCCTTCTTGACGAGTGGTCAGGTGATCACTACAACCGGTGGGCCAACGATCGTTGGACCACCCTTCACTCACAAACAATCATTTGACACTGATCATTTACCGACTTCCATGGATGCATGTAGGGTGCAGCGATCCTCCCGTGATCGCCCACTGTCCGCATGTCCGCCAGTCGATCTGGGCCGCCACCCAGAGGAGTCACCAGTGCCTTCCCCGTTACCGCAACCAACGAGCCGGCAGCGCGACCTGAACGAGAGTCAGTGCTTCGCTCGCTCGCGCTTGGCATCGAAATCGGCACGCCAACGCCTCTCCGTGACCTCGCTGGCCTCGACCAGCCGACTCGACGGGATGCCCGAGTGGGGTGGGCAGTAGTGGCGGCCCCGACTCCCCGCCGAAGGCACGTCGCCCTGGCCACCCACGGCCTCCTCGACTTCCTGGCCGGTGACGTGCGATGACCCCACGCCGAGCCACCTGTCCCGTGCCCGAGCTGCTGCCTGCCGTACATGCCTACGACTACGAGTTCATCGCTTGCCGCCTGTACGACCGCTACCTCCTGAAGCACAGTCACGCCATCCGTGTCTTCAGCGCTCCGCGCCTGGCGGTCCGGCCGGCGGCTGCCGACGCGGCGGATGCCTAGAAGCCGGGCCGGTGGAAGTCGCCATCGCGACCCGGTCCCTGCTGACAGGACGGCCCGGCTTCCCCAACGCACGCATCCAGCTCACCTCAGCCGCTCTCACCACAGCTCTGGATCGTCGAGTGGGGCGATCGAGCCGACGACTGGCCGCTCAGGGATCCGGAACGGGTGCGCTTCTACGGGTACTCCGACCGCGTCATCGACGAGGCCGTGGCCCGTCTGATTGAGCGACATCTGATGACAGTGCCCGCCGGCAAGCCTGGAGTCGCGCAATGAACCGAAACTTCGTGCCGGATACTGAGGTGGGCGTCAATCACCTCGGTGGGAGCGCGCGCGTCGGTACCAGCGTGCAGGCCGGCAGTATCGCCGCTGTACACATTGCACCTCGGCCAGGGCGCAGATGTGCCGTGGGCCCTCCCCTTCCAAACGCGAAAGGTGGGGTGAGAGAGGGAAGTCGACAGACACCAGCTTCGTGCGGCAGGGCTCTCCTTCGCTGTCACCCGTACGACGCTCGTCTGCTGCACCGGCCACCACGTCGGACATGAGTGGTGCCCTCTCCGTACCCGAGCGCTGGGTGACACCCAGCGCGGATCTGGTCCTGAGCAAGGAAGACTCACCGGCGCAGTGAGGCAACGAGCGCAATGCACGGTTGTGCGGCCCGAGGCGGCCCCGGACGCTACAGAGCGGACACCGTACCGTCAAGTCATCCGCTGAAAAGGGCAGCCCGGAATCGTTCCAGGCGCTACGGCCGCTCCGTGCACTTGGTAGCCACCTCTGGATGCTGCTGATGAGTTACTCCCGTGACGAGCAACCCGTCCCTCACAGTGATCTCTTGGAGCCTGATGCACCAGCGCCCGCGCACACCTACTGGACGCCCCTGGCTATCCCCCGCCCACAAGGCGGGACTCGCCGGTCTGGTGGGAACCGCGGTCGAGTGGTACGACTTCTTCGTCTTCTCCACCGCATCCACCCTGGTCTTCCCAGAGTTGTTCTTTCCCGGAGCGCAGCAGGCCACCGGTCTGCTGGCATCGTTCGCGACGTTCTGGGTTGGCTTTCTGGGCCGCCCTGTTGGTGCAGCGCTATTCGGCCATTTCGGGGACCGGTTCGGACGAAAACGCAGTCTGGTGGCGACACTTGTACTGATGGGGGCGGCTACCACAGGCATCGGACTGCTGCCTCGTTACGAGGAGGCCGGGATCACCGCTCCGGTGCTGCTGTGCATCCTGCGGTTCGTCCAAGGGATCGCAGTGGGCGGCGAATGGGGCGGCGCGGTGCTGCTGGCCGGTGAGCACGCGCCGCAGGGGCGCCGGGTGATCCTGACGGCCATGGTGCAGCAAGGGACCCCGCTGGCCTCAATCCTGACCAGCGCGGTCTTCCTCCCGTTCTCGCGACTGGGCGACGGCGAATTCCTGGCCTGGGGCTGGCGGGTCCCCTTCCTGCTCTCCACCGTCCTCATGGCCGTCGGCCTGGTCATACGGCTGAAGGTAGCCGAATCCCCGGAGTTCGAGGGACTGTCGGTGCAGGGGCGGGTGGCGCCCGCCCCGGTGCGTGACACCTTGCAGCGGCACTTCCCGAAGATGGCGGTGTGCGTCGGGGCCTGCGCCGTTCCGGTTGCCGGGACGTATCTGGCCGGCACCTTCGTGCTGTCCTGGGCGACCGTGCACATCGGCTTTCCCCGGGAGAAGGTGCTGGGCGTGGTGCTATGTGCGGCTGTCACCCGATTCCTGGTCCAGCCCGTCGCTGCGATAGCCGCCCAACGCTTGGGGGTCGCACGGATCTGCGCCCTGGGGCTGGCTCTGTACTTGCTCGCGGTTCCGGTCACCGTCCTAGCCTTGGGGAGCGGTTCGCTGGTCCGGATCGCGCTGGGGGTGTGCGCGTTGGAGTCCGCCAGCGCCGTCGTCTACGCGGTGGTCGCCGCGCTGCTCGTCGATGCCTTCCCGGTCCGGGTGCGCTACACCGCGATCTCCTTGGCTCAGCAGTTGGCCGGTGTGGTGTTCGGGGGCACGGCGCCGGCCCTGGCCCAGACCCTGGTCGCGGTGGGGCACGGCTCGCTGTGGCCGGTGGCGCTCTACCAGGCGTTTCTGGCCGTCCTGTCAGCCTGCTGCCTGCCGGCTCTGGCATCCGCCCGCCGCACTGCCACGGCGGCCGCATGCCCCCGCCCGGAGGCGATCAATGCGCCAGGATAGTTTCCGTGGGGCAACGTCATTGGCCGGGCTAGACTCTCTCCCTCTTGGCAGACGCCGGGTTGGCTCCTGCCTCCGTTGGGAGACCTCTGTTGGGAAGGGCGAGAGATGCGCAGTACCGGATCGGCACGCGGCGAGGACGACCGTCCGCTACTCCTGCAACTCGAGCAGCGCCTCAACAAGCTGATCGAGACGCTCTATCCCGACGAACGCACCCGGCCCGGTTACGCGCGGCTCGCCAAGGAGATCCGCGAGACGACCGGAGGGGCCATCTCTGCCACCTACCTCTGGGAACTGGCCACCGGAAAGAAACGCAATGTCACGCTGGAACAGTTGGACATCCTCGCGCAGTTCTTCGGAGTACCACCCGAATACTTCCTCAACGACGAGGTGTCGGAACGGGTCAATGCTCAACTGACGCTGGCCACCGCACTGCGCGACACCAAGATCCGCAGTCTGGCGCTGCGCGCCGAAGGGCTCTCACCTGCCAGCCTGGACGCGCTACTCACTATGGTCGACGAGGCCCGCAAACTGCAAAACCTCTCGGCGATGAACCACCCGAGTCCCCCCGCAGCCGGATCCCATGACTGAGGCAGCGTTCCCCTCGGAATACCCGGGTGGGCTGGGTCCGTTGTTACGCCACTGGCGTTCCGGATCGCACGCGCCCCGAAAGCGACCGGTCTTCCCCACAGCAGGCCATTGGGAGACGCATGCCGAAAAAGTACGCTCAATTACATCAGCGTTGCCAGTCGGTCCTGGACCAACTCAGTTTGCCAAATCCCTTCACCATCGATGCTTTGTGCCAGGAGCTGTCCGCCCAGCGGAGACGTCCGTTGCATCTGCATCCGCTGCCGCAACAGGACGTCCGGAACGACATCTGCGGAATGTGGCTCGCCACCGAGACCGACGACCACATCTTTTTCGAGCAGCGCACCAGCCGAGTGCACCAAGAGCACATCCTGCTGCATGAGATCGGGCACATGCTGTTTGACCACTGCGGCACGGACCTGAGCCACAGCGAGGTGTCTCAGGCCCTTCTCCCCGATCTGAGCCCGCAGTTGGTGCAACGGCTGCTCGGCCGCGCCAGCTACACCAACCGTCAGGAACAGGAGGCGGAGATGCTTGCCAGTCTGCTGCGCATCCGCGCTTCACAGTCCGCCGCCAGAGCTCCGCACGGCGTGCTGGGCCGGCTGGAAGCCGCGCTGGGGGCGCGTGCCGCGGATGAACGCTGAACCCTCCGACGTGCTGTGCTGGTTCGACTACATCTGTGTGGGCTGCCTGTGGCTGGCTCTGGCTTTGCGTGCCTCCGCCGGCCTGCGCACTCCTGAGCAGCGCGGACTGTGGTTGGCCGTGGCCACCGCTGTGGTGTCCATGACGCTCACGCTCCCCGCCGCAACCCAACTCTCTCTCCAGGTCCCTGGAGGGGTCCACACCATCGCCCTGGCACGGAACCTGATCGGAGTGCTCTCGTCGGGCGCAATCCTGTACTTCGTCTCGACGGCCGCCGGTGGCCGACTACGTCTGAGCGTGTGCTACATGACGAGCCTGGCCATAGTGTCCCTGCTGGTCCTGGATTTCCTGGCTCCGCTGCACCAGGAACACGCCGTGACGGGCCACGGTGCGCCGACTCCCTCCACTGCCTATTGGCTCGTCTTGGTTCTGGTCCATCTCGCCGCGGACATCTCCTGCACCTCCCTGTGCCGCCAGTACAGCAGACGCACGGACAATCCCGTCCTGAAGGCGAGCTTACGGATGTTCGGAATCGGCACCGCGCTCTCCGGCCTATTCTGGTTCTGCCAGCTCATCGACCTGCTGCTTCACACCGATCGGCTGCTGCCGTACCTCCCGTACGTCATGGACTTGCACGGGCTGCTACGGGCGATCGCCCTCCTGACACCCTCGCTGTGGGCCGTGCAGGGCGCCGTCGCAGAGATCTGCACCATCTGGTACCTGTGGCCGCTGTGGCACGACCTGGTACAGGCTGTGCCGAACGTCGCGTTCCTCAAACCCCGCCACCGACTGCTCGAGATCGTGTGGCCGCAGGCATCCTGGCGGCTGCTGGCCTACCGCAAGATCATCGAGACCCGGGATGCCATCCTCGTCCTCAATGACTATGTGGCCACCGGTACGTGGGCTCGCGCGCGCCGCCATGTGGCCGCTGTGGGGGTCGCTCACGCCAAAGTCGATGCGACGGTGCTCGCGTGTGTGATGACGGGGGCACGCAGCGCCAAGCTCGCCGGCTTGCCTCACCAGCAGTCCGCTGACGGTCGCGTCAACTTCGACAACGGCGACCTCGACAGCGAGAAGGCATTCCTCCTCGACGTGGCGCGAGCTTACGCCTCGGTCCCAGCCCGGAACTTCGCGATCCATCCGAACACATCCGGCAGGAAGTGAGTATTGATGACCAGCATCCTGATCACTGGAGCGACCGGCAGACCGGCTTGTACCCTGCGGGAGAACCCGATGGTGGTTCCCACCTCGGCTGTGATGAGCGAGGCCATCTGATCCTGGCAGGCAGCAAGTTCGTCAGACAACGCGGCCAGTAACTCGGCACGGCGATGAGGCGCGGTGGGAGGGTGTGCGGCCGGTCGAGAGCACTGGTGATCACTCGCTGCACGGCCAGCTCTGCCGTGGGCGCGTCAAGATATACGAGCCCTGTCTACTTTGGTCCGTGAACGGCGGCTCAGTTCCCCGCCGACGACGAACGCAAGTGTTCCGGCAGGGCCTGTCAATCCAACGGCTCTGTCGCACATCGGGCCCTGTGGAACGGGCCTGTCCCGGTAGTCCGCTACAGGCGCGGCGTGCGCGCCTCGATCCGGTAGTCGAAGGCGGCACCGCCGACGCCGACCGTGGTCATCCCGCCGTCGACGGTGAGGACGGCCCCGTTGACGTAGGACGCGGCGGGTGACAGCAGCCAGGCGATCGCCTCGGCGACCTCCTCCGGATGACCCGGCCGTCCGGCGGGAGTCAGCCGGTTCGCCTCCTCGTATGCCGCCTCGGCACCGCCCGCCAGCCCCGCCTCCGTCGCGAACCGCGCCATCCGCTGGTCGGCCATCTCCGTACGCACCCAGCCCGGGCACACCGCGTTGGCCCGCAACCCCTGCGGCCCGTAGTCGATGGCGAGGGAACGGCAGAGGTGGAGCAAACCCGCCTTGGACGTCGCATAGGCGGCGTTGCCGACGCTGTTGCGGAGCGCGGCGACCGAGGTGACCGCGACCACCGCGCCGCGGGCCGCCAGCAGATGCGGCAGCGCGGCACGCAGCAGCAGGAACGGGCCGGTGAGGTTGGTCCGTATCAGCTCTTCCCAGTCCTCGACCGCGGTGTCGCCGACCGCGCCGCCCCGCCCGATTCCGGCGTTGAGCACCACTCCGTCGAGTCTCCCGTAGGCCGTCACCGTCGTCTCGACGAGCTCGCGCACGGCCTCGGGGTCAGCCGCGTCGGAGGGGTGGGCCAGCGCTCCGGTCTCCTCGGCCACCCGGCGCAGTGGCTCGGGCCGCCGCCCGGAGATCACGACCTGGTGCCCGGCGGTGCGCAGCAGCCGGGCGGTGGCGGCCCCGATTCCCGTTCCCCCGCCCGTCACCAGGACAACACGCGGTTCCGACATGGTCGTTCGCCTCCGAAGATCGGCTTCCGGTTCCCCGCACTGCGAGCATACGAAGCACCGGCACCGCCGGGCCGACCGGGTGCAGCTGCCGTCGGCAGCACGCGGCTGGGTGCGGGGCGAGGAACGACCGCGGCGAACAAAGCGGCGATTAACCTCGCTCTTCCGGTTGGGATGGTGAGGGGGTTGGTGCGTCAACAACTTGTCGATGCACCGGGCAGTTTCGTGGAGTGAGCTTCTTGAGCGGTGCCGCTTCGAGGGTGAGGACGGCCTGAACGATTGATGTGAGGCGGTGGGGGCTGCAGCGGGCTTTGCGGAAGATTCGCCAGGTCTTTAGGCGGGCGAAGGCCCGCTCGATCGGGCTGCGCAGTCGGGAGTGCGCGCTGTTGACGCCCTTCTGGCGCATCGTGAGTTCGCGTCCGCAGTGACGCTTGAACGGGGTGTGAAGGTGCCGCCCGCTCCTTCGTACGCCTCGTCGGAGAGCACGGGGGTTCGTAGATACTCACAGACAGTGACGACGTGATGGGTGCGGGCGGCGGTGATGTCCACGGTCCGGCCCGCCAACGCGGGCGAGTACCAAAGGAGTTCGCCGGCCGGTCCGGTGACGGCCTGGATGTTCACGCCGTGCCGTCTGGCCTCGCCAGAGTAGTCGCGGATGTTGTCGTCGACTCGGTCGCACTCGGCGATGGCGCCGCCGACAAGCACGTACTGCGGCTTTGCCTGACGCAGCGCACGCAGCAGCGATGGGGCATGGTCCGCGAGAAGGCCGGTGACGCTGTGTACGTGGGGGTGAGCGGTGGCCTCGCTGATTCCGAAGCCCGCGGCGATCTTGCCGAGGGTGGCGTGTTCGCGCAGATACACCAGCGCCACCAGGGCCCGCCCCGATGGCCGGAGTTTGCAGCGGCGGTCACCCTCACGGGTGACGATGATGAGCATGGTGGCCCACTCCACCAGTGCATGTGGCAGGTCGAGTGCGCAATGATACGTGACCAACGAGGACCCCGGATCGGTGAGTTGGGACGTGAGACACCTCGCTCACCACTCCGAGGGCCTCGCCTGTCACGGGGCTCGCTCTCTCACCCAGTCAGTGACCAATGGGTGCGTTGCTTTCTGAGTGACCGGGTGGGCGTGCCTGGCGGGGCGTCGTCTCGTTGCGGTAGCTGGTGATCAGCTGTGGTGGGAGGCGGGTTGGGATAGGTGGCGACCCACCGCCACGGATCTACCAGCTCGCCCCCGCGAGCCGCTGTCCAGCACGAACCATCGGCCCCAGATACACGCCGTCCCACCAGCCGGCGGCGTGTTTCCGTACGTCAACCCCCGAATCCACGGACTACCCCGCTACATCAACTGCGGAACCCGGGATCTTGCGCCGCCGGATGAGTGAATTCAAGCCAGCATCGGCGCTGCCGCCACCGGCGTGATCGACTCCGTCGGCGTGCGGGCTGAATGTCGCACGGTGACCGATCGAGGCCTTGATCGGCAGGGAAGTGCTGACGGCCACGATCAGAGTCGGGCCTGGTCACACTGTCCGCCATAGCGGACAAGTTGACGTTCTGGCATCCGCTGTCTACCGTGGACGCCCGTCTCGGGTGGGGTGGGCAACGGACCCGCCGGTCCCTTCACTTGAGTGGAAGGAAGTGTCGTGTCGGGGGATTTAGGTCGACGGGCGGACAACACGAACCAGCCGGGGACGCAGGCTGAGGCAGGCCTCAACGGTTGGTCCCGGCCTACGGCATTGCCCCTGCAGCAGTTGCAGCTCGCAGAATCGCCCAGGTCCGCCGGCGTGGACGCGGAGCATGTGCAGAAGCTCGCCCGGATCGCGAATGCGCTGCCGCCCATCTTGGTCCACTGGCCCACGCTCCGCGTCATCGACGGGGTACATCGTGTGCATGCGGCACGTCTCCGCGGAGATGACCACGTGGACGTCTGCTATTACGAGGGCACCCCAGAGGACGCCTTCATTGAGGCGGTACGGCTGAACACTTCGCGTGGACTGCCTTTGACCCGGGCCGATCGCGCGGCTGCCGTTACGCGGATACTCGGCACGCACCCCCAATGGTCCGACCGTCTGATCGCCTCGGCTGCGGGGGTGACCGCCGGCACCGTGGCGGCGGCACGGCGGTGTTCAACTGCCCAGGACGGACAGTTGAACATGCGCAGGGGACGGGATGGCAGGCTGCGGCCGGTAGACCCGGCCGAGGGACGCAGGCGGGCCGGACGCCTGTTGGCCGTACAACCTGATGCCACGCTGCGGCAGATCGCGGACGAGGCCGGAATCGCGTTGGCCACGGCTCGTGACGTCAGGGAACGTGTGCGGCGCGGCGAAGACCCGGTGCCCCGTGGGCTTCGAGGGCCCGAAGCGGCATACGTCCCGAACGAGCCGGCGTCGGGGACGGACGCGGCGGTCACGTCCGGAACCGGGGACACGCGGATGGCGCAGCTCGTGACGCAACTCCGGAAGGATCCCTCCCTGCGGCTGACGGCAACAGGCAGGGAGCTGCTGCAGATGACGAATGCCCCGCTGCTCTTGCAGGGGGAAAAGGTGCAGCAATTTGTCCAAGCCGTCCCCGGGCACCGCACCGATTCAGTAGCCCAGATGGCACGGGGCTGTGCTCAGCGTTGGTTGGAATTCGCGGAACAGTTGGAGCGTCGTGCGTAAGGGGCGGTGAAACACCGCAGCCTCACGGACGGTCTGCCCCGAGGAACCGTGAGATTCCGGGCGGAGCTTCTCAGCGAGGCGAAGCTTCTCAGCGAGGCCACAAGACGATCGCCGTAACCCCGTTCGCGTGCACGCGGGCGCCGACTGCGGTCACGCTCACAGCCGCCACGGTTGCGCGGCCTTCAGTCACGAATGGGTGCCGCAATCGAGACCGTGCCCACTCGCAGCTGGTCGGACATACAGACCCAGCCTCGCTCTCGGGTGTTGTGCAGCAAGTCAGCGGGACCTGTCCGGAAGATTTCAAGTCCAGTGAGATGGTCATGCTGCTATGAGGTTGTTAAGGATTTTCCAGCAGCCATCTGCCCTGGAGGACGCCTGAGGCTGTTGCAGTTGAAAGTGCTTGATCGGCCGCCTCTGGTGATGCAGCATCGAGGAATCGCAGAAGATTCCAGCTAAATAGCTTCCGACTATCGAGGATTGGTCCTCCACGAGTGTGGACGGGATAGTCAGTCAGGATCCGATTGCTCATCTCAACCCCGCTCGTGGACTGATTCCTTGTACTCGAGTACGAAAATCGAGCCCTCCTCCATGCGGGCCCAACCAGAGGCGGGCGTCAGCGCCAGGGGGACGCGCGGTTAATCCGGCATAAACCGGCCATTCGTTGAAGTTACTCGAAGGGGCGTGACAGCGATGAGTAGTGATGAGATACGGCAACGGCCGGAGCGCGACAAAGAGATGACTGAGTCGGGGGAGGTGGAGCAGGTGTCGGCGGCGCGCGACGGTACTGATGTGGGTTATCGCGATATTCCGGTCCATGTTCTCGTTGAGCGGCGGGCTTTGATCGGTGGGGATCGGGTTGCGGTGGTTGATGGCACGGATTCGGTGAGTTATGCCGGGCTTGTGCGGCGGAGTGATGATATTGCCGCTGAGTTGCTGGCCAGGAATGTACGGCGCGGTGATCTGGTTGGTGTGTGTTTGCCTCGGGGAATCGATGCTGTTGCGTCCTTGTTGGCGATTCTCAAAGTGGGTGGTACCTGTGTGCCGCTCGCTTTGGAGCAGCCGGTTGGCCGGTTGGCTTTTATCCGGGAGGACAGCGGTCTAGCTGTGACCGTTACGACTACGGAGACTGCTGAGCAGATCGGGATCGAGTCTGGGCGGACTGTGTGTCTTGATACGGATATTGTTGCGGATTCGGCATCACGGCTGGGTTCTGTTCCGGTCGAGGTTTCTGGTGATGATGTCGCGTACGCTCTGTACACCTCGGGGTCGACCGGAGCTCCCAAGGCCGCGCTGCTCACTCATGCGAATATCAGCAATTTCGTCTTGTGGTGTCTGGATGAGGGTCTGGTCGACGGTGATAGTCGGGTGGCGCACGCGACGAACCTGGGGTTCGACGCGGCGATTTTTGACATTTTCGCGCCGTTGGCCGTGGGCGCCGTGGTGTGTGTGGTTCATCGCGAGGTCATTGTGTCGCCGGCCGCAACGGTGCGATGGTTCGTCGAGAATGAGATTACTGTTGGATTCCTGACCACGAGGGTGGCGGAGGCGTGCCTGGCCGAGCCGTGGCCGGCCGATGCCGCTATGCGGTGTCTGGTTACCGGTGGCGAGCAGGTCACCATGTGGTTGCCCGCGCACATTCCGTTCAAGGTCCTGCAGATCTATGGACCTACGGAATGTACTGTGTGCGTCGCGACGATGTTCCTGCCCCCGGAGCCTCCGGGTGGAGGGGTGCCGCCGTTTGGGCGGCCTATCAGGAACACCCGGATCTATCTGCTGGACCCGTCGGGACAGTTGGTGGCTGACGGTGAGCCGGGGGAGCTCTATATCTCTGGTGCCGGCGTGGGTGCGGGCTACTTGGACCGCTCCGAGCTCACCGCCCAGCGTTATCTCCCGGACCCGTTCGTTCCCGGTGCGCGCATGTATCGCACCGGGGACCTGTGCCGCATGAACCCTGAGGGCAACCTCGAATTCGTCGGACGGATGGACCACCAGGTCAAGCTCCGCGGCCACCGCATCGAACTCAACGAGGTCGAGGCCGCTCTGGCCTCCCACCCAGACGTGAACGACGTCGTGGTACTGCTCCGTGAAGACCGCCCCGGCGATAAGCGGCTGACCGCCTACTTCACCTACGCGTCCGGCGATGAACCGCCGGCGACCAGCGATTTACGCCGGCATATTTCCGAACGACTGCCGTACTACATGATACCGACCGGCTACGTCAGCCTGTCCCGCTTCCCGCTCACCCCCAATAACAAGGTCGACCGCAACGCGCTTCCCGCACCAGAGAACACCCGCCACGGTATGGCGGAAGATTATCTTGCGCCGAGGACGGACATCGAGCGCGACTTGGTCACGCTATGGGAAGAACTATTGGGGACGGCGCCGATCGGCGTCGATGACGACTTCCATGTCCTTGGCGGAGACTCGCTGATGGCGGGCCGGGTCGTTGAATGGATACGAAGCAATCATGCTGCGGACATACCTTTCTCCCAAGTGTTGGCCGGCGCCACGGTAGGAGAGCTGGCGGCACTGATTGAAGAGGGAGTAGGCAGCGCTGATCGAGCGCCGGGCCGGATAGCCATGATCGGCACGCGTGACGCTGATCACCCGGTCACAGCAACGTCAGGGCAGTTCGGCCTGTGGCTGCAGGAACAACTGGCGCCCCAGGACCGGGCCTACAGCGAGACGGCACTACTCACCATTCGCGGGTACCTCGAGCCCGCGCTGGTCCAGGACTGCCTGACCGACCTCGTGCGTCGTCACGAGGCACTACGCACATGCCTACGCATGGTCGAGGGCACGCTGCGGCAGATCGTGATCGACCCGGCGCCCGTACCTCTTGAACTGCACGACTGTGAGGAGGACGACGCCTGGGCGGTCGTTCAAAGGGAGCTGGTGGATCAGCTGACTCGGGTTCCCTTTGACCTGGCGAACGGACCACTGTTGCGCACCACGCTGCTGCGGGTGAGTCCGGAGCTCCATGTTCTTGTGCTGGCCATCCACCACGTTGCAGTTGACGGGTGGTCGCTGGATGTGTTGTTTGAGGAGTTCACCGAGGCGTATGCCGCGGCCTCATCGGACAAGTCGCTCGAACTCGCACCTTCCCCGGCCTTCGCAGATTTTGCAGCCTGGCAGAATCAGCAGATTCGGTGCGGCGGCTTTGAGCCCAGCGTCGACTACTGGCGTCAACATATGGCCGGGGCACCTTCGGTGCTGGAGATACCGACCGATCATCCGAGACCGGCCTCAGCTTCCGGTCCGGCCGCCGTCGTACGCGCAACGCTGTCGCCTGGAATCGTGCGTGCGCTGCGGGAATTCGGCAGCGCCGAACGTTTCACACCGTTCATGATTGTCCTGGCCGCTTATCAGGCCATGCTTGCGCGCTGGACCGCAAGCACCGACATTGTGGTCGGCGCACCGCTGGCCAACCGGCCGGCCGGCTTTCAGCGAACTGTCGGCTACTTCCTCAACTTGGTGCCGCTCAGGACCGAAATCTCTGGTTCGCTGAGCTTTCGGGACCTGTTGAGCCGCGTGCGGGACAACGTTCTGGGTGCCCACGACCACCAGGAAGTCCCATTCCCTCACCTGGTCGAGCAGCTTATGAGCACCAGGATTCCCGGCACCGCGCCGATGTTTCAGGTCGCGATCGTGTCGCAGGAGGTGCAGCGCCGTACATTCTCGACCACCGGGATCGATGTTGAATATCGGCACGGGTCCCCCCTCGGCGCGAAGTGGGACCTGACCCTGCACATCATCTCCAACCGCGCGGGCACGCTGCCCGGTATCCAACTGGAGTTGGAGTACCGCTCGGATCTGTTTGACGAAAAAACGATGACGAACCTCCTGGACTGGTTGTGTGATCTCCTCGATTCGGGCATCGCGGATCCGGACCGCCTGGTCGGGGACTGGGTGTCGCTGCCGGGCGTTGTCAGGATGGTGCCGGCGGAGATCACCGGTCGTTCATCGAAAATACTCGAAGGGGCGTAACAGTCATGAGCAGTGATGTGGGTTATCGCGATGTTCCGGTCCATGTTCTCGTTGAGCGGCGGGCTTTGATCGGTGGGGATCGGGTTGCGGTGGTTGATGGCACGGATTCGGTGAGTTATGCCGGGCTTGTGCGGCGGAGTGATGATATTGCCGCTGAGTTGCTGGCCAGGAATGTACGGCGCGGTGATCTGGTTGGTGTGTGTTTGCCTCGGGGAATCGATGCTGTTGCGTCCTTGTTGGCGATTCTCAAAGTGGGTGGTACCTGTGTGCCGCTCGCTTTGGAGCAGCCGGTTGGCCGGTTGGCTTTTATCCGGGAGGACAGCGGTCTAGCTGTGACCGTTACGACTACGGAGACTGCTGAGCAGATCGGGATCGAGTCTGGGCGGACTGTGTGTCTTGATACGGATATTGTTGCGGATTCGGCATCACGGCTGGGTTCTGTTCCGGTCGAGGTTTCTGGTGATGATGTCGCGTACGCTCTGTACACCTCGGGGTCGACCGGAGCTCCCAAGGCCGCGCTGCTCACTCATGCGAATATCAGCAATTTCGTCTTGTGGTGTCTGGATGAGGGTCTGGTCGACGGTGATAGTCGGGTGGCGCACGCGACGAACCTGGGGTTCGACGCGGCGATTTTTGACATTTTCGCGCCGTTGGCCGTGGGCGCCGTGGTGTGTGTGGTTCATCGCGAGGTCATTGTGTCGCCGGCCGCAACGGTGCGATGGTTCGTCGAGAATGAGATTACTGTTGGATTCCTGACCACGAGGGTGGCGGAGGCGTGCCTGGCCGAGCCGTGGCCGGCCGATGCCGCTATGCGGTGTCTGGTTACCGGTGGCGAGCAGGTCACCATGTGGTTGCCCGCGCACATTCCGTTCAAGGTCCTGCAGATCTATGGACCTACGGAATGTACTGTGTGCGTCGCGACGATGTTCCTGCCCCCGGAGCCTCCGGGTGGAGGGGTGCCGCCGTTTGGGCGGCCTATCAGGAACACCCGGATCTATCTGCTGGACCCGTCGGGACAGTTGGTGGCTGACGGTGAGCCGGGGGAGCTCTATATCTCTGGTGCCGGCGTGGGTGCGGGCTACTTGGACCGCTCCGAGCTCACCGCCCAGCGTTATCTCCCGGACCCGTTCGTTCCCGGTGCGCGCATGTATCGCACCGGGGACCTGTGCCGCATGAACCCTGAGGGCAACCTCGAATTCGTCGGACGGATGGACCACCAGGTCAAGCTCCGCGGCCACCGCATCGAACTCAACGAGGTCGAGGCCGCTCTGGCCTCCCACCCAGACGTGAACGACGTCGTGGTACTGCTCCGTGAAGACCGCCCCGGCGATAAGCGGCTGACCGCCTACTTCACCTACGCGTCCGGCGATGAACCGCCGGCGACCAGCGATTTACGCCGGCATATTTCCGAACGACTGCCGTACTACATGATACCGACCGGCTACGTCAGCCTGTCCCGCTTCCCGCTCACCCCCAATAACAAGGTCGACCGCAACGCGCTTCCCGCACCATCGATGGAGGATGAGGCAGGGGAGATTCGCCCCACGAGTGGTGTATCGGATTTGGTAGACCGCGTCAGGGCCATCTGGGAGCAGACGATCGGGGTCACCGAGATCGGCTTGGACGACACTCTCTTCGAGCTAGGGGGCTCATCGCTGCATGTCCCTGAGATTCACCGGAGGATAAGCGATCTCTTCGACGCCCCCGAACTCGGCATGATCGATGTTTTCAACTACCCCACTCTGCGTACGTACACCACCCATCTCGCCAAGCTGATTGAGGGAGCGTCCTCGGCGACACGCACGGTAACCCGGTCCGTCCCCGCCCCTGAGACAGCGGACGATGACTCTGCGATCGCCATCATTGGCATGTCGGGCCAGTTCCCCGGTGCGCGGACCGTCGACGAGTTGTGGTCGTTGCTACGGGAGGGGCGCGAAGGTATTACCCACGAGATCCCCGGCCGGACGGAAACAGACTGGGTCGCCTCGGCTGGGCTTATCGCCGATCGCGACGGCTTCGACCCTCAGTTGTTCGATCTCAGCCCGGCTGACGCAGAACTGATGGACCCGCAGATGCGGCGGTTCCTTGAGACGGCATGGGCCGCGCTGGAAGACGCCGGATATGCTCCAAGAACGCAGGGATTGCCCCCCGTTGGTGTTTTTGGTGGCTCGTCGTTTCCTCGGGACTGGGCGGAGCGGTTCGCGGCCTCGCGACCCGAACCCGGGACTACGGCCGAACGCCGCTTCATGAACGGGAACCCTTGGCAGAACCTTGCCACTCAGGTCGCGTACAGGCTCGGCTTGACCGGACCGGCAGTCGATGTGCAAACAGCCTGTTCCACTTCACTCGTCGCGGTTCATCTTGCCTGTCGGAGTCTCATCGAGGGTGACTGCGATCTCGCACTCGCCGGTGGCGTGGGCCTGACCCAGAGCGCCGGTTACTACTACGAAGAGGGAGGAATCCTGTCGCCGGACGGCCGTTGCCGGCCATTCGACGCAGAGGCACAGGGCACGCTGCCCGGCAACGGAGTCGGCGTCGTAGTTCTCAAACCATTGAACCGCGCGCTAGCCGATCACGACACCGTGCACGCGGTGATCCGGGGATCGGCCGTGAACAATGACGGCGCCCTCAAGGTCGGCTTCTTCGCACCGAGCATCGAAGGCCAGCGAAAGGTCGTTCAGTCGGCCTGGCGCGCGGCGAACGTCTCGGCCGAGAGCATCTCTTACATTGAAACGCACGGCACTGCCACCGTTCTCGGCGACTCAGTCGAGGTCAATGCATTGACCCAGGCCGTTCGGGCCGACACCGATCGAACAGGTTTCTGCGCCCTCGGATCAGCGAAGAGTAACCTAGGCCATCTCGACGCGGCCGCCGGGGTGACCGGTCTCATCAAGGCAGCGCTGGCCGTCAAAAACGGCGTCATCCCGGCTACTCTCCACTTTCGGAAACCCAATGCCGAACTGGATACCCCGAATAGCCCGTTCTACGTCAACGCCACAACCATCCCGTGGCCGGACTCCGGCTCTGCCCCTCGCAGGGCGGCAGTCAGCGGATTCGGCGTCGGTGGGACCAATGCCCATGTCGTCCTGGACGCCCCGCCTGCACCGCAGCCAGTCAACCACGCAGCCGGGCCGCAACTGGTGCCGATCTCTGCTCGGACGCCGGCGGCGCTCGAGACCATAAGCCGGCGCCTGGCAGATAACCTCAGCACCCACCAGCATCCGCTGGGCGACGTCGCTTTCACCCTCCGGCACGGACGTGGTTCGCTGCAGCATCGACGCGCCATGGTCTGCCACACCACAGAAGACGCCGTCGCCACTCTGCGAGATGTGGAACAGCACCGTGGGTTCACTGGTGTGGCGGACTCGCGCCGCCCGCTCCGGCTGGTATTCATGTTTCCTGGGGTAGGCACCCAGCATCCCGGTATGGGGCGCGATCTGTACGATCGTCACCCCGTCTATCGCACCGCACTCGACCGGTGTTCCGAGCTGTTCGAACGAAGCCTCGGTACCGACATCAGGGAGTTGCTGTTCCCCGAGTCCGGCCAAGAAGAATCCGCCGAAGAGCAATTGCTGCGCCCATCGAGGAACATGGCGGCGATCTTCGCCACCGAGTATTCATTGGCTGTGCTGCTCGATTCGTGGGGTATTCGCCCTGATGCGGTCATCGGCCACAGCCTTGGTGAGTACACCGCTTCCTGCGTGTCCGGGATACTGTCAGTCGAGGGCGCGGTCAAACTTGTAGCGCGGCGTGGAGAGCTGTGCGATGAGCTGCCGGAATCGGCGATGCTCGCGGTATCGCTCGATATGTCCACTCTCGCCGATCGGCTGGACGAACGCCTGACGGTGGCGGCAATGAACGGTCCTCGCTCCAACGTGGTATCAGGGCCTATCGATGCGATCCGAGAATTCCAGTCAACGCTGGACGCCGACGGAATCCGAGCACGTCAGCTACCCATGAAGGCGGGGTTGCACTCACCACTGGTGGAACCGTTTATGGGTCAGTTTGCACGCTTTGCGGCTACCGTGAGCACCAATGCACCGAGGGTGCCGGTGGTGTCCAACGTGACGGGAGATTGGTTGCCGAAATCCGGCATTATCGACCTCAATTACTGGGCCCAGCACCTTCGACAGACGGTGCAGTTCGAAAAGGGCCTCACCACGCTCCTGGACTCGGCTGATGACAACACCGTGCTGGTCGAGGTCGGGCCGGGCAAGACGTTGACCACGCTGACGCGGCTGCACTCGCTCGTGGAAAAGGTTCGAGGCGTGATCCCGGCACTTCCTGTCCCGACATCGCCCGGCACCGAGCGGGACTCGTTGCTGGAGACCATCGCGCAACTGTGGTGCGACGGCGTCGAGATTGACTGGAGCGCATTGGACGCCGGCGAGCAGCACGCCAGGATACAGCTGCCGACGTACGCATTCGAGCGATCAGCGACTATCTCGGAAAACGGCACTCCAGCAATTGCCGCCGAAAGGTCACGCAAGGTCGTCACCGATGAAGCCGAGCTGGCGCGCGGACTCGCCGAGCTGTGGGGTGAGCTGCTTGGCGTTCCGGATCCACACGACGAGGACAACTTCTTCGACAGGGGCGGTCATTCGCTGTTGGCCGTCGAGTTCAGCACCCGCGTCCGCCAGGAACTCGGCAGTCCGGTAGGCCCGCACCTACTCCTGGAACACCCCACCTTCAGGGAGCTCGTCAGCCACATCCAACAACTTGCCGTTACCGGCGAACGGTTGCACGCCGAGCCATCCGGCATCCTGACCGAACTCCAGCAAGGCAATCCGGGCCAGACACCAATATTTATGGTTCAGCCGATAGGAGGCACGGTCTTCACCTACCAGGCGTTCGCCCGGCATCTCGGGGTCGACCGACCGGTGCATGCATTTCGCGCGGTAGGGCTGGAAGTAGGCGAGAAACCGTACGAGAGCATCACCGAAATGGCCTCTCGGTACGTGGACGAGCTGCTGGCCGTCCAGCCGAACGGGCCACACGTCATCGGAGGCCACTCGTCCGGTGGTGTCGTCGCCTATGAAATGGCATATCAGTTGATTGAGCGAGGCATCGATAAGCCCCTTGTGGTGATGATCGACACTGTGACTTCCGAACAGTCGCACTCGCTCCAGAATGTCTCGGATGTGGAAAAGCTGGTGGACACCCTGCTCGATATTGCCCCTGAATCCACGGCGGCACTGCGAACCGCAATCGCCGAGGATCCGCTCATCAGGGGCGTTGTGATGCAGACGAATCTGGCGCTGGCGAGCTACTACCCAAAGCCATGCGCGGCCGACATCATATATTTCCTGGCGGCAGAGCGTGACGAAGTTCTAGACCCCCGAGCAGGCGAATGGTGGGCAAATTATTGTGAGGGGGAAATGGAAATGCATACTGTTCCCGGAAACCATTTCTCGGTGATGGAGGAGCCACAGATAGCGCAGATTGCCGAGCTACTGATCTCACATTGGAACCGGACAGAAGGTGTGAATTAATATGCCCAATGAAGTCATAGTCGTAGGCGCCGGCCTCGCCGGCCTCACTTCTGCTATCGCGTTGCAGCAGCGGGGCTATTCGGTTCTGGTGCTGGAGCGCCGCTCCGTGGCGGGTGGGCTGTGCGGGAGCACGCGCATCAATGGGTATCAATTCACGCTCGCATGCAACGACTTCGGTTCCAGTCTGCGGCAATATCTGTCCGAAATAGGAGTGAACCTACCGTTCCACGAACACAGTTCTATATTCTATTGCGGGGACGAGGAGTACGTCCTTCCGCCCACCCCTCGAACTCTGGCCAACCTGGCTCGGCACGAGCCGGACAGGGACAGAATGACTGGAGCCCTGCGCGATCCCGGTAGCGAAAATAGGTTTGAATATGCCGGACAACTCCTGGACGCTACTGTGCGCAATCGAGACTTCGCGGATTTCCTGGCGATACCCTCGTATGTCTCCGGCCTCAGTCCCGCCACCCACCGGCTTGACTGGTTCCTTCAGGGGTCCAGCAGGAACCCCGATTACGGATACGACAAACTGATCACGCCGGCAGGTGGCCCGCAAGAGATCACTGATGCGTTGACTGCGCGCTTGGTTCACCTCGGTGGTCGTCTCCAATTCGACACCGATGTGCATGATGTCCGCCAAGCAGAGGGCGGCAAAGTCGTAATGACCTCCCGGGGCGAGTATCGCGCCCGGTGGATCGTATCCAGCCAAGGCCGATTGAGTCACAATGCAACCCGATCGGGTCTGGAACTAGCCACTTTGCACATTGCCACACGGCCCGACGTGCAATTCCCGGCAGGCGTCCATACCGTTGCTCATCTGCCATCCGGTCTTGGCCGCTGGCTCGGGATGCTCGATGCAGGTCAACTGCCGAGTCGATTCGGCTTTCACATATTTCCCTGTGCGGCTACCGCAGAGTACCGGTCGTTCAACGTGTACTTTTACTATCCGCGTGGCGTCGAGGAATTCGATGCTCCGACCGTGGAGGTGATTCAAGAATACATCTTGGGCGAGTTGGAGAGAATGATCCCTGGTTTTTCGGCCGACATAATATTTCGACAACTCGTCTCTCCCGCAGAGTTCAAGAAGCAGCACGATCTGCGGCGGGTATCCATTCAAGATATTCTGCCCCGTGGCGTCCAGAAGCCTGCGATCTACGACGCGGAAACCGACATATACCACGTCGGGAATACCGTCGGGCCGCCTGCGTACCATGCCTGTGCGGCCGTTCTGTCCGGTCTGGAGGCTGCCGAATTGCTGGCCTCCAGCAATCCCCGCGACCATAAACCCGCAGCATAAGTTCACCGCATCAGGAAATGGAATTTCGTATGTTCATCGAAACAGTGATAGTCGGTGGCGGCCAGCAGGGATGCGGCGTCGCAGGGGCGCTTGCCAGACTTGGCTATGAATCCTTGGTGCTGGAACGAGGCGAGGTCGGCCAAGCGTGGGCACATGAGCGTTGGGACAGTCTGTACGTTAATACGCCGAATCGGATGGTTGATTTTCCGGGCTGGCCATACGATGGCGACGACCCTGAAGGCTTTATGCCGGCCCGTGAGGTGGCTGAACGCCTCAGGCGCTACGTGTCCGGAATGGGTATCCAGGTTCGCGAACGTACTCCCGTTCGGGCTGTTGAGTCTCTGATTGATAACCCGTCCTGTCGCGATGCACGATTCCGGGTCCATCTCGCCAATGATGGTGATGTCATAGAGTCCCGCAATCTAGTTGCGGCCTTGGGTGGGTATTCTTCTCCGTGCGTGCCTGATGTGGCCTCGGATGTCGACCCTTCGATCACGCAGCTGCACAGTTCGCATTACCGTAATCCCCAGTCCTTGCCAGACGGTGCAGTTCTCGTCGTGGGTGCCGGGAGCAGCGGGCAGCAGATTTGCGAGGATGTGCGTGAATCTGGTCGGGACGTATACCTCGCGGTCGGTCGTCACAAGACTGCGCCCCGTTTCTACCGCGGCGCCTGCGTGCTCGACTGGCTGCGGTTCATGTCAATCGAAGGCAACTTCGAGTCCGCGTCTGTGGGACGTGATCTGTCCCTTTCGCTGCCTGGTGCGTCGGTACTCAGTGGTAGAGACGGCGGTCGAGACCTGAACCTGTCCATCCTGGCCAAGCAGGGTGTCACCCTTGTCGGCTCTGTGCGCGCCGCGGAGGGCGCGGTTTTGTTGCTGGAAGAGAATGTCCGCTCGATAGCGGAAGCTGCTGCCCGTGCAGAGCACGAGCTTTTGGACGCTATCGACGCAGCCATCGAAAAGCGAGGGCTGGAGGTCCCTGGCCGAACACCACCTACTATCGTCGATACCTCGCTTCTCTCCGGCTATGGGAAGAGCCTGGACCTCATCGCCAACAACATCACAACGATCATTTGGGCGACAGGGTTCGTACCGGACTATCGGGTCTTGCCCGGCGCGGCCCTTGATGAGAACGGATCTCCGGTGCATCGCAAGGGAGTTGGCGCGTTGCCTGGTTTGTATTTCGCGGGCCTGCCTGAGGGCAGGATTGTAAGGCCATTGCTTATTGGGGCTACACGCGCCAACGGCGAGTTTGTCGCCCGACAGATCCAGTTGGACAATACTCTTCGCCATGATTCGCCAGCGGCGGCTGCCCAACTCTGGGCAGCAGAAGGGGCCGCTGCACGTTGAGTAGCCGTTTCTCAACCGGTCATGGCGTGCAGGTCGAACAAGGGCCCTGATGGTGTGATCTTCCGGGGATACGTGCATGCAGGCAGGGCCTCTCGGTCCCCTCAGTCGTAGATCGGCGTGCTCGCTGTAGTTCGTCGATCTCGTGCAGGGAGTAACTGCCGGATATGAAGGCAGAGTTCCGTGACCTCCTGACGGAGGTCACGGAACTGGAGCGGGCTGAGGGGATCGCCGACCAGCTTGATGACCTGCTGCTCGACATCGCTTGGATTTTCCCTCGCACCGATCTGTGGGGGCGGGTGGCGGCGTGCGTGCGCGGCCTGCTGCCCCCGCTGTCCCGCAAGAACGGCTGGCTGATCTCCGAGTACATCGGCGAGGAGACTCCCTGGGGGCAGCAGCACCTGCTGGATCGTGCAGTGTGGGACGCGGAAGTGCTGCGGGACTTCACCCGCCGCTATCTGATCGCCGGGCTTCGAGGATGGCGGGCTGGGGCCGGGCCCGGCGGGCCGGGTGTGCTGGTGATCGACGAGACCGGCTTTGCCAAGCGCGGCAGTGCCTCGGCCGGGGTCGCGCGGCAGTACTCCGGCGCTCTGGGCGGAGTTTTCCCTTGTCAAGTGGGGGTGATGGCTGCCTGGGCCACCGGGGTCGGCCAGGCTTTGATCGACCGGGAGCTGTACCTGCCCCGTGAGTGGACCGAGGACCGTGCGCGGTGCCGCCGCGCGCGCGTCCCCGACCGGGTCGGCTTCGCCGTCAAGCCGCGCCTGGCCGAGCAGATGATCGACCGGGCGGTGCCGGACCTGCCCGAGGGGCGGGTGTGGGTGGCCGCGGACGAGGTCTACGGCCGCGACGGCGCCTTCCGCCCTCATCTGGAGGCGGCGGGCCTGCCCTACGTGGTGACGGTGCAGGCCAACCAGAGCGTGCTGCCCCGCCCCGGCTGGAGGCACATCGCCCGCCTCGTCGAACGCTGCGCGGCCGAGGAGGACTGGGTCGAGCTGCCGGCCGGCCCCTCCCGGCTGGACTCGCGTATCTGGCAGTGGTGGGTGCGCCGGATACCCGTCCCGGACGCGGCCGTCGGCAGCGGATGGGCCCGCTGGCTGCTTGCCCGGCGCCGACCCGAGACGCCGGATGAGCGGGACTACTACCTGGGCTGGGGCCCGGAGGGCACCTCGGTGGAAGAGCTCGTGCTGGTGCCCAGCGCCCGCTGGCGGGTGGAGGAGGCGATCAAGCTCGCGAAGTCGGCCGCTGGGATGGCCGACTACGAGGTGCGTCACTTCCACGGCTGGTACCGGCACGTCACCTTCTCCCGGCTGGCCGCGGCGTTCCTGGCCGCCCAGGCCGCTGGTGGAGCTGGCTGCGTTAGTCGACCGGTTGCATCGAGATCGGGCAGGAGCTCTGCCAGGCCACCTCCATCGTCAGGAGCGATCGCGCGATGGTTGGAGAGCAGGTGCCCGATTTCGTGCTGGACGATGTGCTCCTGGTGGAGCGGTGGTTCGTAGCAGATATGGTCCTCGGCATCGGTGGCCAGCCACAGCCGGCAGGCTCCATGCAGTGCCGCCTCGTGCGGCAATGCGTGAAGGCGCAATGGTCTTCCACGGCGGGCGGCCAGAATGCCGCACAGAGTCTGGACGGACAGAGCGTTCGGCAGGTCGAGCTGGTCGATTACCGCTTCGCAGCGTCGGCGCAGCCCGGGTGATTTGTTCGGCATGGGTGTCCGCGTCGGGCCTCTCTCGATGGGGGTAAGGGCCACTGCGTTTCAGGGGGTGCCGGCGGTGTGCCTGCGTCGGGCTCCTCCCCTCGCACCTGGTCCAGGTTCTCCACACGGCGGGCTTCGTTGACGATGGTGAGGAGGGCGTCCAGACTGGCGGGCGACAGGCCCTCTGCGCGGAGCGCAAGGTTGCGCACTTTCGTGTCGCGCAATGCGACGGCGAGCGCTAGCTGGGCGTTGACACGGCGTGAGACCTCGTCGTTGATGAAGTACTCCAGCGGGACTCCGAAGAACTCCGCCAGGACGCTCAGTTGCTCAAGCGTTACGTTCCGCTTGCGTCCGGTCGCGAGTTCCCACAGGTAGGTGGCCGAGATCGTGCCACCTGTTGATTCCCGAATCGTGGTGGCGAGCCGGGCATACCCGGGGCGTTTGCGCTCATCGGGATACAGCGCGGTGATCAGACTGTAGAGCCGATCGCCCAGGTCGTGCAGCCGGGGCGGGCCGGTTTCACCGCGAGCTGCCTCACCGCTGGCCATGGGTCCCCTTTCGAACATCGAACGCGCGGCTATGATCTCGTGATCCTGTCGGCGTTACTTGGTCTTGTGTGTCTTGTGTGTCTTGCTTTCTTGGCATGGAGCTCTCTGTGGAACAGGCCACCGAGCTACGGGAGTTGGTGAGCAGTCGGGATGTCCCCGCGGATATCGCTACGCGGGGCCGGATCGTCTTGTGGGCGGGTGAGGGGCGCCGCCGCATGGACATTGCCGAGCTGCTCGGTGTGTCGCTGCCGACGGTGGACCGCTGGAAGCGGCGTTATGCCGAGCGGGGCCTGGCCGGACTGGAGGGGGAGCGTCCCGGTGGCGGGCGGGAATAGGTGCCGGCGCGGGTGCGGGCCCGGGTGATTACCCTGACGCGGATGACGCCGCTGGATGGCACGGGTCTTTCGCACTGGTCCACACGGGAGTTGGCGAAGTACCTGAAGTGGGCCGAGAGCATTACCGTGTCCTGGCACTACATCGCCCGGGCCTGGCGGGAGGAGAGCCTGAAGCCGCACCGGTCCGGCACCTTCAAGATTTCCAAGGACGCCGCGTTCGCGGAGAAGGTGGCCGATGCGATCGGCCTGTATCTGGCCCCGACGGGCGGCGCGGTGGTCCTCTCGGTCGACGAGAAGACGCAGATCCAGGCGCTGGACCGGACCCAGCCGGTGCTGCCGGTCGCCTTCGCGGCGAGCGAGAAGCGCACCGCCGACTACGTCCGGCACGGCACCACGAACCTGTTCGCCGCCCTGAACGTGACCACCGGCGAAGTGCTCGGCGAGTGCAGGCCGCCCCGGAACGGCAAGGATTTCCTGGCCTTCTTGAAGAAGGCGGTCAAGCCGCATGCCGCGAAGGACATCCATGTGGTCCTGGACAACCTCTCGACGCACACCACCCCGGAAGTCAGGGAGTGGCTGTCGAAGAACCCGCACGTCCACTTCCATTTCACTCCCGTCGGCTCTTCGTGGCTGAACCAGATCGAGATCTGGTTCGGAATCCTGACCCGGCAGTCCATCTGCCGGGGCACGTTCTCCAGCGTCCACGTCCTGATCAAACAGATCCGCGACTACATCAACTCCTGGAACACGACCGCGAAACCGTTCACCTGGACGGCGACCGCTGGCGAGGTCCTCGCTAAGGTCCGACTCGTCACGACCAACGTAAAGAAACTCGTCAATAACAACTCGAACTGATATGAACAGGATCACGAGACACTGGATGCCGAGAGGCCGGCCGTTCTCGTCAAGGACGCTCGGAACTCGAAACTTCAGGGCCTGCCCGACACGGGGTGTGTCTTGACTCGTCCGGCAGCAGAGATCTCGCGGGTGAGTCTGTCTATCTGCGACGGATGGCCAGGGCCTACCGCTCGTCCACCTCGCCTATCAGCACACGTTACTGACCAGAGCCGCGGCCCTAGGCGGGAGTCGAACGGCACAGTTCCCGGGTCCAGCGCCGTGATCCCACCATCGCAGCGCAGAGACCGAGGCGACCGCGACGACCGAGCCACGGGCCTTCGATACGTGCGGGAGAGCGGCGCGCAACATGTTGAGACTCCTGCTTGCCGAGATCGTGCTGCATGACTCCATGCAGAGCGGCGGAGTAACGCCACGGAACCAGTTGATGGCAGACAGGACGGCTCAGTGGACACCCTGGTGTCCAAGTGTTCCGTCCTTCCGCCGACCGGATCCTGTACGGAGACCGGCTGCGCATTGCCGATCTACCGGTGCCGCCGCGCAACGCCCGTGCCCCGTTCAGGAACCACGATGCAGCCCTGACGTGGCTGTGGACGGGGTCCGTGGATCGAACCACGGGCAGGGGAGGCGGACTCTGGCGCGGGGCGTCAGGCCTGGGGGCTGCCTACGACAAGACGTCATCGCCGTCGGTCTGTTCCAGTAGCCGGACCTCGTCGGCGGGCAGGCGCTCCGCGGGCGTGAGCCGGGTGGATCGGGCGGGCAGGAACCAGGCAAGGGCGGCGGCGAGGACACAGAAGCCGGCGGAGGACCACAGCACCATGGTGTAACCGCCCACCGTTGGCTGACCGTTGCCGCTGACATGAGCGGCCAGGACGGTGGCGGTGAGCGCGCTGCCCAGGGAAAAGCCGGTGAAGCGGACCACCTGGTAGAAGCCCATGGCGCTACCTGTCTCCCGGGCGGGGATCGACTGCACGATCAAACCGGGAATCGCGGCGAAGGTGGTGCCCAGTCCCACTCCCAGGACACCCGTCATCACGAAGGCTTGCCACAGGGCGCCATGGAAGACCGCGAAGAATCCGCAGCCCAGCGCGGCTACGAGGCAGCCCAGCGTCAGCACCGCCCGGATCCCTATGCGTGTCACCAAGGCCGGCAGTGTGCGGGAGCTGATCAGCATGAAGAAGGACAGGGGGATGAGGACGAGGCCGGCCACGACGGCCGATGCGGAGAACCCGAATCCGCCCGAGCGTGGGGATTGCGCAAACTCCGTCACCCCCGAAAGCACCATGTACATCGCGACGCCGAGCACCATGGCGCAGGCATCGGCGGAAAGCACGGAGGGATGGCGCAGCAGACGCAGCTGAACCAGCGGGTTCCCGGCGCGCAGCTGCTGCACGGCCCACACCGTGAAGAGCACTACCCCGGCGGCCAACAGGCCGATGATCGCCGGCGAGCCCCAGCCCCACTGTGTCCCCTCTGCCACTGCCACCAGCGCGGTGACCAGCGCCAGCGCGAGCAGCACGGCGCCGGCCCAGTCGAGCCGGTTGGGGGAGCTACGCCCCGCGCTCGACGGTATGACTGCGGCGACACAGATCAACGCGAGGCCGGACACGATCGTGCCGAACCAGTACGCACCCGCCAATCCCCACGCCTCGGCGAGCAACCCGCTGATCGGGTAACCGGCGCCGAGGCCGGCCCCCGCCGATACCGACAACAGCGCGATCATCGGCGCGACCTTGGCCTGCGGCAGTTCTTCCCGGGCGGTGGCCATCGCCAGCGGCGCCAGCCCGAGCCCGACGCCCTGCAGTCCGCGGCCGACGAGCAGCATCCCCAAGCCGCCTGCCAGCGCAGCCACGACACCGCCCGCCGTGACCACGGCCAAGCCGCCGAGTAATGTCACTCGCCGTCGCGGGCCGTCGCCGAGCCGGCCCAGGACCGGTGAACTCGCCGCGCCGACCAGCAGCGCCACGGTCAGCGACCACTGCGCCGTACTCAGCGACTCATGAAAATCGCGAGCAACAGTGGGGATCAGCGGAGCACCGAACGAGCTGATGATGCTGGAGACCAGCGTGGCCAGCACCAGCACCGGCCCGATCAGCGCGCTGCGACGCCTCCCGCTCATCATCGTGCCCCCTCGGTCCGCCGCGTGCCCATCAGTCGCTCAACAACCACGCCCGGGCCGATCAGTGTCACAAGCTCGGTGTCTGCAAGGCCGAGCAACGCGCCTCGGAGAACCTGTGTGATGTGCTCGACGATCTCCGAGTAGTCGCTGACGACGCCATCGGTGACCTGAACGTCGGACGGCTGGAAGTAGCGCGCGATGTCGACCGCAGCGTCGTCCGGCTGACCGATGATCCGCCGGGTCAGCACATGACCTATGACCATGAGACCTCCCAAGAGAAGTGCGTGCAACTTGCACGCAATAGCGTACGCCCATTCCGTGCGTTTCGCACGTATTATTGTTGGATGGCGAATACGGGTTTGGCACGGGACCTGGAGCAAGCGCTGGGACAGCTGTTGCTGCGGCGCAACCGGAGCGTGCTCTACGACGCGGTCCTCGACTCGGCACCGACGGGTGTCGATCGTCAGACCTACCCGGTGCTCAGTGGGCTGGCTCGACTCGGACCGCAATCGGCGGCGCGGCTTGCCGACGAGGTCGGCATCGACCGATCCGGCGCAAGCCGCTATGCCGACCGACTCGAAAGCGCGGGCCTGCTTGAGCGCAGCCCCGACCCCTGCGACGGCCGGGCCACCCTGCTCGCACTGACGCCCAAAGGTCGCGCCACGGTCACTGGGCTCCGCGACGCGCTGACCCGGCACCTCGCGGGCCGGATCGCGGACTGGCCCGATGGGCAGGCGCAGGCACTGATCGACGGTATTCGCCTACTCATCGACATGCCCCAGGACTGATGCGATGAAGGGGCGGGGCCTCCCGCTCCTGCCGGGTGCGCAGGATGCTCGGCTCGGGCAGAAGTCCGAACTCGGGGAGGCCCTGGATGAGTTCACCGTACGACGGTGTGCAGTGGGTGGGAATGGACCTGCACCGGCATCGCTCGGTGCTCGTGCGGATGGCGGCGGACGGGCGGAGGCTTGGTGTCCTGGCGGGCGGGCTGCTCCCCGCACCCGCGGGGATGGTCCCTCCGCGAGTGTGTAGGCCGTGCTCGGCTACGGCAGCCGCAGCTCGCCCCGCATCACCGGCATGTGGGTATGGTTCAAGTCCCCCCTCGGACACCGACCGGTAGCCCACGGGTTGTCGCAGAGTGCTGGTTGAGATTCATCTCGACCAGCACTTTCTGTTTTCCGGGGTGGTAGGTGAGGACGAGCCCGAGGTCTTTGTAGGTCGCGGCCCGATCAGCTCGGTCGGCGTCGTGCAGGACGGCGGCGAGATTGCTGTACGAGCGGACCAGCGCGGCGATCTCGTCCCTGGATGTGTGGTTGCCGTGGGCGGTGAGTGCTTGGTTGAGGTCGGCTTCGGCCTGGGCCCGCACGCCCTGGGTCTGGGCCATCCATTTCGTGACGGTCGCGGGTCGGCGCCTGCTTCGAGTGCGGCGCGGTGGGTGGCGAGCTTGGCGTTGCACTCGGCGATGGTGTCGCGGGGCGCGGGCGGCGCGGGCGTTGGTGTCCGGTGGGGCGGGGAGGGCGCTGGCCAGGGCGTCGGTGGTGTCGTCGATGCGGTGCGGGGCGAACAGCTTGCTCAGCCAGGCGTCCAGGGGCGGTAGGACGTGCTTTTCGCGCAGGTAGATGCTGCGGGTGCGTTTGACGCCGTGGGCGGGGCCGGTGCGGGTGCGGGAGGTGAGGATGTCCTGGGCTTGGGCGAAGGTGTCGTCGTCGATGAGCGGGGTGTGGGCGAGGGTTTTCGACACGATCCACTTGTCCTGGGCGTTCCAGCGCTGGACGGTGGTGTAGCCGAGGGTGACGTCCTCGATGTTGAGGAGGGTGTCGTCTTTGCGTTGCCGGTTCCATACCTGGCGGCCGGTGCAGCGGGGGTTGGTAAGGACGGCGCTCTTGCTCCAAGCTCGGGTGTCGCGGTGGCGGTTGCGGGCCGGATCGTGGGCGGAGGGGCTGGGGATACCGTCGCGGGTGAGGCCCTTGGCGATGGCGAAGATGCCCAGCCCCCGGAGGAACTCGGCGAAGACCCGCTGCACAACCGGGGCAGTCTCGGGGTCCACTCCAAGGCCGCGCAGGCGTTTGCCGTCGGCGGCTTTGGCGGGGTTGGGGTGTGGGCCGAGGTCGACGAGACGGTAGCCGTAGGGCGGGCGTCCGCCGAGGTAGCGGCCTTCGATCTCGGTCTGGGCGGCCATCGCCGCGTGGACGCGGGCCTTGATCCGGTTGCGTTCGCCCTTGGACATGCCGCCGAACACCGACATGATCAGGTCGTGCGGCCTCGTTGGTCGGGTCGATGGCCCGCCCATCTCGCGGACGCAGACCGCGGATTCGACGCGGTGGTGATCGGTGAGCCGCAACGTGCCTTCTACGGCGACCACCTTGGAAGGTAGGACAAGCCAACAGGTGGCGCGGCAGGTGCCCCGTTCTCGGGGCACCTGCCGGTCCCTACAGCTCTTGGTGCGGGCGGGCCGGCAGACCGTCGATGCTGGCGGAGTTCTTCTGCCGCATGTAGTCCTCCAGTTCCTGGTCCGACTTGCGCATGCCCCACTGGTCCTGGAGGTCGCGCTCGCGGACCAGGTCCATCTCCGGCACCGTGAATCCGCACGAGTCGGTGATGCGAGCGAGCGAGACGACCATGATGGAGCGTGGGATCGGGTGCTTGCCGAAGTGGCCGATGAGGGTGTCCCATTCGGGGGCGTCAGGGAAGACGCAGCGGGCGGTGCCGTACAGCCGGAGAATCTTGGGGCGGCGGGAGAACGAGCAGAACATCAAGGTGATCCGGCCGCTCTCACGGACATGGGCGATGGTCTCGGCTCCGGAACCTATGAGGTCCAGGTAAGCCACCGTCGTGTCGTCGAGGATGGTGAACGTATCCATGCCCCCTTTGGGGGAGACATTGACGTGCCCGTCCGAGGACACGGGTGCGGTGGCCGTGAAGTACATGGGTGCCTGGGCGATGAAGTCACGCAGCGAAGGGGTCAGCCCCTCGTAGAGCTTGCCCATGGGGGTTACCTCTCTGAACTCTCTGAAGAAGGGGGCGTGCCGGGGGCGGAGCGCAGGGCCCCGTGCAGATGCACCAGGCTGTCGCCAAGGGAACCGGTCCGTACGTGCTCCACTGAACACACCGTCAACTGATGGTCTCCGAGACGGAGTTGGTGGTGGCGTGCACAGACCAGCCAGGCAAGACAGTCATCGAGCAGTGGTACGCCGTGTGGCCCGGTGCGCCAGCGGGTGGGCGGCGCGAACCGGTCGACGCCGACGGCCGCGAACCGCTCGGCCACGTCGCGCTGGGCGGCGCTGAGCAATTGGATCCCGAATCTCCGGCAGTCCTTGATCTTGGACCAGGTCGAGGACGACTCGGCAAGTGCGAACGAAACCAGCGCCGGTTCGGCGCTCACCGAGGTGAACGATGTGATCGTCACCCCCGCAGGGCCGGCGGGCGTGGCCGCGGTGAGTACCGCGACGCCGGAGGCGTGCCCCCGCAGTGCGGAGCGCAGCAGACCGGAACCGACCGTGGGCGCTGCGGGGCCCGGGGGCGGCGCCGAGGAGACCGGGGCCGTCATCGAGGCCGGGTCGGTGGTGGTCACGACCCCGTCCCGGTAGGTGCGGTGCCGAGCAGCCGCTCGGGTCGGGGGGCCACGGCCGTGATGGGGCGGGGTGTGCCCGACTCTGTGCCGGGCTGGGTCTTGATGGTGATCCGGGCGGCCAGCTCGTGCGCCCGGGCGCGCGCGTCCTCGGCCGACTCGCCGCGCACGATGAGCAGCCCGGACCGGTCGTACGACCAGGCGATGGGTGCCACCGTGTCACCGGGCCCGAGGGTGAGCTGCAGGGTCACCACGTGCGGATCGGCGCGCACCTCGTCGGCTCCGGTGACGGACTCGACGACGCCCGGCTCGGCGGTCAGGAAGCGGATGGCGCCGCCGCCCCTGGCCGGGCCCGGCGTGATGGGTGCGGTGCGGTCCGCGTACCAGAGGAAGGCCAGCGCGTCGATGTCGGTCCCGTATACCTCGTCGACCAGGTCGGCGATCCGGTCGCCGCCACGCCGGTTGTGGGACTCCACCAGGCGGGGGCCGTCGGGGGTGACGATCACCTCAGAGTGCGAGGGGCCGTCCTTGATGCCCACGGCATCCAGCATCCTGGTCACCAGCGACTCCATCCGGGCCGTGCTGTCCGCGTCGAGGGCCGCCGGCTGCACATGCCCGACCTCGACGAACGAGTCCAGCTTCTCCTTGGCCGTGTACGCGACGACCACATGCTCGCCCGCGAAGCTGAACGCCTCCACGCTGAACTCGGGGCCCCGCAGATATTCCTCCATCACAAACGTGTGCAGCCCGAACTCCGCTGCCCAGGCCGCGACTTCCGGGACCGCGTCGGGGCCGTGCACCAACCGAACGCCAAGGCTGCCGGATCCGTATCTGGGCTTGATCACCGCGGGCCCGAACTCGGCGACGAAGGCGCGGATGTCGGCCTCGGTGTGCCCCAGGCGGGCGGCGACCCCTTCGATGCCGCGTTCGGCGAGCAGCGCCCGGAAGGCCAGCTTGTCCTGCAGCACTCGGACGGTGTCGAGGTCGGTGCCGGGCAGGCCGAGTGCCGTCGTCGCGGCCGCCGCCGACTCCAGACCGTCCTCGATCATCGAGACGACCCGGGCCAGCGGCCGGTGCCGGTGTACGCCGGCCAGCAGATCGGCGACGGCCTGCGGATCGCGGTAGTCCGTGAGATGGGCTTCGGCCACCAACTCCAGGCCCGACCTGTCGAGTTCGTGCACTCCGTGCACCCAGACGATGGCGAAGCCGGCCTGCCGCGCCTTCTTCAGGGCGGCGACCGTGCCCCCGATGACCGCGATCCGCGGTGCGTTCTCGTGTGTCATGCGCGCAGCTCCCGTCCCGCGGCGTTCTCCAGCCAGCGCACGACCTCGACGTTGTCGGCGCCTTCCGGCATTTCGTCCTGCGCCTTCTCCCACAGCTCCTGGCAGGCGTGGCCGAAGGCGGCGGGGCCGCCCGCGGAGTCGAGCAGCGATGTGCCGATACGGATGTCCTTGAGCATCAGACGCAGCGCGAAGCCCGAGTCGAACGTGCCGGGCAGCACATGGTCGGGGAGCTTGGTCTGCGAGGCGTGGTTGCGGCCCGTGGAGGCGTTGATCACCTCCAGCATCACCGCGGGTTCGAGGCCGAACGCCCGCCCGGCGAGCATGACTTCCGCGACCGCGGCGAGATTGACCGCCGAGAGCAGGTTGTTGAGCGCCTTGAGCGCGTGTCCCGCGCCCGCCGGACCCACCCGGTGGACCCGGCCGAGCGCACCGAGCACCCGTTCCGCCCGCTCCACGTCCCCGGGTGCACCCGCGGCCATCAGTGTCAGCTCACCCGCGCGCGCGGCGGCCGGGGAGCCGGAGACCGGCGCGTCCACCACGGATACCCCATGGCCCTCGGCCGCGCGGCCGAGGGCCAGCGTGTCCTCGGGAGCCGAGGAACCCGTGTCGACGATCAGGGAGCCGGCGGCGAGGTGCGGCAGCAGCTCCTCGGCCACCTGCCGCACAGCCGCTCCGTCGGGAAGCATGGTGACCACCACCGGCGCGGCCAGGTCCGCGACGTTTGCCGCCGTGCGCACGCCCGGGTGCGCGCCGGCCGCCGTGGCGACGCTCGTACTGACGTCGTACGCGACCACCTCGAACCCGCGCTCCGCGAGCCGGCGGCACATCCCGCCGCCCATGGACCCCAGGCCCGCAAATCCCACCCGCATGATCCGTTCCTTTCTCGGTACTTGTGCTTGCGCGTCCGGGCGGACGCGCTCATGCCGTTCCGGCGCGCTCATGACGTACCGGTGGCGACCAGCCCCCGGACGATCAGGACGAGCGCCGCGACCACGGCGAGGGTGAGCACCGCGCCGCGCATCCGGCCGCCGTCCACATGCCGCCGGACCGGCCCCGACAGCGCGAACCCGGCCACCACCGCAGGCAACAGCAGTGCCCCGAAGGAAAGTTGCTCGCGCGGAAGGCGGCCGACGGCGGTGAGGGAGCCGAGCGAGAGCAGTGCCCCGGCCGTGAAGAAGACCCCGAGGGTGCCGCGGACCGTGGGCCCGGGCTCCCGGTGATACACCAGTGCGATGAACGGCCCGCCGATGGACGACGCCGTCCCGGTGAGGCCCGCCACGGCGCCGGAGGCGAGCAGCGTGCCCCGGTTCCTGGGCAGCCGGGCCGGGGCGAAGGCAAGGAGCGAGACGACGCCCAGCGTGATGCCCGCCGAGAGCAGGTCGAGCGTCGGCCCCGAGACCACGAGGATCACGTACGAGGCCGCCGCCGTGCCCGCGATCCGCCCGGCCAGCGCCCAGGAGACGCCGTACCAGTCGGTGTGGGAGAACTCCCGGACCGCCCCGAGCGCGGCAAGGACGGCGGCGACGAGCAGCAGCGACCCCGGCATGAGCTCCGGCGCGGCGATCTGCACCACCGGCGCCGACACCAGGGCGAGGCCCACTCCCAGGCTGCCCTGGACCAGCGCACCGAAGAACACCGCGACGGACGCGAAGGCAAGGACGGACAGTTCAGGCATCGACGGGTACCCCTGTACGCATCCGCTCCCCGGCCGCGCGGGCGACCCGCTCGGCCGCGCCGCCCGCCACCACGAGCACCGCCGCGGCCACCACCCAGCCGAGCGACCCCGAGCCGAGGAGCAGTCCGGTGACCATCACGGGGCCGAGGACCCGCTGTCCGGCCACGCTCAGATTGAAGACGGACAGATAGCGTCCGCGCTGTTCCTCGGGGGCCAGGGCGATGGACAGGTCCCACACCGCGGAGTTGGCGATCACCTCGGCCAGGGACAGCGTCACCACGGCGGCGGCCAGCCACGCCACCGCGGGCCCACCCCCGACGGAGCCGGACGCGGCGAAGCACAGACTGCTCACCGCGAGCACGGCGCCCGTCCACGTCAGCATCCGCGTGGTGCGCCGCTGGCTCGTCGCCAGCTTGCTGACCGGGATCTGCAGCACCACGACGAGCACGGTGTTGAGCGCGAACAGCACGGACACGGTGGCCCGTGGGGCGTCGGTGTGCTCCAGGATCCACACGGGCATCGCGACCAGCAGCATCGTGTCGAAGAAGAACAGCAGGAAGTTGAGCCCGGTCAGCGTCAGATAGCGCGCGTCGGGCAACACCCGGCTCCTGACCGGCTGTTCCTCGGCCGCCTCCGGGGCACCGCCGGCCGTCGGCGCGGCCAGCTCGGGAACCCGAAGGACGAGCACCGCACCGCCCAGGAAGGCGAGCCCGATGGCGATCAGCGTGACCCGGTAGGCGGCCTGGGTGTCGCTGGCGAGCGCGACGCCCGCCGCCATCGCGCCGACCCCGAGTCCGCAGTTGCGTACGACGTTGACCACCGCGAGCAGCCTCGTGCGCTCCTGGCGCTCCGGCACGGCCACGGCGACAAGGGCCTGGAGCACCGGGGGCCCCGCCCTGTCGCACGCCACCGCGCACAGCGTCACCGCCATGAACTGCCAGAAGTCCGTGACGAAGACGTACGCCGCACAGCACACCCCCCGCCCCAGGTACACGGCGGCGAGCACCCGTCGCGCCCCGTACCGGTCGGCGAGGACCCCGCCGAGCAGCGAGATCCCCAGGGCCACCACACCGGCGAGGGCGAGCCCGGAGGCCACCTGGTTCGCCGAGAGGTCCACCTGCCGGGTGAAGTACGCCATGGAGCTCGCCATGAACAGGCCGATGCCGAGCGACTGGACGAGGGCTGCGGCGGCGAGCCTGCGGCCGCCCGCGGTGAGCTTCACGTCACTCGGTCCCGAAGTCGAAGTCGACCTGGTCCTCGAGCTCCATCTCGCGCACGATGCGCCGCACCCCGGAGAAGTCGCGCACCAGCAGGCCGGTGCCGGCCTGGCGGCGGCAGTCCTCGACGATCTCGTCGGCCTTCTCGAAGCCCGCCGCCTTCAGGATGCCGGGCCACACCGCGAAGTCCTGCTCCACGAAGGCGTGCAGCGCCTTGGGCAGCGAGTCGACGAAGGCGCGGCGCTGTTCGTTGTTCATGTGCACGTACAGCGCCTTGGCGACCTCGACCATGACGGAGGAGTGCGCGGACTCGTCGCGGGCGTGCAGCCGGGGCACCAGGGCGTGCAGCGGCTGGACGGTCTTGTCGCGGGAGAGCAGCTCCAGATAGGCGTTGACGCTGATCTCCGAGACGGTCGTCCACACCAGCTTCAGCAGGTCGCGCTCCCAGCGCTCCGACACCTTCGCGTCGGCCTCCAGGAGGCGGCGGTAGGTGACCGTGTGCGGGTAGGCGGGCTCGCCGGTGATCTCCCGTACCTCGCGGGTGCGCTGCATCGCGATCATGTGCATGTACGTGTGCCAGACCTCGTCCACGTGCGTCTGCTGGACGGCGCGCTTGAGCTGGACGCTGTCGGCACCGGGAAAGGCGCCGTGCATGATCATGGCGAAGGTCGGGTTGGCGACGTACTCCTCGGCCGCGATGACCCGCTCGTTGTAGACGAGCCAGGCCATGGTGAGGACCTTCTGGCGCTGCTCGGGCGTGGCCGCGAGGTACAGCGGGTGCTCGGCGAACGGCAGCAGGCGCTCCGGGTAGTCCGGCAGCTGCTCGTCGTACTCCTCCGGCTCCGATATCTGGTCCAGATCGGTGCGGATCGTGGCACGCCGCGGCCAGGAGTCGGCGATCCGGCGCAGCACGGTCTCGTCGATGCCGTGCTCGTGGCCGTGCTCGTCACCGTCTTCGAAGTCGCCCTCGATGGTCTGCTCGTGCTCGGCGATGCTCAACTCAAGTCCCCTTCGGATACGTCATCTTGTGCGGCCGACGCGATGGCGTCGGCGAGGAGGGCGAGGCCGGGCGCCAGCTCCTCGGCGTCCGCCACGATCGGCGGCATGATCTTGAGGACCTGGCCGCGGGCTCCGGACGTCTCGACCAGGAGTCCGCGCGTGAAGGCGGCCCGCGAGACCCGGTCCGCGAGCGCCGGGTCGGTGAAGCCGAGCCCGCGGATCAGGCCGCGGCCAAGGACGGTGCAGCCGAGATCGGCGAACTTGGCGGCCAGTTCGGTGAGCCGGTCCTCCAGCGCGGCGGCGTTGCGCAGCACCCGCGCGGCGAACTCCGGGTCCGCCCAGCGGTCCAGGCAGGCCGTGGCGGTGACGAAGGCGAGGTTGTTGCCGCGGAAGGTGCCGCTGTGTTCGCCGGGGCCCAGCTGGTCGAGCTCGGGGCGGACCAGGACGAGGGCCATGGGCAGGCCGAAGCCGCTGATGGACTTGGACAGGCAGATCAGGTCGGGGACGATGCCCGCCTCTTCGAAGCTGAAGAAGGTGCCGGTGCGCCCGCACCCGGCCTGGATGTCGTCGACGATCAGCAGGATGCCCCGCTCACGCGCCACTTCGGCGAGCCTGCGCAGCCACGGCGCGCTCGCCACCGCGAGGCCGCCCTCGCCCTGCACGGTCTCCACCACGAAGGCGGCGGGCAGGTCGATGCCGCTGCCCGGGTCGTCGAGCATCCGGGTGAGGTAGTCGATGGTGTCGACGCCTTCGCCCGCGTAGCCCTCGTAGGGCATCCGCGTGACGTGGCCGAGCGGTACGCCGGCCGCCCCGCGCTTGAACGAGGTGGCGGACGCGGCGAGCGCGCCGAGCGAGAGGCCGTGGAAGCCGCCGGTGAAGGCGATGATGTCGGTGCGTCCGGTGACCCTGCGGGCCGTCTTGAACGCAGCCTCGACGGCGTTGGTGCCGGTCGGCCCGGTGAACTGCACCCGGTGGTCGAGCCCGCGCGGCGCGAGCACCACCTCGCGGAAGCGGTGCAGGAACGCGGCCTTGGCGCCGGTGTGCAGGTCGAGGCCGTGGACGGGACCGTCGGCCTGCAGGTAGTCGATGAGGGCGGCGCGCACCTCGGGCGGGTTGTGGCCGTAGTTGAGCGCGCCGGCGCCCGACAGGAAGTCGATGTACTCGCGGCCGTCCGCGTCCCACATCCGGTGTCCTGCCGCCCGCGTGAAGACGGCGGGAAAGCGCCGGCAGTAGGTGCGTACGGCCGATTCGAGCTCGTCGAAGACGGCCGTGTCCGATCCGGGGGTCGCCGCTCCCGCGGTGACCGGTTCGGTGGTGGTCATGAGGCACTCCAAGGGTCGATGCCGGTGATCTCGGCCGTCTCACGGGGGGTCAGGGCGGTGCGCGGGGAGAGCGGGAACCAGCCCGCGAGGCTGAGCCGCAGCAGCTCGCGCATGCGGTCGGCGATCAGCTCCGGGGTGTAGCGCTCGGGCACCTCGGCCGCGTCGATCACCGGGGTCGGCGGGAAGTAGCGGCCGCCGGGTACGGGGCGCACGACGGCGTCCCACAGGTTGAGGCTCTGGCCGCCCCAGCGGGCCCGGCCGCTGAACACCGAGTACAGCGGCAGGCCTTCGGGGTGCGGTCGGCTCAACGCCTGGTTCACTGTCTCGCTGACCATCTCGACGATCAGTCCGCAGCCGCCCGCGGACCGGGCCCTGCGAGCCTGCGCGAAGAGCGCGAGCGCGCCGTCCAGGGCGTCGCCGTGCCGGGTCAGACCGCCGCTCTGCGGGGTGTAGCCGAGGTGCGCCAGGGTGGGGGTGCCGGTCGCAGCCACCGCCTCGATGCAGTCGAACTCGCGCTCACCCGCCACCTCGATCTTGACCGCGTCCGCGCCGGCCGCGACGAACCGGTCGGCGGCGGCCCGTGCCGTGGCGGTGCTGTGGGTCGCCCCGTCCGGCAGGTCGGCGAGCAGGAACGGCCGCTTGTCGGCGGGGAATTCGGCGTCCAGCGCCTTGCGCACCTCGGCTACCAGGCCGGTGAGGGTGGCGAGGCCCCACTCCTGCTCGTCGGCGCCGGTCAGCGTGGTGCCACTGCGACCCAGGTGGGTCATGAAGTACGAGTCGCCGACCATCACGCACTCGATGGGGGCGTCGTGCAGGTCCGGTGCGCGCAGCGCCTTGGCGAGGCCTTCCACCTCGTAACCCCGATACGCGTTGATCTTCAGTCCGAGCTGTGCCGGGCTGTCGTACCGGTGCAGGTACGGAGCCAGCGCGGAAGCTGCCGCCGGCCTGGCCACGGTGGTGTCAACGGTCATGGCCGCCCTCCCAGTAGATCTTGTTGATACGGCCGATGGCGTCCGCCACCACCTCTTCAGGCGCCGCGGTGAAGCAGAGCCGGGCCCAACCGTCGCAGTGGGCGCCGAACACCCGGCCCGGCGCGAGTCCCACCCCCGCCTCGGCGCAGCGACGCACGAACTCCGCGCCGTCGCCGTAGCGGCCCAGGTCGAGGAAGGTGTAGAGCCCGCCCGTGATGCGGGTGTGCGGAATCTCCAGGGCGGCGTCGGCGAGTCGCCATGCCCGCTCCGCCGCCGCCCGGCGCCGCGCGAGCTCGTCGGTGGGTGTGGCGAGCGCCCGGAACGCGGTGTGCTGCGCGGCGGTGGACACCGAGTACAACGTGTGCAGCGACCACTTGGTGAGGATCTCCTCCGCGCCGGGCGGCGAGATCAGATGGCCGACACGGGCGCCGGGCATCGCATACGTCTTGCTGCAGCTGTGCACCGAGAAGGTGCGCTCGGCCGCGCCGCGGACGGTCGCCATGTCGAGAAAGCCGCCGCCGCTGAAGTCGTAGTTCTCGTACGCGTTGTCGGCAATCAGCCACAGGTCGTGTCGCGCGGCCAGCTCGGCGAGCGCGCCCAGGGCCTGCTCGTCAAGGCGGAAGCCCGTCGGATTGTTGGGGTTGTTGAAGTAGATCGCCCGGGTGCGCGGCCCCACGGCCTGCTCGATCGCCGCGATGAAGTCGAAGCCGGGGTCCTCGCACAGCTCCAGAAAAACCGGCACCTCGTGCGGTGTCCCGCCGGCCGCCCACACCAGGCCGGTCGCGAACAGCCACTGCGGGGACAGGATCAGTACCTCGTCTCCCGGGCTCAGGATCGCGTGCAGGGTCACTGCGATGCCGTGGGTGGCGCCGCTCGTCACCAGGACCTGCCCGGGGGCGACAGGGGTGCCCCGGCGCCGGCTCGCCGCCTCGGCGAACGCCGAGCGGAGCGCGGGGACTCCGCCGGGCGGGGCGTGCTCGTGGGCCGCGATCCCGAACTCCGCGCGCTCCCAGGTGCTGGGCCGCGCGCACGGCTCGAAGACGGTCTTGCCTTGCTGCAGCGGCACCGGGTCGGCGTGCGCGCCGGAGCGCAGCAGCCGGTCGACGGCCACCAGCGGGGAGGGCGGTATCTCACTGAGGTTTCTACCGAAGGACGGCATGAGGTGTGCTCACTCCTGGACTTGGAACGGGGCGGGGCCGAGCGGGAGTTCGGCGGCAGCGCCCCGGGCGGGCCGGTCGATGCCGAGGTTTCCGCGCAGGGTGGTGCTCTCGTACTCGGTGCGGAACAGGCCCCGGCGCTGCAGTTCGGGCACCACGAGGTCGACGAAGTCGTCCAAGCCCTCGGGGAGCACGGGCGGCATGACGTTGAATCCGTCGGCGGCCTCGCCGGTGAACCACTCCTCCATGAGGTCGGCGACGTCCTGGGGGGTGCCGATGACGATGCGGTGCCCGCGGCCGCCGGTCAGGGACTGGTACAGCTCCCTGATCGTCAGACCCTCGCGGCGCGCCTTGTCGTAGACGAGCTGCTGGCGGCTGGTGCTGCCCTGGGTGGGCGGCAGTTCGGGCAGCGGCTCGTCCAGCGGGAAGCCCGAGATGTCGACGTCGCCGAGGAGCTGCGTGAGCAGGCCCAACCCGACGACCGGGTCGACCAGTTCCTGCAGTACGGCGTACTTGTCCTCGGCCTCGGCGCGGGTGCGGCCGATCACGGGGAAGAGGCCGGGCATCACCTTCATCTGGTCGGCGTCGCGCCCGTAGGCGGCGGCCTGCTGCTTGATGCCGCGGTAGAACGTCCTGGCCTCGTCCAGGGTCTGGGCGGCAGTGAACACCACCTCGGCCCAGCGGGCGGCGAAGTCCTGGCCGTCCGCGGAGGCGCCCGCCTGGATGAGCACGGGGTAACCCTGCGGCGAGCGGGCCACGTTGAGCGGACCGTGCACCGAGAAGTGCTCGCCCTTGTGGTCGAGCACATGCAGCTTGTCGGGCTCGAAGTAGCGCCCGGACTCCTTGTCGTAGCCGAACGCGTCGTCGTCCCAGCTGTCCCACAGGCCGGTGACGACCTCCATGAACTCCCTGGCCCGGTGGTAGCGCGACGCGTGGTCGGGCTGGGAGTCGCGGTTGAAGTTCTTCGCCTCGGCGTCCGTCACCGAGGTGACGATGTTCCAGGCGGCCCGGCCGGCGCTGAGGTGGTCGATCGAGGCGAACTTCCGCGCGATGTGGAACGGTTCGTTGTACGTCGTCGAGGCGGTCGCCGCGAGACCGATGTGTGTGGTGTGCACGGCGAGGGCGGACAGCAGCGTCAGCGGGTCGAACTGGAGGAAGCGGCCCCAGCGGCTCAGCTCGTCGGCATTGCGGTACGGGGTGCGGATGCCCACCCCGTCGGCGACGAAGAACATGTCGAACTTGCCGCGCTCGGCGGTGTGCAGGAGCTCGCGGTAGTGGGCGAAGTCCAGGCCGCCGTCCGCGCGGGCCGTGGGGTGCCGCCAGGAGGCCACATGGTAGCCGGGGGTCAGGAGGAAGGCTCCCAGACGGAGCGTACGGCGTGTCACGCCCATGGCAGTTCTCCGGTGTCCTTGCAGGTGAGGAGCTTTGGGTCAACGCGGACACTAGATCAGGAGCCGAGGCGGGACAGGGTTCTGCCCGCACTGTGGCTTTACCACGGAAAGCGCCTTCTGCCTCTTTTGATTACCTCGCTATGACTGCCCTATGACACCGGTGGAAACCGCGCGGGCCCCGCACCCTTCAGGGTGCGGGGCCCGGTGGCGTGGGACTGGGGCGTCCTCGTGGACTGCGATCAGAGAGGGCGCGCGTGGGAAGCCTCGCCGGGCGCGGACTCGTAGTGGTGCTCGGGGCGCCCGGCGCCCCCGTACTTCAGTGTGAGCTGGACCCTGCCGCACTCCTGCAGGTGCTTGAGGTAACGCTGCGCGGTGGAGCGGCTCACTCCGGTCAAGTCGGCCACCTCCTGTGCGGACAGCGGCTGGCCGGCCCGGACCAGAACGTCGCGGATGCGCTCGGTGGTCGCTGCCGAGTACCCCTTGGGCGGTGCTTCCGCCTGGACCGGCGTGTGGAGCGTGCCGAAGATCTCGTCCACCTCGCCCTGGCCGAGCTCTGCGAACCGGTCGAGACGGGTGCGCATCTGCGCGTAGGACGTCAACTTGGCCCGCAGCGCCGGAAAGCCGAACGGCTTGACCAGGTACTGCAGGACACCGTTGCGCAGTGCCGAGCGCACGAGCTCCGCCCCGTGGGCCGCTGAGATCATGATGATGTCGGTCTCGTGGCCGAGTCGGCGAAGCCTGCGCACCAGGCGCAGTCCGTCCTCGTCCGGAAGGTAGTGGTCGAGCAGCATCAGATCGACGCCGCCGCGTTCGACGGCCGTCAGTGCCTCGGCGGCCGTGTGGGCCCGGCCCACGACACGGAATCCCGGAATGCGGGACACATAGCCGGAGTTGACCTCGGCGACGTAGAAGTCGTCGTCCACGACCAGAACGTCGATCACAGTGCGGATCCCGCCGCCATGGGCGGTTCCTGGGGCAGCCGGACCGTGAACACGGCACCGCCACCTAACCGTTCGGTCAGCCGGATCGAGCCGCCGTAGCGTCGCGTGATGCGGTGGACGAGTGCGAGGCCGAGCCCTCGGCCGCGATGTGGTGGCGCCTGCTTCGTCGACCAGCCCATGCGGAACACCGTCGTGCGCAGGGCGGGTGGCACACCGGGCCCGTTGTCGGCGACGGTCAGCACCGTGGCGCCCGGCTCCGCCCGCACGCCGACCTCGGCGAAGGGCTTCGCCGCCGGTTGCGCGGCCGCCGCGTCGACAGCGTTGTCGATGAGATTGCCCAGCACCGTCACCAGGTCGCGCGAGGCGACAGAAGGCCGGGACGGTGTCGCATTGTCGGCTAGCCGCAGCGTCACGCCCCGCTCGGCGGCGGCCGCCCGCTTGCCGGCGAGGAGGGCGTGAAGCAGCGGCTCGGACCGCCGCCCCGGCGGTGTGTGAAGCTCCGGTGCGGGGGCGCCGGAGAGCTCCGCGACGAACTGCCGGGCCTGTGCGTACATTTCCAGATCGAGCAGGCCCGCGAGGACGTGCAGGTAATTCGCCAGCTCGTGGTCCCAATCTGGCGGTGTAGCGGCGAGAATCCGTTGGTTCTTCAACCTTCCCCCTGTGTAAATGCAAGATCAAGATCTTGGGTCCCTGCCTTCCTACATGGCCGAAATGAGCAGAACAATCTTTCCGAGGTAAAGCCAGCGTATTTACCAGGACCGCCCTGACCGGGACCCGCGCCTTTAGCCTTGGTGCCGCACGCAGTCGGGTGCGTGCTTTCCGGGAGTCTTGGGGAGGCGCTGGTGGAAACTGGAGCAGAACGGAATGTTCTGGCTTTCGTGGACAGCGACTATGCGGACACCCCGTACGACAAGTGGGCCTGTGATGCGGGGGTACGGCCGCACCTTCTGGTCTCTGCGGGCAAATTCCCCCAGTACCGACACATTCCGGGCGCCATCCCCGTCGCCGGCTATCCCCACGGCGGCGAAGCGGAACGGACGGCCCTCGACCTCGCGGAGCGCATGCCGCCCTGCGCGGTACTCGCCCGCATGGAAGGCGACTTGCTGCGCGCCGCGCGGCTGAGGGAGCTGCTCGGTGTGCCGGGCCAGGACTTCGCCAGCGCCCTCGCGTTCCGCGACAAGGTTCACATGAAGACTCTGGCGCGCCAAAGCGGCGTGGACGTACCGGAGTTCGCTCCGGTACGCGTGGCCTTCGACCTCTTCGGCTTCGTCCGCGAGCACGGCTACCCCGTGGTGGTGAAGCCGGCCTTCGGTTCCGGTTCCACGGGCACTCATGTGCTGCGCGGCCCCGCGGATCTGGCCCGGCTGCTGGCCGAAGGTCTGCCCGAGCACGCAGAGGTGGAGCGGTTCGTGGAGGGTGCGATGTACGTCGTGGACGGGCTGGTAGTGGAGGGCGCACCGGTGGCCACGTTCGTCTCGCGCTACCTCAACGACTGCCTGTCCTTCCGCGACGGCACATATCTGGGTTCGGCACAGCTCACCCGTGCCCATCCGATGACATACCGGCTCATCGACTATGCGCGAAAGGTCCTCGACGCGCTGCCCACCCCCGAGTGCACCACCTTCCACCTGGAGGTCTTCCACACACCCGAGGATCGCCTCGTACTGTGCGAGATCGGCAGCCGGACCGGCGGCGCGCTGACCGCCCCCGCCATCCGCGCCGCCACCGGCTTCGACCTCGACGAACAGTGGTTCCGGGCTCAGGTCACCCCGGGCGGCGTGACCGATACCGGGGTTCAGGGCGTCGCACCAGGACAGAGCGCGGGCTGGGTCGTCTTCTACCCCGAACGGGGCACGCTCGCGGCCCTGCCCGAGGATCCCCCACCCTTCGTGGCGGAGGAACGCCTGCGGGGTACGGTGGGCACGGCGTACCAGGGGGGCGAGAAGTCCGGTAGGTACGTGGCGGGTTACGTGCTGACCGGTGTCGACGACCAGGAGGTCGAGCGGCGCGCAGAGGAACTCGCCAGGTGGTATGCCGCGGGGGTGCGGTGGGCCGGAAACGACGGCGGGGACGACCGGTCGGACGACCCGGACGACAGCCCCAACTGACAGCGAAACAAACCCGCTTCGGGCCGTACGGCCTGGTCCGACATCTGAAGCGGAGAGCCAGGGAGCGGAATGCGCTACATCATCATCGGGTCCGGAGCCGTCGGCGGTTCGATCGGGGGGCGGCTCCACGAAAGCGGCCACTCCGTCGTCCTGGTCGCCCGCGGCGCACACTTCGAGGCGCTGCGCCACAGCGGGCTGCGACTGACGGTCCCCACCGGCACGCTCGCCCTCGACGTACCCGTCGTGTCACGGCCCGAGGACGTCGAACTGCGTGACGGCGATGTGCTCGTTCTCGCCGTCAAGACCCAGGACAGCGTGGCCGCCCTGGATGCATGGTCCGCGCGGCCGGTGGCGGGCGGCGGCACGGCGGGTGAACGCCTGCCTCTGGTGTGCGCCCAGAACGGGGTGGAGAACGAACGCCTGGCGCTGCGCCGCTTCCGCGAGGTGTACGGCATGTGCGTCATCCTGCCCAGCAGCCACCTGAATCCGGGCGAGGTCATCGCACCCTGCGGCCCATACACCGGTGCCCTGGTCCTCGGCCGGTACGGGACGGGCACGGACGACGCCGCCCGGCAGATCGCGGACGACCTGGAGAAGGCGCACTTCCTGGCCCCGGTAGCGGCGGACGTGATGCGCTGGAAGTACGGCAAACTCCTCGGCAACCTCGCGAACGTGGTCGAGGCGGTGTGCGGCTCCACCTCGGACGCCACCGCCCAGGACCTGGTCGCCCTGGCGAAGGCCGAGGGAGCCGCGGCCCTCGACGCCGCGGGCATCGCCTATGCGAGCGCGGCCGAGATCACCGAGCTGCGCAGCGGGGCGGTCGACCCGCAGCCGATCGCTGGCGAGCGCGCTCTCGGCTCGTCCTGGCAGAGTCTGGTGCGGGGCGCGGGATCGATCGAGACGGACTACCTCAACGGGGAGATGGTGCTGCTCGGCCGGGAGCACGGCGTGCCCACCCCGGTGAACACGGCCCTGCAGCACGCTGCCCGGGAGAGCGTACGCCAGAGCCGGGAGCCGGGCGGCCTGACGGCCCAGGAGTTGAGCACGCGCATCACCGGGGGCCTCACCGGGCGAATTCCAACCTGAAGTCACAGGTCACGGGCCTGGCGTGAGCGGCGGGTGGGGTGCTCGGGCGGTCGGCGGCGTGATCGTCTCGGGGGGATCGTTCGCCAGGCCGCCCGCAGGCCCGGAACCGGCGACGCAGCGGGTGGCCGCAATCCGGGGAGCGCGGATCACCTCCGCTCGCGCGGAGAAGACGGGAAGGCCATTGGTGACCCCAACCAGGTGAACAGCCGACCCGCGCACGCACGCCGTCATGTGGTCCTCCGCCCCTTCGCCTCGACCCGTCCCGAGGGCGGGGCCGTCGTCCTGCGCATGGCGACCGCACTCTGGCTGTACTGGTTCACCGCAGGCGGGGTGGACGAGGGACGGCACTGGATCGAAGTCGCGCTGCGGCTCGGTGGCGGTCAACCGTACGAGCGCGCCACAGCCATGTGGCTCTGCGGCTATCTGGTCATCTTGCAGGGGGATATCACCCTCGCCGAGCGCTACGCAGACGATGCGGCAATGACGGCGGGCACGGCAGACGCGGGTGGCGCGGTTGAACCAGCAGGCTCGACGGGCGCAGGTGGGCTCGTGGCTGGTGCGTCGATGATCCGGGGCCTGGCAGCCCTCTTCCGCGGGGAAATGGACTCCGCATGGGCCCTGTCCGAGCGGGCCGTGCGCGGCTTCCGGGAGGAGCAGGACGCCTTCGGTGTCCAGCAGAGCCTCAGTCAGGTGGGAATGGCAGAGATGATGCGAGGCCACCTGGACGAGGCTCGTGCGGCGTTGGACCAGGCTTACGCATACGCGGTGCAAGGCGGCGAGCTGTGGCACCGGTCGTACGTGGTGTGGGCGCTGGGCATGCTGCACGCCGAGGAGGGGCGGCCTGATCAGGCCCTGGCAGAGTTCCGACGGAGCCTGCGGCTCAAGAACACCTTCCGGGACGCGCGCGGGATCGGGGCGCTCCTAGAGACGACAGCCTGGGTGATCGCGGATCAGAGGGATCCGCTGACTGCGGCGCAGTTGCTGGGCGGTGCCCAGGCGGTGTGGCCCGCAACCGGACTGCGGCTGTTCGGTTTCCGTGCGTTGATCGAGACCAGCGAGCAGTACCGCAACGACATCCGCACCGAGCTGGGCGAGCGGGACTTCGCCGAGGCATTTGCTCGCGGCTTGGCGATGACGGTCCGGGATGCCGTTGCTCTGGCGCTCGGGGAAGGGCCTCGATGACACCGAACTCCTGGACGCCGGTCGCTGTGCAGGGCTTCGTGAAACAGCACTGATACCAAACGCTGCTGAACTACCTGGTGAGTGCTCCCCACTGCCTGTTTGACCTGCTGATCAGCGTCCTGTGAGGATCCCCGCATGAACGCTCGAATACTTGCCGGAGCCCTGCTGAAGATGGCGTTCGGGCCATCGGCGAAGAGGCGCTACCCCGCCCCGCTGACGGCCCACCAGCGGTGGATGGTGTCGCTCGACGCTGTCTTGGCCGAGCGGATGTGGGGGCACAGCCACTTGATGCTCTATCCCCTGAAGCGGATCAACCCCACCAACTGCCAGGTAAGCCTGAAACATAGCTGGGACATCACCTGCTCGGGGAGCCTGCATTCAACCTTGAATTGGCTTGCCTCGGAGGGGCACCGAGAGCAGATGGCACCGATCGTCGGACACCCACCAGTTGCGTGGGACTTCGGCCGCTACGTCACGGTCACCCGGCTGGGATTCGGCGCCGGCTACATCGATGAGGCAGGCGCCTGGCAGCTCCTCACGAGCGCGGTCGCACCCGTGGCACAGGCCTACCCATCGTGGCAGGCCTTCGCGCACGACTTCGTCACCGGACGCGAGCTGTGGATGCGCAACGCAGGGGGTGAATGGGCCGGTTCCCAGGAAGAGACCGTTCAGGCCGTGCATCGCCTGCTGGATCCGACAAACACCGACAGCCCGTGGCAGCAGGTCCCGTGGGAGACCATCCACCACGGCGACCACGTCCCCCCTCAACGCCGGTGACAAGAGCGGCAACGGCGCAATGCGCTCCCAGAGCTCATCCGGGTGACCCATGGTGAGCGGCGGATGACCTGCCCGGTGGGCCGGTCGATGAACGCCAGTCGGTTCAGGCCGTGGCGGGTCAGGATCCGGTGCACGGTCGAGGCGGGCAGCCCAGGACCTGACCGATCCGCGCGGGGCCGAGCCTGCGCTCCTTGCGCGGTTGGCAGATCTGGGTCTCGGTCTCGGCCGTGGTCTTGTGCGGTGTGCGGTCGGCTGGACCGGTCGCGCAATCCGGGTTCGCCCTCGGCCGTGAACCGTCGCATCCATTTGTGGGCTGTGGTGAGGGATATGCATGTTCAAGACCCAGCGGCCGTTAACAATGCTCGTGATCAATGCAACTAGGACCTGCCCGACGGATCGTGCGACGGAAACACGCCTGATCGGTCACCCCGCTGCGGGCTCCGTCGCCATCACACGCACCGGGCGCGTCTCCGGCAGCAGCGCGAAGCAGCCCAGACTGAGCAGAGCGATCCCCGTCAGATACGCGGCCACGCCCCAGGGCACCGGGCCGCCCTGCTCGGCGAGCGTCGTCGCCACGATCGGTGTCAGCGCTCCGCCGAGGACCCCGCCGAGGTTGTAGCCGACCGCGGCCCCCGTGCAGCGCACGCGCGGTTCGTACAGCTCCGGCAGATACGCGGCGATCACAGCGAACATCGTGATGAACGCCAGCATCGCCCCCAGGAAGCCGAGGAACATCAACAGCGGCGCCCCCGTGGCGAGCAGCGCGACCATCGGGAACATCCACAAGGCGGAGGCCGCGCATCCCGTCAGGCACAGGGGGCGCCGGCCGAAGCGGTCGCCCAGCAGCGCCGCCAGCGGTGTCAATGAGCCCTTCACCACCACCGCGGCCATGATGCAGGTCAGCATGACAGTACGGCTCACGCCCAGTCGTTCCGTCCCGTAGGTGAGAGACCAGGTCGTCACGGCGTAGAAGATCGCGTATCCCACCGCCAGCGCGCCGGCGGTCAGCAGAACGAGCCGCCAGTGGTCGCGCACGACTTCGGCGAGCGGCACACGTGCGTGGTCCTCGATTTCGCGGAAACGCGGACTCTCGGCGAGCGACGACCGCAGCCACAGCCCCGCCACGGCCAGCAGCCCAGCCGCCCAGAAGGGCACGCGCCACCCCCAGGACGCGAACTGCGCGTCGGACAGCGTCGCCGACAGCGCCAGCATCACGCCGTTGGCGAGCAGGAATCCCAGTGACGGCCCAACCTGCGGAACGCTCGTCCACAGCGCGCGCCGTTCGGCGGGCGCGTGCTCTGCGGTCAGCAGCACTGCCCCGCCCCACTCCCCGCCGAGCCCGAGCCCCTGCAGAAACCGCAGGACGAGCAGCAACACGGGAGCGGTCACCCCGATCGTGTCGTACGTCGGCACGCAGCCGACCGCGACCGTGGAGGCCCCGGTGAGGAGCAGTGACGCGATGAGAACCGGGCGTCTGCCGTGGCGGTCCCCGATGTGTCCGAACAGCACCGAGCCGAGTGGCCGGGCGACGAAGCCCACGCCGAAGGTTCCGAAGGCGGCCAGCGTCCCGGTGACCGATGAGAACGTGGGGAAGAACAGCGGCCCCAGGACCAGCGCCGCAGCGGTCCCGTAGACGAAGAAGTCGTAGAACTCGATGGCCGTCCCGGCGAGTGAGGCGGTCGCGAGCCGCAGCATGGAGGGCGCCCTTACGGTGCGTACGTCGTGCATGCCACGTCAACTACCCACGGTGATCAGCGGTTACGGGGGTGCGGGGCGCGGACGCATCAGTACGTCACGGCGATGCCCAGCGAGACCGTGGACGCGGATCGTGCCCCACAGGGGACGACAAGCCGGCGGTCGGTGTATCCAAGTTGGTGTGACCAAGTCGGTGTGTCCAAGCAGAGGCTGATCGACCGGGCAGCGGCGTGACTCGACGGCGAGCAGTAGCCGTTCAAGACGGCAGTCAGCCCATTCTGTTGGAAGCCCCAGGAGCGCGAGCACCGCACAGGTCGTGATTGCCCCGCGGGTGTCTGCGCTCGGCCGGCTGGCCACGTGCCCCTGAAAAAGGGTTCGGGCTGGTAGCGGGGCGGCTGCGAGGTTCCGTTGAGGGCCGGGCCACCCGGATCCGGGTCGTGGAGTCGATCACGTGGAACGCTCCAGGGCGGCGCGCCAGGCCGGGCTGTCGACGTAGTGGTTGTCGAAGCGTTCCGAGGACTCGGCGATCTCCTTCGGGTCTGCCTCGCCGCGCATCACCCGGCCGAGCAGGCGCAGGTAGTCGAACCTGCCCATACCGGGGGTGAAGACGAACAGGACATCCGCTTCGCAGCCCGGGGCGGCCGCGAAGGCGTGCGGGGTGTGGGGCGGTACGGCGAGGAAGTCGCCTGCCTTGAGGACGGTGACTTCCTCGCCCACCAGGACCTGCAGGGCTCCGCTGATGACGAAGAAGAGTTCCGACGCCCGGGTGTGGAAGTGGGCGGGCGCTCCCACCGCGCCCTTGGCGAAGGTGGATCGGTAGCTCGTGCAGCCGCCTGCGGTGCCGTCCGAGTCGGCCAGCAGGGTCATCACGCTGCTCGGGTCGGCACAGGTCTCGGCATCTGCATGGCGGGTCAGCATCGCTTCGAGCGGGGTCGTGGTCGCGGGCATGGTGGGTGTTTCCTCGTTCATGATCGTGATCCTAAGTGCGAGGGTGGGACGGGACTGGGCGAGGCGTGTCAGCCGCCCAGCGTGATCAGGACTGCGATCGCTGGGCCGAAGGCGCCGCCCAGCTGGTAGCAGAGGTTGAACAGGCCGATCGCTGTGGGGCGCTGAGTGGTCGGCGCGGCCTGGGTGGCGTATACGGCGAGCGTGGCCTGGCCCGCGCTCGTCGTGAAGACGGCCAGCGTCGCGACCAGCAGGAGCAGCGGTGCCCAGGGGGTCAGCGCGGCGGTGAGCGGGGCCAGCGCTCCGACCGTGAGCAGGATCGTCAGGACCCGCGGGCGGCCCAGCCGGGCCGAGGCCGCGGCCAGCACCATGGAGAGCACGGAGCCTGCGAGGAGGGCGACCAGCTGGCCGGTGCCGATCGTGGAGGTCGACCAGTCGGTACGGTCGCGCAGCAGCTGCGGGATGGTGAAGAGCAGCGTGAAATACGAGGTCGCGAAGGTGCAGGCGAGCAGGGCGGAGAGGGCGAAGGCCCGGGTGCGCAGCAGCGTTGCGGGGACGAAGCCCGTGGGGTTGGACCGGATGTGCAGGGCCAGTAGCACGGTCGTCAGCAGCGAGGCGGCCACCGCCGGGAGCGGGTAGCGCGGGATGAGTACCAGTGCCGTCGCCGTCAGGACCAGCAGGGCGGCGCCCCGGCCGTCGAAGGGGGTGGTCTGCTTGGGTGCGGACAGGTCGGCGCGGCGCATGACCGCCGGCAGGGCCAGGAGGGCGACCGCCCCAACGGCGAGTGACACCCGCCAGGAGGCCGTGCCCGCGATCGCCGAGCCGAGCAGCGGTCCGACCGCGCCCAGCGTCCCGAAGCCCGCCGTGATCACCCCCATGCGGCGGACCGAGCCCGCCAGGCTCATCGCCGCGGTGACCAGGCCCGCGCCGCCCACCGCCTGGGCCGCCCGGCCTGCCATGGCCAGCGGCAGCCAGGGCGCCACGGCGACGACCGCGGTGCCGGCCACGATCAGGGCCGCGCTCAGCCGGAGCGTGTTGCCCAGGCCGCGGCGGCGCAGCAGGCCCGCCATCAGCGGGGTGCCGACGGCCATGGCCCAGGCGAAGACCGTGACGAGCCAGGTCGCCGTGGCCGTACGGATGCCGAGCGAGCCGGCCATGTCGGGCAGGATCAGGACCGGGCTGTTGGCGCTCGCGGCGACGGGGGTGGCCAGCAACGCCAGCCATGCGGACGGGACTTGGCGCGAAGCCGGCGTGGCGGGCGCGGTGGCGGGGGCCGGTGCCTGCGCGGCGGGGCGGGGGCGGGCGAGCAGAGACATGGCAGGCTCCGGAAGGTGAGGGGGCGGCGTGGCGGGCTCAGGGAAGTCAGGAAGGCGGTTCGGGCAGACCAAGCAGCTCACGCAGCTCAGGCGGCTCAGACCTTGGTGACGACCTCGTGGTACGCGAGCCGCGGCGAGCGCGGGAACCAGGCGTCCGCTCCGGGGCGGCCGATGTTCACGACCATCAGAGGCGTGTGGTCGTCGTCCAGGAACTCCTTCTGCACACCCGGGAAGTCGAAGCCGGTCATCGGCCCCGCGGCCAGCCCCGCCGCGCGCACGCCGAGGATGAAGTACGCCGCCTGGAGCGTCGCGTTGAGCAGCGCGGACTCCTCGCGGACCGGGCGGTCGGCGAAGATGAGGTCCTTGGCCTGTGGGAAGTGCGGGAGCAGCGCGGGGAGCTCCTCGTGGAACTCGTTGTCGGCGGCGAGGACCGCGATCAGCGGCGCGGCCGCAGTCTTGCGCCGGTTCCCCTCGTCTATGAGGTCCAGGAGTCGCTCGCGGGCCTCGTCGGAGCGGATCAGGACCACCCGCAGCGGCGACTGGTTGTAGGCGGTCGGGGCGTACTTCACCAGGTCGTAGATCGCCTGGACCTGGTCCTCGGTCACCGGCTCGGCGGTGAAGGTGTTGGCGGTGCGGGCCTGGCGGAAGAGGAGGTCCTGGGCGGTGGGGTGGAGAGCGAGCTCGGACATCGGGGTGCTCCTGTCGTTCAGTCTTGATAATCTCAACGTTGAGATAAAAGCAGCTCGACTCTCTCAACGTCAAGTGTCTTAACGTTGAGAAGATGTCCATTGAGAGGAGTGACGGTGATGAGCGATGCCGTGGACGCGATCATCGGCCAGTGGGCCAAGGAGCGCCCCGACGTGGTGGAGGACCTCTGGCCGGTGCAGCTCTTCGGGCGGATCCAGCGGCTGGCCCGGGTGGTCGACAAGTCCGCCAGGGCCGCGGCCGCCGCTCACGGCGTGGAGCACGGCGAGTTCGACGTGCTCACCACACTGCAGCGCTCCGGGCCGCCCTACACCCTCACCGCCGGGGCCTTCCTCAAGGCATCCATGGTGACCTCCGGTGCGATCACCAACCGCATCGACAAGATGGAGGCGAAGGGCCTGGTCGAGCGAGTACGTGACGGCGACGACCGGCGCACCATCAAGATCCGCCTCACCGAACACGGGCACGAGGTCACCCGGGCCGCCTTCGCCGACCATCTGGCGAACTACGCACAGCTGCTCGCCGACGTGGACCGCGACCTGGTCGACAAGACCGCCGAGGGCCTCCGCCAAGTGCTGGAGACCCTCGGCGACACCACCATCAAGTGACGGCTGTCCGACAGTCCGGGAACGCACACGGTGAGCCGGATGTGATGGCCGTCGCACCCTGTTCGTGATGCCGCCAGTGCGCGGCGTCCGCCTACCGGCTCTGAAGGAAGGGCAGAAGCGCCGGGTGCGTCGCGCGAGCTTGCGCGGGTCCATCTCTCCGTCGTCCTCATCGGCCGGGCTGGGATGGGCTGTTCGTCTGGACCACGTTGTGCACAAACGGCACCAGCGGTCGTTCGGGGACCCTTGGATGTTGCTAACGGCCGCAGCCCTGGCGACGTCGCGGATCAGGCTGGGCGCGCTGGACACCCCTGTCGCCCGGCGGCGTCCGCAGCAACTCGCCCGCCAAGTAGCTACCTTGGATACCCTCAGCGGCGGCAGGGCCATCTTCGGATCGGGTCTGGGCGGTCCAATCTGAGGACGAGTACGGCAGCTTCGGTGACACAACCGACCCCCTCGTACTCACCCAACGCCTCGACGAGGGACTGGACTTGCTGCAACGCTACTGGTCGGGCGAGTCCGAAGAACACGACGGACAGCACTACCAGGTACGAGATGTGACCTTGCTGCTCGCCACCATGCAACGCCCCCGACCGCCGGTCTGGATTGCCGGATTCTGGTCGAACCGCCCGCCGATGCGCCGCGCTGCCCGCTGGGACGGCGCGGTCCCCTTGTTCGCTTCCGCCAGGCACGGCCACGTTCCGCCCGTCGATCAGGTCCGCGACCGAGGGCGCGCGGACCGACCGTTTGGGGTTACTGCTCGACCAGTTCGACCACGCCAGGGAGATGGCCCAGGTGCGGACGGGGCTCGGCGACGAGGAGTACCTGTGGGAGCCGGTGCCCGGTTCTGGTCGATCCGGCGCCGGGGCGAGGCGGCGACGCCCTGGGCGTTCGGGCCGGGCGAGTGGGTGCTCGACTCATAGGAGCCGCACCTGTGATCCACGTGTCATAGCGCCATGGTTTTGCACTGCTGGCCGACGTGCTCGTTCCTCAACCCGTGCGCCGGACGGCGTTGACCAGGACGGCGAGACCTCCGACGATCCGTCCCGTGTCGGCCCGTCGTTGCACCAGGTCGACCCGGTGGCGGTGCCCCGGTTCCGAGCCCTCCGGCAGTTCGACCTTGAGGCCGACCACGAGCGGTGAGAGCGGGTCGGCGCCGAGCGCCACCGGCTCGTCGGGCAGCTCGAGCAGCCCGGCCGAGCGGTGGACCACCGCGACCGGAAGCCGGGCATCGGATCGCCGTACGTGGACGAGCTGCTCCCCGCCGAGTCGCTTGGGCAGGGCGATCGGGACGACGGCGAACTCCCCTGGTACCAGGTCGACCACGGCGACGTTCTTCTGGGCGAGGTTCCCGGCCTCCCAGACGTGGCTGCCAGCCGCGGGGTCGTCGAAGCGGCTCAGCACCGCGGCGACCACGCAGGTAGGGGATCCGGGCGGTGGCACCGACGCCCGAGGCCAGCGGGCCTTGACGACGCGGGTCTCGCCCGGCGCCAGGTGGAACTCGGCCTTCACCGCCGTGGCCTCGAAGAAGTCGGCCGGGAAGACGAACTCGGTCCCGGCGTACCCGGTCGCCCGGAACGTCACGACGAAATGCGCCGCCGCATCGGCACCGGCCCGGTTGCGCACCCGGGCATGGAACCAGTTGTCCTGCCCGTACTCCGGATTCTGGTGGGTCGTGCCGCCGTCGTTGCCGGTGCGGACCCAGAGATCGGGCGAGTCCCAGAACGCGCCCGCCCAGGTATCCGCCCCGGGGTCGGCTACGTCGTCGCGCAGCCACAGGGCGGGAGCCGGGAGGGGGTCGGGCAGGCCGTAGACGAACCGGTGGAAGGCGTGCACCACCCGGACGTCGCCGCTGCGGGCGACCAAATGCTCCTCCAGCCGCTCGGTGGACAGCGGCAACCCGCCCGCCTGGGCCTCGTACAGGGAGCGCATGTGTCGGTTGAGAGGTCCGGCGCCCATCATCGCGGCCAGTCCCTTGAAGAGAGCGCTGCCCGCGACGTAGGAGGCCTTCGGCGTGTGGCGCTGCCAGGGGTCCCGCGAGCACAGGGTTACGGGTGGCTCGGTGAAATCGAGAGGCACGGCGTCGTCCGCTCCGTCGTCGTGGAACGTGGTGAAGCCCTCGTCCCACCACCCGTCGGCTTGGCCGGCGGGCTTGAGGCCGCGGGCGAACCAGCTGTGGAACGTCTCGTGCAGGAGGGCGCCGGCCGACGTGGTCGTCCCTCCCTCGTACTCCATGCCCCCGCTGCCGGTGAAGTACGCGATGTACCGGTCATCATGGAGGTAGCCGCCATAGCCGTTCTCGTTGTCGATGAGGAGGGTACGGGTCGCGTCGATCTGAGCCTGGAGGTCGACGGCCGAGCCGGCCGGCCGCCACGCCTCGATGTTGACCGTTTTGCCGGACACCGGCAGCATCGCGGTTCCGGTGCTCCGCTCGACGGTGTCGGACGCCCGGATCTCCAGCAGGGGGGACACCGAGCTGGACCGGGCCGGGAACGCCACCGTCCAGTGGCGGGCGGCGAGTTCGGCGATGGAACCGTTGGTGATCACCGAGTGCGGGACGGCCGTGTTGTCGATCCGGATGTCCAGGTCGATGGAGTACTGGTCGAACTGCAGGTTGGCCGGCAGCCAGGCCTCGAGGTAGCGGGCGCGGTTCAAGTCGGACAGCGCGAGCGCGAAGGCCAGCCGGGGACCCGGCGCCCACTCGAATCTGGGCAGGTAGGAGCCGCCGAGCTGGCTGTCCGGGACGGCCAGGGGATACCGCACGCGCAGGGTGTGCACCGACCCCTCGCTCTGGCTCGACTCGATGACGCGCAGATCGGTGAAGGGACCGGTGCCGAAGGCATGGTGGGCCAGCTTGGCGGCGGGGAACGGCGTACCGTCCAGCCATGCCTGGGAGACCGACTGACGCAGGTCGAAGAAGGGGTTCCCGGCCGTCGGCCCCACGGTGTAGGTGAGGGTCGCGTCGGCCGAGGCCGAAGCGGACGCACCGTCGAAGACGATCGACGCCGTGAGGGAGCTGATGTCGACAGGGACGGCGAGCAGTCCGTCGACCGTCTTCGGTGGTGGAGCCACTTCCCAGTTGCCGGCCATGGTCCTCTCCCGGGTCAGCCGGAGCCGGAGTCCGGATGACCGAACTCGATGTCCAGGCTGATCTTCTTCACCGTGACCTTCGTGACGTCCGCTCCGTCGACGCCAAGGCGCTCGAGCAGGCCGTGCGCCGCCGTGCCGTCGGCGCGTGCGCTCAGCCCGCGCAGCCCGCCGCCTTCCGCATCCGCCGTCAGGCCGGGATCGACGGTGTAGCGCATTCCACCGATCTCCATCCCGTCGGCCAGCAGGGACACCTCGATCGTCTGGTCGCCGGCGGCCCGCAGCTCGTCGGCGGTGAACGACGCGCCCGGCACCAGCTGCAGCTCCAACCTGTGCTTCTCGCCCGGGTTCAGCCGGAATCCGTTCGCCGCATCGTTGAGGTCGAGCGCCCACCCCTTGTCCGCGAGGACACTCGGCATGGTGACCCTGAGCTCCATGTGCGCCGGCCGGGGCAGGTTGTTGCCGGCGAAGAAGACCGCGTCGGCCATCGACGAGATCAGGGCCTCCGGGCCCGCGCCGCCGGGCACGAGGGTGACGTTGCGCTGGCCGATGTTGTTGTCGTTGGGCACCAGCCGCCATTCCTCGATCGACTCCGAGCCGGTGAAGTGCACCACGTTGCTCGGGTCGCCCGCCGTGGAGGCGATCATCAGCGCGCAGTCGTGGCCGTGGACGTTCTCGTTGGGCACCCACTCGAACGGGCCGAACACGACGTCCGCCGCGTTGTTCGCCGCGACACTGGGTGAGGTCAGCCCCGCCGCCGGCGACATGGGCGTGAAGTCGCCCGGCCAGCTCAGCCCCGCTCCGGGCAGGCAGTGGTAGCCCTTGACGGTCACGGTCCCCGACGCCGAGGTACCGCGGTTCTTGACCTTCACGTAGAAGAAGTTCTTCGTGCCCGCGATGGCGTTCTGGTGTTCGGGCAGACCGTCAGGCGCGTTCCGGTTCCACATCGACTGATTCGCCCAGTGCACCGGCTGGAACTCGTACTCCCCGGCGCGCCCATCGTCGATGTACACGTCGACGGCCGGCGGCTTGCCGCCGTACGATCCCTGCTTCTCGAACCCCCAGCGGATCACCTTGTTGTAGGCACCGCCGGACAGACCCTCGGACAGCCAGTTCTCCAGGTCCGCCTCCTGCAGCTCCTCGCACCACAGCTGGGCGCCGCGGCCGGGGACCCGGGTCATGGTGATGGGGTCCACGTTGTCGGGGTTGGTGCCGGGTGTGAGCTGTCCGATGGCGCGCAGGATCAGGTACGTCGCAGCGCGGGAGGCGAACAGTCGCCTTCCAAGGTCCGGGTGGTCGCCCCCGATCGCGCGGTAGATCCGGAAGTGGCAGGTGGCCAGGATCTGCTCGCTCTGGTAGTTCTCATCGTCCTCGGGTCCGCCCCATCGCCACGTGCGGTCGAAGCGACGCGAGGTCGAGGGCCGGAACGGTGCGTAGCGGAACCGCTCCGCCGTCCCCCGCAACGCGGACTCCGGGTCCATCTGCAGCGCGGCCAGGCCGTCGCCGGCGCTGTGGGCGAAGCCGAACGTGCCCGTGCCCACGTGGTCTCCGAGAGACCCGTGACCACCCATCTCGTGCCAGTGCACCCACGGGTCGACCGCGCGGCCCAGGGGCTGGGTGGTGTTGGTGAGGTCGCACAGGGAGTAGCACATGTGGTCCGTGCCGCCGGTGCCGTTGGGCGCCCAGTGCGCGTTGACGTCATCCACTCCTGTGCCGCGGTGGTCGACCGGGATGGGGAAGTCCGTCCCGTCGAAGTAGCTTTCGATCGGGAATCCCAGGTCGGCGATCCTGCGGAACAGCTGGGTCTGGTGGTAGTAGGCGTTGACCGCCGCGAAGTCATTGGTCCGCGGCGCGAAGTTGAAGTCCGACCCCGACGGACGAGTGGGAGGGGCCGGGTTCGGAGCTTCGACGTCCTGGATGACCACGTATGTGCCCCGCAGTTTCTGGGACCCGTTGACCGGAGCGTCGAGTTGGTGGAGGACCTCGCTCGAGTCGTGGTTCTGCAGGATCGCGTCGCTGTCGTCAGCGGTGACGGTCAGATCACCGGTGCCCACATTGGGGTCGACCCGGAAGACCATGCCGTTGACGAAGCAGGTCTGGCACTCGATGTAGAGGACGGAGCCGGTCTCCACCTCGGAGAGGAGGAGCCAGACCAGATTGCCGTACCCGGGAAGGTCGTGCCGGACGATCATCTCGGCGCACAGGTACGTGCGTCCGGGCTCGATCGACCCGTCGACCGGAGCGATGTCCGGGAACGGTTGTGTGGTGTCCTCCCCGGTCCGGGCCCCCTCCTCGCCCGAGGGGCCCGCCAGGTCCTCGTCGGGGGGTGCCGGTTTGCCGGCGAAGCGAAGCTCGGGCTGGTAGCGGTAGGCGACGAACCGTCCGTTCATCAGGCCGGTCTCGGCGGTCCCGCCGTTCCGCTGGTCGGCGGCCCGCCCGGTGAGCCCGAGCGCGCGCCGCACGACGCGTGTCGCTTCCTTCACATCGGCCGGGGTCTCGGCCTCCGCGTCCACGCGGTGCGCGACGCGGCCGAGGAATCCGGCGCCGTCCTGGAAGAGCTTGCGGTAGGAGTCGATCCGCTCCTCGCTCGGCAGCCGGCCTTCCAGGTCGGGATCCGTGTTGTTCGTGACGCCGACGACCCGGTTCGGCCCGTGCTTCACCTTGACCGAGATCCCCCGCCGGAACACCGGCACGTCGAAGTAGGTCTGCGTGAAGGCGACGGTCGTTCCGTCGAAGAGCCTCTTGTCGTCCTCGAGCCGGTACTCGATGTCCTTCTCCTCGGGCGCCGTGGCCGCGGCCCTCATACGCAGGTTGCCGAGTGGCGGCCGCGCCAGCCCGAGCACGTCGGCGGCTTCCCTGAGGTAGGCGCTCGCCGCCTCGACGGGGTCGTTCTCCTCGCTGGCCTGGAGCTCCTGGCTGTGCCGGATGTGCGTGACGTTGGCGCCATCCTTGGTGATGTGGCCCTTGACCGAGCCGTTATAGAAGGTGGACATCAAAATCTCCCCGTCCAACAGACCTGATATCTGTCTCGAGAGCCTCTCCGGCGCCGCCTTGGACAACGGCTGATACACCGTCAGGACGAAATGCGCACGGCAACAAGAATTGCCTGCACGGTGATGAGGCCACCGGCTCCGCGAGGGAAATGTGGGCAACGCGGCTATTTAGGCTTCGAATTCGAGACTACGCCGCGCATTTCCCGCTGTCGACCGGCGGAGTTGTTGCCTGGTTAACCATTCGTTGTAGGGCGCGGGGAACGCCCTTGACCTGGAGAAACGGGTAGGGAGCAGACAAAACAGGACCGGCAAACGAGTACGCCGAGGTTGCCCGGCAGGCCGCCGGCGGCATGACTGTCGCCAAGATCGCCGATGACTGGAGCGTGAGTGTCGAGCGGGTCGAGCAGATCCTCGCCCACACCGGTGAGCCGGAGTGGCCCGTGGGAGAACTGAAGCTGACTTGGATGTCGCTCGGCCTCTATGGACCGGCAAGGTCGCTGAACGGCCAGATCTCCACCTGCAAGCCACGGGCGCGAAAGCCGTGGGCTGTTCCCGTGTCCTGGTCTACGCGGTCACCACTCTGGTCGGTACGACCGTCGTCGCCCTCGTGGCGATGGGGGCTGGCGCTTCCCTTCTGGGGAAATCCATCCCAAGGAGACGAGCCGGGACACCTACATCGTGATGGGCATCGACTTTGGCGGAGCCGTGATCTGCCTCCTCCTGGGTGTGCTCGGCGCGGCGCTGGGCTGGGCTGGCCTCGATCTCCTCGGCAACTGGTTCGCCAACTTGGTTGGGCTCGTGTGACGCGGCGCAGGAATACTGTCCGTCCTCGCTGACAACCTGTTCCGAACCCCGGCTTCCCGGACCTGGCAGCTCTCCCCTGTACTGGGAGCAGACCGCCCTGGAGTGACGCCGGCCGATAGGTGGCCGGACAGGCAAGCCTCAGCCCAGGTCGTGTGCGGAAGACGACTCATAGCTGGCCGCCGTGTCGACCGGTAGTTGGCCACTGAGGGCCCGTACCGACAGACGATGGCCTCACCGTCAGTTGTGACGGCTCAGGCGCTGGTGCAACGACGCGCTGATTCGTGAGGGCTCATCGCCGTGATCGGCCCGGCTGGTCGTCCTGGCACGCCAGGACGACCAGCCGAAGATGTGGTGCCACGGTCAACGAGCCACGGCGAAGAGGGCAATGAAGAAGGGAGCCATGTAGAGCAGCAGGAGCGCACCCGCTACGGCCGCCACGATGAGGACAGCCTTCATCGCTTTCTCCATGGCCCGATGGTCGCGGGCGGGTCGCACAGCGACTTGGGGACAATCCTCATGATCAGTCACGGAGTCATCCTGCTGATTGCGGTGGCGGCAGGCTATCCGTAGAAGTACTCAGTGCGACGGTCGCCTCCGATGCCCCGCCTAGCCAGGTCGGAATCGACATGGCCGTCTATCGGCCGACGTGACTGAGCGCGCCAGTTGGCGGCTCTCGCAAAGTAGCGCGCTCATGAGTTGGTAGCTGAGCGGTTCCTCGTAGCACCCCCAACTTCGGGCGCTCGTGCGCCGGCGACTTTGTGGACGACGCCTCGGCGTAGCCCGCCGACTATCCTCACCTGGGCCGGGGCCATCTGCTTGCGGATCGGCAAGGGCCGGTCGACGAGGGGGCGTTCGCAACGGGAGTGTGGGCCCCGCTGTCGGTCCGGCGATTCATTACGAGACGGGGGCACAGCGGAATATGGACGGTGCAGAGCTCGTGGCGGCGGTCCGGCGGGGGGACGCCGAGGCGGTGACCGCTTTGCTGGAGGCGGGCAGGTGGGGTTGATCACCAACTGCCGTCGGAACTCGTGCATAAGATGGCGTCCTCTACACAGAACTGACGCTTCATCAGGTTGAGGGTGATGTCCGTCGTGATTGGCCGTGGACGGTGACAGTTCTGGTCATGCGGACCGACATGCTGTTCTGGGACTCCTTGTCCCTTGAGGTCCGCTGCTGCTGCGTCGCTATATCCCTCGCCGGCCGGACATCCGTCGACGAGGGGGCCCAGCGGCGCCGCATGTGCCGAGGACGACCGGTACACCTTGGCGCGCCGTTGCCGACCCGTCGTGTGGCGCGTGGGTCAGGCTGCGGCAGCCAGGGCGTCGAACTCGTCGTCGGTGAGGGTGATGCGGGCGGCCTCAGCGTTTTCCTCTAGGTGGGCGGTCTGGGAAGTGCCGGGGATGGGGAGCATGACCGGGGAGCGGTGCAGTAGCCAGGCGAGGGCGAGTTGGGAGGGGCTGGCGCCGTGTTGTTTGGCGACGGCGTCGAGCGGGCCGCCGGAGCGGGCGAGTTCGCCGGTGGCTATAGGGAACCACGGGATGAAGGCGATGTTCTCGCGCTCGGCGTACTCAAGAACGTCTTCGGCGCTGCGGTTGGCGAGGTTGAAGAGGTTCTGCACGGAGGCGATCTCCGTGATCGCGCGGGCCTCCTTGAGCTGCTGGACGGTCACTTCGGAGACGCCAATGTGGTGGATTTTGCCTTCCTGCTGGAGCAGGACGAGCTCACCCAGCTGGTCGGCGAGCGGCACCTTCTCGTCGATACGGTGCAGCTGGTAGAGGCCGATACGTTCGACGCCGAGGTGGCGCAGGCTCAGTTCGGCCTGCTGGCGCAGGTACTCAGGTCGGCCTACGGGGCGCCAGTCGTCGGGGCCAGGGCGGGTCAGCCCACCCTTGGTAGCGATGAGTAGGTCGTCGGCGTAGGGGTGCAGGGCCTCGCGGATGAGCCGCTCGCTGACGAAGGGGCCATAGGAGTCGGCCGTGTCGATGAAGTTGATGCCCAGCTCTACGGCGCGGCGCAGCACCCGTACTGCCTCGGCTGGGTCCTTGGGCTCGCCCCAGATGCCGGGGCCGGTGAGTTGCATGGCGCCGTAGCCGAGGCGGTTGACGGTCAGGTCGCCGCCGAGGGCGAAAGCGCCGGAGGCATCCGCAGGGCGGGAGCTGTTCTGGTGGCTCATGTGACCCATTTCTTTCACTTGGAAACTGTGTAGTAACTGCACGCCGAAACCACGGGATAGTCAGGTTGAACCCCGAAGTCCGGCTGCCACGCGGCACCGTGTCCTGCTACGGGGCCATGGGTTGCCGGGTGAGGGAGTGCGGGAGGCATAGGCGTGATCGTGGGCGAACGTGCGGCTGCTCGTAGGCCGAATTCCGTTGTGGTGGGGAGTTAGTCAGTCCAGGTGTCGTCGGTAGTGCAGTCCGGGTGCGCGGTCGAGATCGAGCGTTGCATGCAGGTTCCTTCACTGCCGGGCGTGCCACCGCTCCGAACTGCCGTTGCATCACTTACCGTGCCGCCATCACCCGGTACGGACGTTATGGACATCACGCCGTCGCCCAGTTCAGTCCGCGGAAGATGCCGCCTCCTGCTCCTCTGCAACCATGCCCAGCTCCCGCATGCGTCCGATGGTCCGGTCGTGCCGTTCGTCCCCGAGGCCCGTGGTCAGCCAGGCCGGTGCGTACCGCGGGTACCTTGCCGGGTCGTACGGGACGTCCAGCTCGGATTCGTCGACGGCCGCCATCTGCCGACGGAAGCGCTCGGTCTCCTCCGGGGTCTCCGGGTCCCTGACGTAGCTGACCGTCCACTGGTGGCGGTCGATGCCGCCGAGTGTCGCGTGCCAGAGGTGCCAGTCGAAGGCTACGACGTCGCCCGGCCGGGTCTCCAGCACCTGGAGGGGGAGCCCGGCGAGCTGGCGGCGCAGGCGCTTGCCGTCCCACTCACCCGCCCAGACGCCGGACTCGCGGTGCCATCCGGCCAGTACGGCGCTGTAGTCGGCGTGGTGGGAGCCGGGCAGCACCCGAAGCGCACCTGTGTCGCCCGTCACGTGCTCCAGGTACATGATGAGCTTGACGCCGGACATCCCAGGGACCGCGTCCTTGTGCAGCGGGGCTTCCCGGTAGAAGAGGACGCTTTCCGCGAAGGTCGGCAGCACGTTCCCGACGAGTTGCCCGGCCGTGTCGAGGAACCGGGGGTCCTCCAGCAGGGACAGGCTGAGCGGCGTCCGGTCCGGCGTCATCATGGGCAGGTAGCGGCCGGGGATCCCGCCCCCATCGGTCCGCTCGTCGGTCACGAAGGCGTCGGCGTGGGCCCGTCGGACCTCCTCCGTCAGGCGTCCGGTCTCGTCGTCGTTCAGGAGTCGCGGCAGCACGACGTAGCCGAAGTTGCGGTAGTGCTCGATCTGCTCGCGGGAGAGTCGCATCGGGGGGGATTTTCCTTCCTTCCCGGCTTACGCCGTCGGTCCTTGGGGGCTGTCGGGGAGCAACGCGGCTCGGGCGGTGCGGACGGCCTTGTCCTCCGCCGGGTTCAGCGCGCGGTCGTCTTCGTCCGCCCAGCGGGCCCAGACGGAATCCTCGGGCGAGGTGAAGCCCGCGTTCTGGCGCAGGTTGATGGTGTCGTCGCGGCCCAGCAGCCGCAGGGCCCGCCGGTCGCCGGTGCGGCGCGCGGTGCGGGCGAGGGCGGTGCAGTTGGGGCCGGTGAAGGTGTCGTCTTGGCGCATCGCGGAGGTGTTGAATCCGATGCCGAGGAACTGCCGCTCCTCCGCCAGGACGCTGTGCGAGCCGGAGTGCAGCAGGTTGTGGTGGATGACGACGAGGTGGCCCGGCCGGGTGGCCAGCAGTCGCTCCTCGGGGTGGGGCCGGTCCAGCGCGTCGGGGGCGATCGTCACGGCGCGGCGGTGGGAGCCGGGGACGACTCGGAGGGGGCCCGCGTCGTCCGTCATGGGCTGGAGATAGAGGAAGCAGATGATCAGCAGGGGGTGGGCGTAGCCGCCCTGTGGGAAGGAGCCGAAGCGGTCGCGGTGCCAGTGCACCGGCAGGCCGCGGAGTTCGGTCTCCATCGCTGGGGCCCCGAACAGCACGGTGCTGTCCAGTTGGACTCGGGGGCCCATGACGGCTTCCGCGAACCGCAGCAGCCGGGGCCGGCTGACCACCGGCCAGACCTCCTGGGGATAGCGCTCCACCAGGTTGGTGACGAAAAGCGGCCGGTCGTCGGTGCCGTCGGTGAATCGAGTGTCGGCGACGGCCCGTTCGCGCAGCCTCCGGAAGCCGGCCACGTCCTGTTCGGTGAACAGGCCGTCGAGCACGATGTAACCGTCTTCCCGGAAGGCCTCGACGGCTCGTGCGACGTCCACGGGACGGTCGAGCGGATGGGTGATCACGGGCTTTCCACACTCCTCTTGTCTCGTGCCGTCCCGGCCGGTTCGTCCGCCGCCGCTCTCCGGTGGGCCGCCGCGCGCAGCGCCTGCACCCAGAGCGTGTACATCCGGTTTTCCCATTCGCGGGCGATGCCGAAGAGTCGGTTGGCGTGCATGTGCGCGAGGCTCGCGTGGATCTCACGCGGGGGCCGCCACAGTTCCCCGGCCCGGTGCAGCCTGTCCGCCGTGCCGGCGGCTGCGGGCAGCAGGTCGGCGTACGGGCGGAGGAGGTCCGGCGGCGGGGCATCGTCCCGGGGCTCGGCGGGCGCGGGGTGGTCCGCGGCGGCGATCCGCAGGCCGAGCCGGCGGACGAGGCTGCGGACGGTGTCGTCCGCGCGGTGGCCCTCGCTCAGGTCGGCTGCCAGGGAGAGGCGTTCGGCGGGGCCGAGTCCCCAGTGGGCGAAGAAGCGGTCCAGGGTGAAGGTGGCCTCCATGAGGCGGTCCGGGCCGGGTTCTGCGGCACGCGCGTCGCCGAGTACGGCCGCGCAGACCGTGCTGTCGGCGCCGAACGCGCGCTCCATGGCGGCGAGCGCGGCCGGACCGCCGTACCGTTCGGTCTCCGGCCGGTAGGTGTCGACCGCGACGGCAGGCAGCCCCTCGGCGTCGGCCGCCTCGCGGGCCCAGTGCAGGGCCCGGATCAGCACGTCTTCCCCCGCCTTCGGGCTGGCGCCACGCAGCCGCAGGCGCAGGTGGTGGTCCGGATCGGCATACCGAATCCAGAACCAGCGGTCCAGCAGGCCGTCGTCCTCGAGATTCCGGACGAGGCCGGGGACACGGCCGGACGCCAGGCGTTCGAGCTGCTCCGGCGTGCCGTAGAGCTTGAGGTACGCCCACTCGCCGCCGGGCAGGCACCGGCGGTCCGCTGGGGCGAGGACCCGGTCGGATCGGCGGGCCGGGCCCTTGCCGGGGGTCGTCGCCTCCGTCGGCGCGTTTCCGGCGCGGAGGCTTCCCGTCGTCACCACCGGGACAACGACCTCGGAGAGGTAGGGCGCCCCGGCCTCGTCCCGCAGCCACAAGTGATCGAAGTCGGGCAGCATCTCCTGGACGACGACCCTTCGCCGCCCCTGTTCCCGGGCCCGGCGCAGCTGGGCGGCCAGTTCGGCGGCGAAGGCGGGGTGTTCCAGGTCCAGGAGCAGGCGGTTGTCGAATTCGACCAAGTACACGTGGCGCGGCACGCGCCACTCCCGGCGCCAGCGCTGGACGCCGTGGAACCAGCGCTCGTCCGCGCTGCCCGAACCCTCCGGGACCACCGTGGTGTCGGTGACGTTCCACTGGGCGGGGCTCAGCACGATCCGGTCCCGGACCAGGCGCGGCAGGAACGGGGCCTTGCCGACGCCGCCCCAGTGGAAGACGGACGGCAGGGGGCGGGCGTCCTCCGCGATTTCGAGCAGGAACCGGCAGACGTTCGGCGCCTGCATGAGGGTAAGCATGTGGCTTTGTCCGACGGCCAGTCGACGGCCCAGCCGCCGGGAGCGGACGACGAACCGCCCGCCCTCGACTCCCACCGTGAGGTCGGACAGCGGCAGCACGCGGTCGGCGGGCACGGACGGCGCCACGTTGACGGCGATCTCATAGGGCCGGACGACCGGGTGGAGGGCGACGTTCGCCGCCCGGCCCGCGCTGGGCAGGTAGCTGAGCTCGACCGGCAGGGCCCCCTCGGCGCGCGCCTCGGCCTCGTAGAGCTCCCGCAGAGCCGAGAGTTCGGCCTCGTCCAGCAGGTCGTGGAAGCGGCTGAGGGAGCGGCCGCCCGGGGCCAGGGGGGTGACGCCGAGGACGGCCCGCCAGTCGCCGCGGTCGAGGTGCTCCCGGCTGCGGGCGTGCAGTTGGAGGAACACGTCGAGGGCTGACGGGGCGGGCGAGTCGGCGGGTGTCCAGCGGGTGAGCCGGGTGATCAGGTCGTCGGTCAGCTCGACCTCCGTCTCCCCGGAGTTGAGGGCGCCGCTGACGACGCGCAGCAGGATGTCGTCGCGCTCCTGTTCACGGGCGGGGGGCGGGGGGCTGGGGGGTCGCACGGGGCGCGGTTCGGTGTAGGTGGCGGGTGGTCCGAGCCCGGTTTCGGGCGACAGCAACTCCTCCACGGGCACCTGGGCCCCGATGCCGTACCGCTCCAGGAAGGCCTCCCGGTAGGTCGACAGGTGGTCGTGGCCGTGCGGGAATCGGCCCAGGCGCAGCAGGATCTCCGCGGCGTCGGCGGCGGCCCGGGCCACGTCCCGGTGCAGGGTGCGGCCGACGGTGGCGAGGCGTGCGTCGGCCTGTGCGGCGGGCGTGGTGGTGCACAGCGCGTGCTGGCTGCTGTGGAGAACGCGCAGTGCGTCGTCTGCGTCCGCGGGCGCGGCGCGATCGAGGCTGGTGGTGCGGGCGAGGACGTCGTCCAGGGCCGCGGTGAACGATGCGCCGCCGGGGAGGCGGTCGACCGCGTCGCGCACGGAGCGGGTGGGGTCGGGGTCGGTGGGTGACGGGCGGAGGGCGCCCACGAGGAAGTGGCTTTCCCAGAGCTTGCCGAGGAGGGCGGCGACCCGTCGCGGACCGGCCTGGGGGAACTCGGCGGCGAGCTTGGCGTGCAGGTCCCCGAGGGCGATCGGTTTCGTCGCGTGGTCGAGGACGGCGGCGACCGGCCGGGAGATCCGGACCGTGGCCCGCCGGACGTCGCGCCGCCCGTAAACGTCGGCCTGCGGCAGGATGAGCCGGTCGGCCACGACGTGGCAGGCGCGGTTGACGTGGACGGGCAGGGCGGCGCGCAGCGTCTCGTCCTGTTCGATCCGTTCGATGACGCCGAGCAGCCAGCCGAAGTCGGCGCGGGTGCGGACGGCGGCGAGCACGGTGGCGCCCAAGCGCTCGGTGCTGCTGTCGGCGAAGCGGCCGACGGAGACACCCGCGAACGCCCCGAATGGGGTGGGGCGTGTGCTCATGCGTGTGACGTAGCGCAGCAGCGCGGCGCGCGTGCGGGCGCGCCGCCGCGACTCCTGCGCGTCGCCGGTCGCGTCGGACGGGTCCGACCCGGCGAGCCGGTGCGCGACGGCGTCGGCCAGGGACGGGCTGGCGTGCCGGAGGGCGAGCCGCACGGCGGGCAGGGCGGCCGTCCGGAGCAGGTCCGCCTCCCACGTGCGCACTTCGGTACCAGGCCGGGGGCCGGCCTTTGAGAAGACGTCCGTGCTCAGTGCCGGGGCCCGCAGAACGTAGAACGGCGCGGGCTCGTACAGGGGCCGGCCCGGCGCCGCGGTGCGGACGGTCACGTGCGCTCTCTCCTTCACTATGGGTGGGGCGACGCATCCTTCGACAGGGTGTGCCGCTTCTCTCCCCGCTTCGGCGGTGCCGCTCCGTCAATCGATGAGCAGGCTGCGGTCCCACAGCGGTGCCGTGTCGGTGACGGCGGCCAGCATGCTCAGCAGCACGCCGCAGACGCCGGTGAGAAAGCCGGGGTCGTCCAGATGGACTCCCGGTCGTTCCTCGTCGCGGTAGCCGAGGGGGGTGGACGGGTCGTACTCGGCGGTCAGCCGTGCCAGGGCCGCGTCCGCCGCCGCGCGAGCCCGGCCGCCGGGGTCGTCGGGGGCGAACAGGGTCCACAGCCGCAGCAGCCCGGCCGTGCCGTGGCAAAGACCCGGCGAGTCCCCGGCGGTGTGGTCGAGTTGGGGCCGGTGGTCGACTGCGGCACGGCGCAGGGCATGCCGCTTGAGGTCGCCCCGCCCTAGGGCGGTGCCCGCGTGCCAGAGGGCACGGGCGATGCCGAGGCCGCCGTAGCACCAGCCGGGACGGCCGGGCGGCTGCCCCGCATCCGTGGCGGGAGCGGGGGCTGGGACCGTGGCGGGCCAGTCGGGCGCGCCGTCCGGGGCGACGGGCTCCGTGCGGCGGGCGTGCAACCAGTCGGCGGTGTCGCCGAGGGCGCGGTCGAGGGCCGGTCCGCCGTGGCCGGCGCGGCGGGCGAGAGCGAGGGCGGCGAGCGGGCCGGCGATGCCGTGAGCGAGGCCGAAGTCGTAGTGGCCACCGGGGTGTCCGTGGCCGTCGGCGTGCGCGGCGATCCGCCAGCGCGGTGCGTCGGGCGGACCGGCCAGCCGGACGAGGTGGTCGACGAGCACCGTGACGGCCTCCGTGACGGCCGGACCGGCGTCGGTGGCCGTGACGAGGTAACCGAGCAGCCCGGCGGCGCCGTTGACCGCGTCGTAGTCGTGGTCCTGTACGCCGTCCTCGCCATGGCGCCAAGGGTGATCCCGGACGCGTTCTGCCAGCGCGCGGTCGAGGGAGCGCCGGACCGTGTGGTAGCGCGGGTCCATGGCCTCGGCCGCGGCGAAAGTCAGGGCCACGCCACCGAGGCCGCCGTGCATGCCCAGTCCGGCGATGGGCCGGGCCCGGGTGGCCTCGGCAAGGGTCTTCAGGTGGGTGTGGGCCGCGGCGTCCCAGCCCTCGCCGGGCAGGGCGCGGGCGAGTTCGGTCATCAGCAGGGCGACGCTGGGCAGCCCTGAGGACAGCGCGGTGGGCCAGAACTCGAAGCCGCCCGCCGACCGGCTCCGGGCCAGGTCCGCGTACCGGGGCGCCGCCTCCGGGTCACGCAGCCGGCCCGCTGCCTCGCGCACGATCCCGAGGGCCGGGTCACGTGGTGACGTGCGGACCGGGACGTCACGGCCGCAGCGGGTTGCGGGCACGACGGCCGGGACGTCCCGTTTCATTTCGACGTTCTCCAGCCCGTCAGCGACCTAACGCGGTCGGGTCGCCCTCGGGGCTCTCGGAGCCCGAACAGCACTTGGTCCAACGGCAGCTGTACGGGTGTGTGCACCACCAAGCCGTGGGCTCGGTGTCCAGGGCGTCCGGCGACGCGATGTGAATGTCGAGGTCGAACTCACTGTCCAGGTCGATCAGCGTTGCGGATGACACGACGGATCACTCCATTTCGGAACATCTCTTGAACAGCTATCAAGACGTGATCACAGAAGTTAAGTTGCGTTCGAACACGTGTCAACTGACTTGAGGGACAGGGGAATCGAATGGCTGGTGTTCGTGCGCCTCGTCCAACAGGCCGCGAGCAAGGGGGAGTTATGCACGTCCTGGTACTCGGCGGAACGGGTTTCCTCGGCAGGCCCTTGGTGGCGCGGGCCCTAGCGCGCGGCCTGCGCGTCACCACGTTCAACCGCGGGACGCACGGCCCGGACCACCCGGGCGCCGAGGTGGTGCGCGGCGACCGCACGCGGGCGCCGGACCTCCGGCGGCTGGCCGTGTGCGGTCCGTGGGACGCGGTGGTGGACACCTCGGGGATGCTCCCCCGGGACGTGCTCGCCTCGGCCCGAGAACTGGAGGGGGCCGCCGGCCGGTACGCGTTCGTCTCATCGCTGGCCGCCCTCGGCTGGCCGCGGACCGCGGTCACCGACGACTCCCGGCCACGGCCCTGCCCCTCCGACGCCGGTCTCGACGAGGCGGACTTCGACACCCTCAAGGCGGGCTGCGAACGGGCGGTCACGCAGGTCTTCGGACCGCGCTCCCTCATCGTCCGGCCGGGCCTCCTGCTCGGGCCGCACGAGGACCTGGGGCGACTGCCGCGGTGGCTGAACCGCGCCGCGCGGGGCGGCAGGATTCTTGCCCCGGGGCCGCCCGACCTGCCGCTGCGCTTCCTCGACGCGCGCGACCTGGCCCGCTGGCTGCTCGATGTCCTCAACGGCCCGCAGCCGGCAGGGGCGTTCAACGTCACCGGCCCGCCGGGACAGACCACGCTTGGTGAACTGCTGACGCACTGCCTGGACGCCGTCGGCACCATTGGCGCGGAGACCGTCTGGGCCGACGGGGCCTTCCTACGGGCCCACGACATCCGTCCGTGGCTCGGCCTGCCGCTGTGGGCCGCCGACGACGCGGGGGCCTGGTCCGTGGACACCTCCCGGGCGGAAGCAACCGGCCTGCGCACCCGACCCGTTGCCGAGACCGTGCGGGACACCTGGGCCTGGATGACGGTCGGCGGTACGGCGGGCCGGGACTACGCGGCCGGTGCCTACGCGCTCACCCCGGCGCGGGAGGACGCCCTGCTCCGGGCCTGGGACACCCGGACCGACGGAGCGGGGACGCCGGACGCGAACGGCCGGGCCGGCGGTCGGGAGACGGGGGCCCGGGACGTCCGGGTGCGGCAGGCGTGACGGCGCCGGTCAGCAACCCGACCCGGGGGCGGGCGGAGCCGCGTCCAGCTTCCAGTGCCCCTTGTCCGCCTCCACGAGCGTCCACGCCGTGCAGGAGGGGGTACCGACGACGTCGACGCGCAGCGCGTCCCGGACCACCCGCACCGCGATCCGGTCCTCGGGGACGTCCTTGAGCTTGTCGAGGAAGCTCTCGGCGTATTTCTCGCCCGCCGTGTCGTCCGTGAAGCGTTTCTGCAAGGCGTCCGTGTCGCCCTTCCGCAGCTCCCGCTGCACCGCCTCCGCGAGCCGTTGCGGGCTCGATTCGCTGCCGTCGTCCGCCGTGGCGATGGAGACGGTGACGAAAATCAGCCACCCGGCGAACGCGGCGATGCCCAGCCGCATGCCGAGCACATGCCGTCCGGACCGGGACGTGGTGGTCAGCCGAGTCATAAGTCCCATTGAACTACACACGACAGGGCACTCACTTTGAGACAGCGGCTTTCAGACGCTGACGAACGACACCGGAACGGGAGGCGCTGGGCCCAGTGACGTCCGATCAGGAGCAGACGAACGACGCGGAACGGGAACTCTTCGGGGGCCGCCTCCGGATGGATGAGGCGTCGGCCCGGCACGAGCAGGTGCCGCTGGAGATCCCCTTCCATAGGATGGCCGGCCGGGTCCCAGCGTTGCTGGCGCGGTCCGCCGCGATGGCCTGGGCGGTGGACCGCGTCTCCCTCGTCACCGTGGCCGTCGCGGAGGTGGGCCGCGGCACGGCCACGGCCATCGGGCTGCTGGCCACCAACGAGGTGCTGATCGACCTGTTCGCGGGCGGCCCGACGCCGGACCGGGTACGCGCCGCGCTGCCGTCCCTGCTGCTCGTGGCCGGTACGGCGGTACTCGTCGCGCTGCTTACGGCCATGTCCGCGCTGGCGGTGGGCCGGCTGGAACCCCAGGTGGAGCGGGCCGCCTCGCTCCGGCTGCTCTCCCACGCGATCCGGGTGGAGCTCGCCGACCTGGAGGACGCCCAGGTACGCCGGCTCCTGGAGACGGCCGAATACGGCACCGACGCCGCGCGCCGGCTGATCGGGCACGCCGTAGCCGTGATCAATGGCTTGATCTCACTGGTCGCGGCCGCGTGGGTGCTGACCGTGCTGCACCCGCTCCTGTTGCCCCTGCTCCTGCTCACCGCCATGCCCAAGGGATACGGCACAGTCCGCACGGCCCGCCGGGTCTACCGCAGCATCCAGCGCTGGCTCGACCACGTACGGGTGCGCAGGCGGCTGTCCGACCTGCTGCTGGCCCCCGACCCGGCCCGTGAGCTCCGCGCCCACGCCGTAGGACCCCATCTGTTGCGGCGATACCGGGAGCTCACGGATCAGTCCACGGCGGAGCAGAAACGGCTCGCGCTGGCCGCCGCCGGCACCGACCTGGCCGCCGGTGCCGTGTCCGGCGCCGCCACCGGGAGCACGTACGCCGTCCTCGGGCTGCTCCTGGTCTCCGGACACCTCCCGATGGCCGCCGCCGGCACCGCGGTGCTGGCCGTCCGCAACACCACGAGTCAGCTGTCCGGACTGGTGCGGAACGTCAACTACCTGTACGAGCAGTCGCTCTACCTCCTGGACCTGGACCGCGCGGTGGCCCTGGCCCGCGAGCGCGCCATTCCGGCCGGTGGCCTTCCGCTGACCGGACGGCCGACCGTCCTGGAGCTCGACAACGTCTCGTTCACCTACCGGGGGCAGACCGCCCCCGCGGTCACGGGCGTGAGTCTGCGCATTCCGCGCGGCAGCGTCGTCGCCCTGGTCGGGGACAACGGCTCGGGCAAGTCGACGCTGGCGAAGCTGATCGCCGGGCTCTACCTCCCGGACTCCGGCCAACTCACCTGGGACGGCACCGACATCAGAGAGCTGGACCGCGACACCGTCTTCGACCGCGTCGCCCTCGTCGACCAGGACTTCCTCAAGTGGCCCTTCACGGCCCGCGCCAATGTGACCCTGGGGCGTCCCGAACGCGCCCACGACGAGGCCGCCCTGCGGCGCTCCGCAGCGTTCGCCGACGTGGACGGCTTGATCCGAACGCTGCCCCGCGGCTGGAACACCCTCCTCGAACGCGGCTTCCACGGCGGCCAAGGCCTCTCCGGCGGCCAACAGCAGCGCTTTGCCCTGGCCCGGGCCCACTTCCGCGACGCGTCCGTCGTCATCGTCGACGAACCCACCGCGGCCCTCGACGCCGCCTCCGAGATCGAGGTCTTCCACCGCATACGAGCCCTGGCCGACAGCGGCCGCACGGTCGTCCTCATCACCCACCGCCTCGCGTCGGTGCGCTGCGCCGACACCATCTACGTCCTCGACCGGGGCAAGGTGATCGAACAGGGCGACCACGACGGCCTGCTGACCGCGCAGGGCAGCTTCGCGGCGGCCTACCGCCTGCAGGCGGAACAGTTCCGGGACGGACCGGAGCAGCCCCCGTACACCGGGGCGGGCCGGACCACGTCGTGCCGGTCACCCAGGCCCGCCGGTCCCGGGTGACCGGCACGACAACCGCATCTGGTGCTGGACAGGCGACACCGCCCCCTGAGCGGTCGAGTTGATCCGCACCTTGGAAAGGGGCCGTAGACAGCGTCCTCGACGTCTACGCAACCAGAGCCCACGGGTGCTGGACCGTCGTGGTCCCCTGCACACGCGGGGCCCGGGGGACGCAGCCCGCCGACGGGGGGCGCGTGTCCGGAGTAGGTGGTTGGTGGGGGCTCGTGGAAGCCGAACTTGGGGTGGGCAACGAGCCGGTCGCACACCGAGTGCGGCAGGTCGGTGGGGGTGTGGGGCCGGGTGCTCGGCGACGAGTGGTTCGTCTTCTACAACAACCTGAAGAGCCCCGACGGCTCGCTGGAGCACACCGGCGACAACCTCACCGGCGACGGCGAAGGGGACGACGAGTCGGTCCTCATCGACCGCTCCAAGGTGCCCGCCACCTGCGACAAGGTCGTCTTCCCGGTCTCGATCCACGACGCCGACAACCGCGGGCAGACTTTCGGCCAGGTCAGCAACGCGTTCATCCGCGTGGTGAACCAGGCCGACGGCCAGGAGCTCGCCCGCTATGACCTCTGCGAAGACGCGTCCACGGAGACGGCGATGATCTTCGGCGAGGTCTAACGGCACGGCGGCGAGCGGCAGTTCCGCGCCGTCGGCCCGGGGTATGTGTCAGGGCTGCGAGGCATCGCTCTAGACTTCGGGGTCAATGTTTCGTAAGCCAGGTACGGCGCGGGGGAGCCCCGTACAAAACGATTGGGTAGCCAGTGCTTCTGAAAACGTTCGGCTGGTCGTTCGCGGTCACCGCGCTCGGCCTGGTCGCGGCGGTGTTATACGGGGGGTGGACCGGCTTCGGGATCGTGGCGATCCTGTCCATCCTCGAGATCTCGGTGTCCTTCGACAACGCCGTGGTCAACGCCGGGATCCTGAAGAAGATGAATGCCTTCTGGCAGAAGATCTTCCTCACGATCGGCGTCCTGATCGCGGTCTTCGGCATGCGCCTGGTCTTCCCGGTCGTGATCGTCGCCATCAGCGCCAAGATCGGCCCGATCGAAGCGGTACGGCTCGCGCTCAACGACAAGGACCAGTACCAGCAGCTGGTGACCGACGCTCACCCGTCGATCGCCGCGTTCGGTGGCATGTTCCTGTTGATGATCTTCCTCGACTTCATTTTCGAGGACCGTGACATCAAGTGGCTCGGCTGGCTCGAGCGCCCGCTCGCCAAGCTCGGCAAAGTCGACATGCTCTCCGTCTGCATCGCGCTCATCGTGCTCATGATCTCCGCGATGACCTTCGCCACCAACGCCCACCAGCACGGCGGCATCCATGCGGACAAGGCGGAGACCGTCCTGATCGCCGGCATCGCGGGCTTGATCACCTACCTGATCGTCGGCGGCCTCTCCGGCTACTTCGAGAACAAGCTCGAGGAAGAGGAGGAGCGCGAGCACGAGGCCGAGGAAGAGGCCAAGAGGAGCGGCAAGAAGGTCCCGGCGGTCGTGATGGCAGGCAAGGCCGCGTTCTTTATGTTCCTCTACCTGGAGGTCCTGGACGCGTCCTTCTCCTTCGACGGCGTCATCGCCGCCTTCGCGATCACCAACGACATCGTCCTGATGTCGCTCGGCCTCGGCATCGGCGCGATGTACGTCCGCTCGCTCACGGTCTACCTGGTCCGCCGGGGCACCCTCGACGACTACGTCTACCTGGAGCACGGCGCGCACTACGCGATCGGCGCCCTCGCCGTGATCCTGCTCGTCACCATCCAGTACGAGATCCACGAGGTCATCACGGGCCTCGTCGGCGTCGTCCTGATCGCCTGGTCCTTCTTCTCCTCGGCCCAGCGCAACCGCAGGCTAGCGGCGGCCGAGGTAAAGGACATGGGGTCCAACGAGAAGGCTGAGGTCTCCTCCGGCGTCTGAGCCGGGCCGCCAGCGCGGGCCGCAGGGTCGCCAGGCGGACGGTGTCCTCCGCGATCGACGACACCGACGTCAGAGTCAGGCCCCACCCGCCGTCGTACCCCTGATGGCGCAGCAGGGTTCGGGCGGCCTCGCCCGCTCTGCCCTCGAACGCTGCAAGCCCCGCACGTGCCCGCTTCATGATTCGCCTCCGCCATCGACAACGGATCGTCTGGACGGACCGATACCCGATTCGGCTACCACGGAGGCGTGTTCACGACTCGGCGCTATGGGTAGCGTTCGGCGCCGTACCCACTGTTTGACTCAACCCAGGTGAATGACATCGGGAGTTCGACAGCGCCCATCCGGGGGAAGTGAACCCTTCTCGGCAACTTCTCGTGACGGTACGTGATTTTTGCTCAGGCGGTGCGGCCGTGTTCGAGGTGGAGCAGGACGAGGGCGGCTCGGGCGATGCGGGTGATGGCTGCCGGGTCGAGGCTGACCCTGCGCAGGGCCTCGGAGGTGACTTTCAGCAGGGCGTTCGTATGCTCCGCCATGCCGTGCACGCTGCGGAGCACCGCGTTGAACGTCCGGTCCGGCTCGGTGAGTTCGTCGCCTTTGGGCTTTTAGGCCGGGTGGCTGAACCCGTCACGGATGTTCTCGTAGCCCAGGTCGGTCAGGTTGGGAATGCCGAGGGTGGCGGCGAGCCGGTTGAGGGCGTCGACGAGGCCGTGGGTGCGGACGCAGGTGGTGTCGTGCTCGCGGCCCGGCCGGACCGGGGAGCCCCGCAGCGGCCAGCCGTCCGGGGCCGCGATGCCGTTGTCCCGGGCGAGTTGGACGAGCCATGAAGCCTCTCGGCTGGGACATGATCTTCGCAGACCCGTTCCCACCAGGGGCTTCACACATATTTGACGCTGGGTCACCATCTCGACCACCTGCACGCGGTCACGCACCATAACCATGGCGTTGCCGAGAAGACCTCAATGGATATAACTGATTGAGATGATGTCGTCCCGCCCAGCGGAATGGCGGGAGAATCATCATATGATATACAAGTATAATGCCTTTACAGCACCCCTTCCGCTTCGGTGTCAACATGTTCGTTCCCGGTTCGCGACGCGAGTGGAGCGCGAAGTGCCGCAGAGCCGAGGAACTCGGGTTCGATGTAGTCGGAGTGGCCGATCACCTGGAGTTCTCCGCACCGTTTCCAGCAATGGTGCTCGCAGCCGAAGCGACCGAACGGGTACGGCTGAGTACGTTCGTGTTGAACACACCGTTCTACAACCCCGTCCTTCTCGCGCGCGAGGTGGCGAGCACCGACCAATTCATCGATGGGCGTATGGAACTCGGGCTCGGCGCAGGATACGTGAAGGCCGAGTTCGACACCGCGGAGATACCGTTCCTCAGTGGCGGAAAGCGGGTCGAACAGCTGGAACGGACTGTCACCACGTTGCGTTCTCTGTTCAAGGACACGGAATATCAGCCGCGTCCAGTCCAACCATCCGGACCACCACTGCTGATTGGGGGCTGGGGCGACCGGCTGCTGCGGCTGGCCGCCACGCACGCCGACATCATCGCCTTCACCGGAGGCTGGGCCAACACCACCGGTGATGTACTCCATCTCGCCGGAATCGCGCAGACGGAAGAACGGGTCGCCTACGTGCGCGGCCTACTCGGTGACCGCGCCGACGCTGTGGAGCTCAATATCATGGTGCAGCAGGTGATTCCGCCCGCCGAACGCAGCGCGATACCTGACAGATTCGATCCGCTGCCGCCCAACGCTGAGGACAGCCCCGAAGAGCTGCCTTCCATGTTGATCGGAACCCCGACGGAGATGGCGCAACAACTCAAGGAACGCCGCGAACGCTACGGCTTCACCTACTTCACGGTCATGGAATACAACATGGAGAACTTCGCGCCGGTCATCGCCGCGCTGCGCTGAACTACAAAATTCGCCACAATGCCGCCGATGACGGGGGCTTTGATCGAAAGGGGTGACCCGATTCGCATCGGCGCCAGAACCAGTCGTGGAACGGCCGGCGTGAATCTCGCGCTCGCCGACCAGGGAAGCCCCACAACCCTTATGCTGCTACGCCACGGTGAGACGGCATTGACACCGGAGAAGCGGTTGTCCGGCAGCGGCGGCTCCGATCCGGAGTTGTCGGAGACCGGGCAGCGGCAGGCCGAGGCCGCCGCGAGGATGCTCGTGGTACGCGACGCGGTGCAGGCGGTGGTGTCCTCACCGCTGCGCCGAGCCCAGCAGACGGCCGAGACAGCGGCACGACGGCTGGGCCTGGACGTCCAGGTCGACGAAGGGCTCACTGAGGCGGATTTCGGTGCCTGGGAGGGACTTACGTTCGCCGAGGTGCGCGAGCGCTACCCGGACGAGCTGGCAGCATGGCGCGCTTCTCCGGCGGTAGTGCCGGGCGGAACCGGGGAGACATTCACCTCGGTTGCGCGCAGGGCCGTGCTCTCACGGGACCGGCTCCTGGCGCAGTACAGGGGACAGACGGTGTTGGTCGTCTCGCATGTCGGGGTGTTGCGGACGCTGGTTCGGCTGGCGCTCGGCGCACCGCCCGAGTCGCTGTTCCGGATGGAGCTGTCGGCGGCCTCACTGTCGGCCGTGGCCTATGACGGGGATGGGAATGCGTCGGTGCAATCGCTGAACGACACGTCGCACCTGGCGGACCACCGCTGACCACGCCGGCAGACGAGGGCGCGGTGCCCGGCACCGCGCCCTCGTCGGTCAGCGTCGAATCGTCTTGGTGCGCATGAGGAATTCAGCGAGGTAGCCGTCGTGCGGCAGTCCGTGCTCCATCCACGGTGTCGGATGGTCACCGACGTAGACGTTGGCGATGGTCGGTTCGGCCACCAATTCGTCGATCAGGTTCTCGTCGGTGGTGACGGCAGTGAGGACGAGGGTGTCGCGCAGCGGCCGGATCCCGGCGTCGCGGTCCCACGGTGCAACCCACGCACAGGGGAAGCCCAACTCCATCCCGAGCTGTTCGGCGAACGGGCTGTCGAGCTGGTGCACCGCCGGCCGGAGCACCGCGGAACCATCGCCGAGATCGCCGACGATGCCGTCACCGCCGAGCCACGCCTTGGTGCCCGCTGCCCGCTGCCGCAGATACGCGTCCCACCGACGGGCGGGACCGACAGGCATCACGGGCAGGACTGCGCGTTCGTCCGTCGGGTGCAGGCTGGGCAACGCGGCGAGGCGTTCGGCGATCGCCGCGGCCACGGGGGCGGGGTCGCCCTCGACCAGTACGCCGGTGGCGTTGACGCAACCGACGCCCCCACCACTGCTGATCGACTCCACGATGGTGTCGACGATCGGTTCCCACTCGGTTTCGGCGGTGATGAGAATCTTGGAGCGCCCGGGGCCCTGCGGCAGAATGCGTCCATCGCCCGCGTATTTGCCCACGACATCCGCGCCGCCGTACACCATTCCGAAGTCGGCGTGCCGGAGGATGTCGTCGGCCACGTTGTGGTCGGTGGGCAGGAACGCGATTCCCTCGTCGCCGAAACCTGCCTCGCGCAGGGCAGTGACGAGCCGATGTGGGGTGAACGGCTCACGACGGGAGGGACGCACGGCAACGCGATAGCCGAGCGCGAGGGCGTCGAACCAACCCTGGTGCACCGCAGGGTGATTGCCCGCCGCATGGACGGCGAATACCTCACCGCGCCGGGTCCACACCGCCGCACCGTCACGGGCCCGCGGATCGCGCCACGAGCCGACCGCAGCGGCCGGCTGCGCGTTCGCCACGCTGTGGTGGATCCGCTCGGCGGCCCGCGCAATTTCGTCGGTGGCATTGCGCACCACCGTGATCGGTATCCCGGTGACCGTGCTGACGGTTTGCTGATATTCCTCCGGCGTCAGTCCCGCGATCGACTGCGTGGCGAAAGCCCGGCCCGCCTGCGCGAACGCCGCGATCCGTGTGTCGACGGGTAGCGCCGGCGCTCGGCGCAGGGCCTTTATCGCGCGGGTGATGTAGAGCGAAGGTGCGAGACTCAGTGTCGCGACCGGGTCTCCGGCAAGATCTCGAATGGTCTCCTGGCGCCGGGACCGATAGGGGCCGCCGGGGCCGAGAACGTCGAGGGACAACATCAGTACACGCCCTCGATCACCTTCGTATCGCCGAAGGACGCCACGGGTGCGACGTCTGCGACCGAATCACCGAAGCCGCCATCCACCGGTGCGATCCGGGTTGCGTAGTCCCGCTCGATGTTGTTGACCAGCAAGGCAGTTCGGCTCATGTGATGCACGACTATCTGCCCGCGCTCGCCGTACGGAACAACCTGGCCGGTGTCGGGGTCGATCACCCGGAACGTGGTGTACGGAGCGAAGGAGTCGAACACGCACGGCTCGTCGTCACCGAGGCCGGGTCGCTCCACCGATGTCCCCAGCATCATCGTGCCGCCGTACCCGCCGACGAACTTGGCGCTTCCGAACACCTCGTCGCGCAGCAGATCTCGGGTGTCGGCGTCCAGATGTGTACCGCCCCAGATGATCGCGCGAACCTTCCGGTTCACCAACTCGACCAGATCGTCGTGCTGCGCGAGGCGCTCCAGCATCGGCGGGGTGGCGAAGAGGACGCCCACATCCTGGCTGGCCAAAATGTGGCCGACCTGTTCGATGAGGTGATCGGTGTAGGCGTCGGCCACGTCTGTCCGGCCCTGCGCGAGCAGCTTCTTCACCCATCGCGGGTCCAGATCGATGCTGAAGTTCAGCCCACCCCGACCCATCGCGGCGTCGACCGCCATTGCTCCGACATTGTGCGGCCCGGTGGGAACCGCACTGAGCCAGTCGACATTTCGAGGTACGCCGTGAGCATCCAGTCGCTCACTGAACCATTCGACGCTGCACCGATGCCACTCCGCGGCGTACGTCACTCGCTTGGGCTGCCCTGTGGTACCGCCGCTTTCGTAGACGGCCGCCCTGTGCTCGTCACCGTAGCCACGGGGAATCAGCTCACGGACGCCGACATCGCGCAGCTCGTCCACCACATTGGGAAACAGGCCGAGATCGTCGAAATCCCGGACATCGGTCAGCGGATCAAAGTCGAGTGCCTCGGCCCGTTTCAGCCAGAACGGTGACCCGGTCTCCGGACTGAAATGCCACCGCATCATCTCCCGAACGAACTCTCCGCCAGTTTGCTCGACCATGGATTTCCTCTCGAAATAGTTGAACAGATGCCCGGAAACTGCTCGTTGGCCTCGTCATGGGTCTCACCAAGCGCCGTCGCGACGATGTCCTGGTGATTTCCTACCCGGTCTCGGCCGACCCTCTGAGGCAGCGGGTGGTGGAGAGGCCGGACGTGTCGATCCAGGATTTCTCGTCGAGTACGAGGTTTCGGATGATCTCTCCGGCGGCAGGTGCTTGGCACAGTCCCTGACCGGAGAATCCAGCCGCGTAGAGGAACGGGCGGGAGCCTTCACGGCCGATGAAAGCCATCCCGTCCGGACTGACATCGAGGTCTCCGCTCCACCCGTGCTCGAGGCCGTTGTCGGCGAGGCTCGGGAAGGTCGTGCCGAGGTGGTTCGACACCCGTTGCAGCCAGGCCTGTCGGGTTTCGTCCGGAGCGGGGCGGCCCATCCCGACGAGGATGCGGTCTCCCCAGCTTCGAATCCGCAGGCTGGACGGGTGCATGGTCATCGGCAGAGCGTTGCGCGGGGCACTACCGGGAGTGTCGGTCAGGAGCATTTCGACGGGGTATGTGGTCACAGGAATGCGCACGTCGGCCATGGCGGCGACCGTTCCCGCCCAGGGGCCTGCCGCGCAGACGATGGTGTCGGCGCGGATGCTGCCCGCGGGCGTGTGGACCCGCCCATCTGGGTCGATGCCGGTGACGGGTGTTTCCGTGCGCAGGATGGCGCCGGCCTGCTGGGCGGCTGTGGCATAGCCGCGCACGATCGCGGCGGGATCGCAGGCGTAGGCCTCGGGCGACCAGGCTGCCGCCAGGATGCTTCGCTCGTCGACCAGCGGGTTGAGCCGCGCTGCTTCAGCAGCGGTCACGAGTTCGACGTCCACTCCAGCTGCCTGCTGGGCAGCTTGGGTGTCTCGGAAGTCCTGCACCTGGTGTTCGTCGGTGAACAGCACGAGCAAGCCGATGCGCTTCAAGCCGAGGTCGGTTCCGGTCCGTTCGGTGAAGGCGTGGTAAGCCGCCAGGCTGCGGACGGCAAGGCTGCTGATGAGAGCGTTGCCGGGAAAGTAGGTACGCACAACGCCCGCAGTGGTCCCGGACGATCCCGATCCGAGCGCGCCACGCTCCAGCAGGACGGTACCGACGCCTGCCTCGGCGAGCTGGCACGCTATTGAATTGCCGATGACGCCTCCGCCGATGACGAGGACGTCTGCGCGTTCGGGGAGTTGGCTCACGACTGGCGGACCGATTCATCGGAGCGCAGTTGGCGCAGGTGATCGCCGGTGTCCCACGGGTACAGGTGCAGATTCCAACCGCCCAAACAGTTGATGTAGAGGGCCAGTTGGCTCGCCACGCTCAGGAAATCATCGCGATCGAGCTGGTCGAGGCAGGCCAGGAAGCGCTGGGTGAAACTCCAAAGCTGCTCCAGGCCGCAGTAGCCCAGAAACTCGGCCGGAATACCGACCAGCAGGCGCGCCATGTGACGCAATGAATCCATCGGCATGCCCTGGACCGCGGCCCGGACCAGACCACCGTAGGTGGCATACCCCAGCGGGCGGGTCTCACCGTTGACGAACAACAGAGTGGGTAACACCGTCTCAAAACTCCCTGCCCCGGAAGGGATCACCCCCTCGTGGAGATCAGCGAGCTCCTGTGGTGCGGACAGCCAGGCCCGCTCGGTCGCGGTGTACACGTCGTGTATGAGACGTTTCGCGTCGGGATCTGCGGCGGTCAAATGCGGAATACGATGGCCGCCTTCGGTTCCCGCCTTGCGGACCTCCGCCAAGATCGGCTTCTTCGTCGAATAGACCGAATCCCAGATCGCCTTGCCGGCCTCCAGTAGTGCGGGGATGTCCTCCTGCCGGATCCGGCCCACCGGGGATGCCGGCATCGGTTCGGTCAACGTGCCGTACTTGATGCCCAAATGCTGTAGCGCGGAGCAGAATACGGTCCCATCGGGCGCCTCGCGTCGATCTGCGATCCGAGTAGACGCGGACAGATGCAGCAGCGACGGTATCGGTGCCGCGTGATACAGATGCTGTCCCGCCACCAGCGCGTGTCCCTGCAGACTCTGGTAGGGCAACGACTCCCACAGCGCGTCGGCAAGTTCAGCGTTGCGACCGTCGAGTTCCGCGGTCACGGTGATATCCAGGTCGGGCCAGGCGATCTCGATATGCCGACCGGAAAACGTTTCAGTCAAGATTTTCCCCTTGTTCAGTGAGATGCCGCCGCTGCTATTTCTCTGCGAAAGAGTCACGGACGGAGTCGGTTTCCTGCGTCATCATGGCGATGGTCGTCTCGACGACCTCGGCATCGTCCCCCGGCATCCCGTACCACTTTTATAGGTGCGGCACGCGCATCCGATGCTTGACCATTTGGTTGGGTGTGTTCAATCCGCCCACATCGGCTGACGGCAATGAGAGAGCCGCGACACCGGGTCGCCAGCAGCCAGTTGAGGAACTCATGTGTGCCGCCGCCGGAGTCGGTGCGGATCAGGGACAGCCGTCCGCGCCGGTGCCTCTTCGGCACTGGGCCAGAGCGACGCGGGCGGCCTCGATGTGGTCGGCAGCGGTGTTGCCGCCCGCGTTGCCCGGCCGCAGCAACGCGGCGACCGGTTCCCTGGAACCCTCATGGCCATGGTCGACGAACGCGAACAATGGATGGTGACCGAAGGTCTTCTTCCAGGCCACAGCGGCGTCCTGCTTCTCGGAGTGCGCCAGGACCAGCACCCCGTCGATGTCCACAATCACCTTGTTGCCCGCGTGCGGGCAGCCTTGCAGGGCAACCGCCAGACCCGGTCGCGGACTTAGGTCCGGGACTGCCGGATCGTCGCAAGGGCAAGCGCAAGCGGCCCGGTACTGGCGAGGGCATCGATCAGTCGGGGCACGGGCGGGTCGGAGGCCACCGGCCCGAACACCGCCGACTCGGCCCGCAGCATGCCCACATCCGCCAGGCAGTCCCCACCGAGCGCGACCGACAGCGCGACATCCCATTCGGATGCTGCGACTGGTCGATTCACCTAAGTGATGGGGTTCTGCAGGTCACTTGTGAATCGTGACGCAGGCCCTACTGTCGGGATAGTTGCTCCACGAGATGCAAGCCGGGGTTCCGTCAGGGAAACTCAGGCCGACCTTGTCCGTGAATTCGAATCTACTGGCTGCGCAGATCTTGCCGCTGGTCGTGACGTAGTTCCGACCGATCGATATGGTCGCGCGGCCGCAATTGTCGGCGTGGTTCTTGGTCAGCGTGGCCGTTACGGATTCAACGTGCAGCTTAGTGCCGGTTAGGTCAATGCACTTACTGCCTGTGCTGCCGGCGTTTCCGATGCAGCTGCTGGCGGAGATCTTTGTGAGGTCCGCTGCCGAAGCTTGCGTCGCTGGAATCGCTGCGCTGCTCATAGCTAATACGGCTGCTGCGGCAATACGAGTGATCATATCTCCCCCTAAATTTGCGGTCAGAACATCTTGTTCTTGTGGGTCGCTAAGGCTCAAGTCGATTAACGATTTCACGCCTACTTTGGCCGATTCAAGATCACCCTAAGAGGTCATCTCGGGCATTTTTGGCAATGTTCATGCAGATGGTGAATAGTTCCTGTGCAACGCCTATGGCAAGTAAGGGTGTTTAAGGTAATAAATAAGCGGATTACGGCAATGATTCCCTAGGAGGCGTCTGGGCTGCCTTGGGGCAAGCACTCAGCCTGGTGCCGGGGACGCGTGTGCTCGACCTCGCGAACGGATCGGGCGAGATGCTGTGCAACTGGGCACGCGCCCACCATCACGGGGACCGGGTCGGACGTCGCTATCGGCCGGTACGTCGTACGGCTTCGGCGCAGCTCTTCCTGCGGCGCCGTATGGGCCGAGGTGCGCACGCATGCGCGCAGCGGGGTGCGAGAGGTATCGATCAACGCCGGACCGGAAGAGCACCTGATGGCATACCCGAAGAGCGAGCCGGAAGGCAGCAGCAGCCCGATGGTCGCCACGTCGAGTCGCTGGGCAGAGAAGGCGTGCGCGGTGGTGGCAGCCAAGCTGGCATGCACGAGCAAGGACGGCTCTGAGGTGGTTCCCGCTCCGGCCGATTGGCGTCCGGTGCCCGTGGTCCGCCTCTGAGCCGTTTGCCGAGGCTGGTCAGGGCGGCGTCGCACGTCTGGATACGGCTGTCCTGGCCGTCTTGCCCCCTACAGCCGGACTCCTTCCGCACCAGTACCGTTGCACGCTCACGCGATGCGGATACGGGACCTCGGGGGCGTGCCCAGTGGCGGGGAGCGAACTGATACTCGGTAAGACGATCGCCAAGGCGCGCAGGCGCAAAGGATGGCCGCAGCGCGATCTGGCTGCGATGAACGGCCGGTCGGAAAGCTGGGTGTCGCGGGTCGAGCGGGATGTGTTCCCGGTCAACAGCCTGGATCCGTTGCGTCAGATCTCCGATGTCTTGGGCATTTCTCTGGCCGAACTTCTTGCTGCTGTACCGCCGCCCGGACGATCGCCGGTATCGGCTCGGCGTCGGTCCAGCTCGACTAGGGTTGTTCGCCATCTTGGTCCGGAGGAGGGTGACGACCCCGTGCGACGCCGCGAACTTCTGGCCGCTGCGGCGGTGGTCTTCGCCTCTCCTCTGGCCGGGGCAACGCCGACCGAGGCCAGCACCCTCGCCCCGCCCGAAGACCTCCTGCTTATGGCACTGCCACTGTGCCGAGGAACAGTGAGGTGTCACCGGTCGGCGTCACTGCCGCGGTGAAGACATCCCGGCAGGAGAAGAGAGCTGGTTGCGGTTGGTGGCTTCCTGTGCGAGTCGCTGGCCGGCTGTGAGAGGCGGTGGGCCTGTGCAGACAGGGGCGCGGGCAGCCAGGAGGCGAGCGTCTGGGCGCGGTCGTCGGCGATGGGGGTAGAGGGGGTGGGGGTGTGGTCGAGGCGGCGGCGGTACAGGCCGGTGGCAGGTTCGATCGGTGGCAGGCCGTGGTGGACAGCGGTGAGGGAGACGCGAGCTGGGATGGCTAGACCATCGGCGTCGAGGTCGCCGTAGTAGAGAATGCGGTGGACTTTGGGGAGTTCCCTATGCCGGGCATCAACTGGTCGCGGGTCTTGCCCGTGCGCAGTTCGCGGCGCAGGACGGCGGCGGCGTTGGTTTTGACGTAGAGGTGAGTCTGGAAGTCTTCGCCGGTGTCGTGGTCGAGGTGGTGGTGGCCGTCGCGGGCGAAGCAGTAGGTGCAGACCCGGAACGTACCACCTCCGAAGATCCCGGAGCGGTTCAACGTAGAGGGCGACGTCCATCTGACTGAAGGGCCCGCACCTGTGGTCCACATCGTGGAGAACCCCAGCGTCATGGCCCTCGCCCTACGCCGCTTCGGCCTGCGCTGCCCGCCGCTCGTCTGCACATCGGGCTGGCCCAACAGCGCGGCGATCCACCTCCTGCGCCTGCTCGCGCACCATGGTGCGGCCCTCCGCTACCACGGCGACTTTGACGGCGAAGGCATCCGCATCGCTGCATATGTACTGGACAAGACGCCCGCCCGGACCTGGCGCATGGGGGCGGAGGACTACCGCGCCGCCGTGGTCCGCACCCCATACGGCCCTCCGCCCGGCCGCCTCACCGAGGCACCCTGGGACCCGGAGCTGATTGTGGAGATGAACGGGCACAGCACCGCTGTGGTCGAGGAACTGATCGCCGACATACTCCTGGCAGACCTGGCCGATGCCGCTCGGTCGGATGGCATGACCGGCGGCAACTGATCAGGTGGTGGGGGCGACTGCCCACCGTGTGACATACATCGGTGTGGCACATACGCGAAGCTTGATACATGACGATGAAGCGAACCAACGTCTACGCCGATCCGGAAGACCTCGCCATCATCAAGGAGGCGGCGAAGCGGCGGGGCATCAGTGAGGCCGAGATCATCCGCCAGGGCATCCATCTCGCGGCAATGGCCAACCGCGTCTGGGACGAGCCTCTGTTCTCCCGCACCTTCGAGGGGTCTGGCCGTACGCCGACCAAGCGCGAGGTGCATGATGTGGCCGTGATGCTGTAACTGACGCCGTTCGCCGTGAGGCCTAGACCGGATCCGCCGCGTGATCATCGTCATCGCGGACACGTCCGGACTGCTGGCGGCGCTCGACTCCACCCAGCCCGAACACGAGTCGGCGAATGAAGCGATCATGGCCGCCGGGCTGGTGACGTCCCTCTGCTGCTTGCCGAGACCGACCACGTTGCCACGACCTGGACCTAGCGGACGCCGTGAACGTAGCCCTCGCCGCCGACTACGACACCGACGCCGTGCTCACCCTCGACCAACCGCGACTTGCGCGCCGTGCGCCCGCTCGGCCGGCACAAAGCATTCCGGGTACTGCCCGACGATCTGCCTCTCTGACGACGCCCATCCCGGCCCAACCGAAAGGTGCAACCGGATGGGCTTGCGATGGAGGGCGACCAGGCTCAACAGCGGCTCAGGCAGCAGGGGCACAGCGTCCGAGCGTGCGTCAAACGGTTGCCCGTAGCGCACGCAGCGCCCGTAACGCGCTGACCTCCGCCCGGGCGAGGGCGGCTGACACGCGCCCGAACAGCGCCGAGGCCTGGACGCGGTTCGGTGCCACGGGGGGCTGCCCACCCCGATGGAGCGGGAAGGTGGCGCGAGGAAGGCCACCAGCTCCCCCTGAACATCGTGCAGTTCCGCGGCGAGACGCGTGACCGGCGCATCGCCGCTGCATCGATCATCTGCCCTGCGGGCACGGCTTGTTGGGCCTGCTGAGGAAGAAGGGAAGTCACGTCCCCCACACTCCCTTGCGGGAAAGACCGGTTGTAACGCGGGGGCGGACCCGGCCGGCACCAAGGCATGGCCCGGACAAGGGCGGTGCGGCCTCAGCATCCCGATGCTTCGAGGAGTTCGTGCAGAAGATGGGCCGCGGTGATCACGCCGAGCAGGTGCGTGCCGTCCTTCGCCTTTTCGGCCACGGCGACCAGTGGGCTGCGTACGCGGGCCATGGTCGATCACATACTCCGGCACCAGGACGGACCCCGCTGACCTGCGCTGGGTCCGCGCCGACGGAGCGATGGTGCCGCTACGAACGGCGAAGTATCAGGTCAAGCTTTCTTGACTACGCTGGACTTGAGCTGCATGGGGCCAAACCCGTCGATCTTGCAGTCGATGTCATGGCCGTCCACGCCGTCCACGAGCCGGATATTGCGCACCTTGGTGCCTGCCTTGATCCCGGTCGGGTTGCCTTTGACCTTCAAGGTCTTGATCACGGTTACCGAGTCGCCGTCGGCGAGCACGTTCCCGACCGAATCCTTGATCACCTTGTCCCCGGTGTCAGCGGTGGAGTCAGTGGACGCGCGTGACCACTCATGCCCGCACTCCGGGCAGATCAGGAGCGCCCCCATCTCGTAGGTGTACGCGCTGGAGCACTCGGGGCACGGCGGCAGGTTCTCGGTCACTGAGACAGTGTATTTCAGCCGGTGAACCGCCTCGGGCCGCAGGGCGTGCCCGACCTGCCCAGTGCCCCGGACGCTGTTCAGAAGCTTGCGCTCGTCGTCGGCACCGCTGCAGCCTCCGCCGCAGCGCTGCCCGGCGTCACGTAGATGTGGATCTTATCGAGCCTTTATATGCCCCTTCACTACCGTCACTAAGTCCGATTTGTGGCGTGAGGTGGCTCTGTGTGACGCGACGGCCACTTAGAAGGAGATTCAGTGCATCTGTCACCCAGCCCTGACCTGCCCCCCGACGGCACGAGGCCGGCCCGTCGCCGCATCCACCCGATCGCGCTCCTGGCAGGGGCCGCAGCCACCGGCTTCGGCGCTCTTTACGTGACGGGCCTGCTGGCTTCCGGTGATGAGGTGCCGGCGGGCACGCGGGTGCGTGGGGTGGACATCGGCGGGCTGAGCCGCTCACAGGCTCAGGAGAGGCTGGACCAGCAGATAGGCAGGACCTGGCCGGAGCCGGTGAAGGTGCGCATTGGCGGATTTACCGCCACCATCGACGCGCGTGCGGCCGGCTTCTCCATGGACAGTGCGCAGACCGTCGCCCGTGCCGCGCGGGCGGGCGCCGACCCGCTGACCGTGATCGGCCGCCTGTTCACCGGTGGTGACCGCGACATCGAACCGGTGATCCGCGCCGACGAGGCGAAGACCCGCGCGGAGCTGACCAAGACGGCCACGCAGTACGACGGCACGCCCCGGAACGGCGCTATCTCCTTCGAGCAGGGCAAGCCGGTGCCCGTAGAGCCCCGCAACGGGCAGTCCCTCGATGTGCGCGGCGCGGTCGAAGCGCTGAGCTCGGCAGTCCTCAGCCGGCAGGCGGGACCGGTCGCTCTGCCGGTCCGGCGGAGCGAACCCGCCGTCGACGCGGCAGAAGTGAACCGTGCCATGGCGCAGTTCGCCAGGCCCGCGATGTCGGCCCCGGTCACGGTGACCGTAGGCGGACGGCAGATCCCCATCAGCCCCGCGACGGTCGGCAAACACCTCACGATGAAACCGGACAAGACCAACCGGCTCATCCCCGAACTCGACGGTGAGGCGCTCCTGCGGGATCCGGCGGTGGCCCGCCCCCTGGCGCCGGTCACCGGCAAGATGGCCGAGGCGCAACTGCGCCTGGACGGCGACCGGGTGGTGGCCTCGGACGCCAAAACCGGCCGGGAGGTCACCGCCAAGGGGCTTGAGCAAGCCGTGCTGCCCCTGCTGACCAGGACCGGGGCGGCCCGTACCGCAGCGCTGGCCGCCAAGGAGATACAGCCGAAGCTCACCCGTGACGCCGTCGAACGACTGGGCATCAAGGAGAAGATGTCCACCTTCACGGTCAACTTCGAGCGCGCCCCGTACCGCACGACGAACGTCGGCCGCGCCGCGGAACTGATCAACGGGTCGGTCGTGCTTCCCGGCAAGACCTGGAGCCTGAACCGCACCGTCGGTGAGCGGACCAAGGCCAACGGCTTCGTGGACGGCATCATCATCCAGAACGACCAGTACACCAAGGCGGCCGGGGGCGGCGTCTCCACCGTCGCCACCACCGTCTTCAACGCCCTCTTCTTCGCGGGCGTCAAACCGCTGGAGCACGGGGCGCACTCGTTCTACATCGAGCGCTACCCGGAAGGCCGGGAGGCAACGGTGGTCTGGGGCAGTCTCGACCTGAAGTTCAACAACGACTCGGGCAACGCCATCTACATCCAGGCCAGCGCTACGGACACCTCCGTCACGGTCAGCTTCCTCGGCACCAAGAAATACGACTCCGTCGAAGCGGTCACGGGCCCTCGCACCAACGTGAAACAGCCGGGAAGCCGCCCCGGGGCCGCGAAGAACTGTCTGCCGCAGACACCGCTCGAAGGCTTCGACGTCAACGTCGACCGGGTCTTCCGCTCTGACGGCAAGGAAGCCAAGCGAGAGACGTTCAAGACCCACTACGTGCCTCGCGACGAAGTCACCTGCGGGCCGAAAACCGCTGACCGACCGGCCGACGACAATCGCTCGGCCGATTCCCCACGTGAACGGTGAGACCTGGTGTGCGGGAGCGCTCGGGGTCGGGCCTGTTCGCGGGTGCATGGTTGCCCCGAGGCGCTGTCAGGGGGTGTGACCGTTTTCCGTATCCCGAACCGGGCCTTCGCTTTCGGCGAGTTCGGACCACTCGGGATCCGGCCCACCGCAGGCTCTGACAGGGCCGAACAGGGCACCCTCGACCTGCTGTCGGACCTGCGGTGGAACGGCCGTGAGATTACGCGAGGATCGAGAGGGAGCGGTGCCCATGCTCGGCGTCTCGGCCCCGGCCGCTGGTGTGCCGGCGGGGTCAGTCGTGGGGGCTCTCCGGCCGCGCCCCCCGCACGGCATAGAGTGCTCCGCCCACGACGAAGGTGCCGGCTGCGGCTGCCCATGCGGCGGGCTGCGGCCCCGGTTGCACGGCCCAGGCCCAGATCATCGCGGCTCGGCCAGGGGCGCCACCGCCTGCCAAGGACACCGCGCCGAGATACGCGACCGTCGGCAGCCAGCTCAGCCGGGCGCCGATCACTGTTGCGGCCACCGCAGTGATCCCCACCGCCCCTACGAGGTTGCGGACCATCACGGGGGCACCGAACTCCTGCGCGTGCCCTGGCACGGCGAGCGCCAGTGTGCCGGCGGCGAGGGTGGTCAGCGCCAGCAGATGAGCCAGCCGCCGGGGCCACGCGGGGCGCACGGCTGTCCGCTCCAGCTCCGCAGAGTGCTGGTAGAGGCTGTTGCCGATCACCGCGGCGGCGATCATCGGCGCGAGTGCCATAACAAGGGGCACGTGCTGGTACGGGTCCGTGTAGGCGTTCAGCCGGTGTGCGCAGACGGCGGCCAGGAGCGCGGTGCCGAGGAGCGTGGCCACGGTGAGCGGCAGGGCGCGCGAGCGGCAGTAGAGGACGAGTCCGTACGTTGGTGCGTAGGCGGCTGTTTCGGGCCTCATAGGGCGGGCACCCCGCTCACGTCGCAGCGGCCCGCGGTCGCGAAGTAGCGGCCGAGCCAGGCGCGCCGCTGGTCGTCGCGCATGGTCGTGAGGTGGGACAGCGCCCGTGCGTTGGCCTTGGCATCGGCGTTTGCCGTGGCGTTGCCCCACTCGCGGGCATTCTCCTCCGTGGTCTGCCGTCTGCGCTCACTGAGGCCGTTGGAGACCAGCCAGTCCCGTACGGCGTCGTCGGTCCTCTGGGTCGGGAAAGTATCGCAATCGCGCGACGTCAGCGCTGCCGCGGCCTCCCACGCGAACTGCTCCGGTTCGGCCAGTTCACCGCGTACGACGCTCTGACCGAGGTAGAGCGTGGGCAATTCCGCCTCGCCGCTACGGGGAGCACGGTGCAGGTCCTCGAAGCGGGCGGGGACGTTCGCCACTCCGTCGAGCCGGCTCGTGATCCCCGACAGGGCGCGCGAGACCTCCGGCAACAGGTCGCGGTTCAGCGCGTTGACGCACACGCGCGGAGACGAGTCGTTGCACACCTGCGCCTTCCCGGCGGGGTTCGGGTGCCACATGTCCTCGCCTGTCCGCATGAGGGGCACGGCCGCGGCGGCCGCGATGGCCAGGGCCGGCAGTGCGGCGTACCAGTGACGGCGGGCGGCGTACGCGAGAACGGCCGCGGCGGCGAGACCGCCCGTCCACGCTGCCATCGCCAACGGCTGCCACCAGACCGGTAGTGCGTCGCCGCCGCCGTGGGTCGTGGCCGGGCTGAGGAAGCGGAGCGCCGCCTTCTGGTCTGTGGGCAGGGCGAGTGCCACATATGCGCAGCCGGCGAGGGCCAGCGCGGCCAACCGCCACCGCACGAGCCGTCCGACGACCATGCCGCCCAACGCCACCGCGGACAGGAACACCGCGTCCGCCGCCGGCGGGGAGGCGTGCGGCCGGCCTGACGAGGCGTACGGCCAGGTGGCCGCCAGTGTCCCGACCGCGGCGAGTACGTATCCGGCGAGGACGCCGAGTACCACCGGCGCCGCCGCCACCAGGAACTGCGCGAGCGGGCCCCTGGCGCCGCAGACCCGCAGCTCCGCTGTGCGTGACCGGCGCTCCCGGCCACCCTGCCAGCACCCCGCGGCAGCCGCCAGGGGGCCGCCGAGCAGCACGGCCGCGGTATGCAGTTGCAGCTGAGCCAGTCCCCAACTTCCCTGCCAGTAGGCCGCTTTGGCCGCCAGTGGCAGAGCGAGAGTGAGGAACGTCGCGAGCGCGATCCAGCGGGCGGGGCCGCTGCGCACCTCGGCGAACAGCGGGTGGTGAGTGCGGCGGGACGGCTGCGCAGTGCCGGGGACGGACGGTCGGGAAAGGGTCGGTGCGCTCATCGGTGTGCCCCCGCGGTGGTCGCCGCCTCGGCGCGGTGGCCGCGTAGGGCTGCCGTGTAGCCGCGCTCAATGGCGTTGCCGCCGATTCCCGCGCCGTCCACACTCTCGCCGAGCCCGGCGAGTGAGGCAGGCGTGCCGCGGTAGGCCACCTGGCCGGACTCGACGAGGGTCACCTGGGTGCACGCCACGGCCACGTCCTCCACCAGATGGGTGGAGACGACAACCGTGCTTTCGCCGCCCAACTCCTTTAGTAGTGAGCGGAATTCGACCCGTTGCTCGGGGTCGAGTCCGGCGGTCGGTTCGTCGAGCAGCAGCACGTCCGGATCGTTGACGATGGCCTGCGCGATACCGACCCGCCGCACCATGCCGCCCGACAGCGTCTTCACCTTGGCGTCGATTCGGTCCGTGAGCCCGACCCGCGCGACGGCCCGCTCGACCGCCGTCGCGGCCTCGGCGCCCGGCATTTCCTTCAGCCAGGCCACGTAGGCGACGAACTCCCGCACGGTGAAACCCGGGTAATACCCGAAGTCCTGCGGCAGGTAGCCGAGTCTGCGCCGGGCCGCCGCCAGTTCCCGGTGGCCGGACAGGTCGTGACCCAGCAGTTCCACGCGTCCGCCGTCGGGGCGGGCGACCGTGGCCAGTACCCGGATCAGGGAGGTCTTGCCGGCGCCGTTCGGGCCGAGCAACCCGTGTACTCCGGGGCTGAGGTCGAGGTCGATGCCGTCAAGGGCGACGGTCTTGCGATGCCGGACGGTCAGCCCGGTGACGCTTATGGTGCTCGGGGTGGTCACGGATTCTCCAGACGGTCGAAACGCAGGCCCCGGCCGGAGCCCGGGCTGAAGTCGAATGAATGGCGGCGCAGGGCGAGCACACCCGCGCAGAGCGCAGCGGCCACGGCCCAACCCCCTTGCACAGAGGCCCCCGAGAGGTACTGAGCCAGCTGCTCGGCGAGCGCGGTCACCGGGAGGATCCGGCCATCGCCGCCGCTGTCTGCCCCGCCGTCGCCGTGCGCCGCGAGCGCCGGCAGCAATACCGCGAACGTCCAGCCCGCGGTGACGATCCCGGTGGCGGTCCGGCACCCGACGTACGAGCCGAGCGCGAGCGCTCCCAGCGCCAGCGCCAGCCCCGGCAGCAGCCAGGCCGCGGCGCCGGGCGCACCCGGGGGACCCGGCAGGAAGGCGCCCACCGTGGTGAGCAACGGCACGCTCACCCCGAGCACGGCGGCGGCCCTGGTCAGCAGCAGCCGCAGCCCGCCGGACGGCGTCGTGGCGCTGATCTCGTACATCGGATCGGCATGCGGCCCGTACGAGAGCGCCACGCCGGCGAGCGGCAGTACCGGGGCGAGCGTGAGAAGCAGGGGACGCGCGCCGTCGAACCCGGCACCGTATGCCAGCCCTGCGGCTGCGGCACACACCAGCAGCAGCGCGACTACCCACGATCCCCGCAGGGCCGGCCCGGCGGCCCAGAGTGCGCGGCCGAGTTGACGGTTGAGGGCGGGAGAGGGGTGGCGGGCGGAGCCCGCGGTCTCGTGCGGCTTCGTCTCCGCCTCCTCCTCCGCAATCGCGAGGAGCACCGATCCCCGTACCTCTGCCAGTACCGCCGTCGCGACCCCCGTCGTACCGACCGCCCTCGATACCGCGGTCGCGCACGGGGTGCATGCCTCGACGTGCTTCTCCAGGGACCACGCGTCGGGCTCGGGGAGAGACCCGTCCGCGTAGCGCGCGCTCATAGCGGCGTCCACGTGCCATGCCGACGGGGCGGCATCCCGTCCGCGACCACCCCGGTGTTCGTCTTTCCACGTCATGCGAGGTCTCCCAACGGCATGCCACCATCGGACAACTGGGACAAGAGGGTGCGCAGTTCGCGGCGGGCCCGCATGGCCCGGGTCTTCACCGTGCCCTCGGGTATCCCGAGCAGAAGCGCGGCTTCGCGTGTGGTCAGCCCATCGACGACGGTGGCACGCAGCACCTCGCGCAGCTCCGGAGAGATCCGGTCGAGGGCAGTGCCCACATCCCCGTACTCAAGCCTGGCCAGGACCCGTTCCTCGGCGGACGGCGCAGTCGCGGCCGGCTCGTACTCGACGCGCTCGGCCCGTGCCTGCGCTCGCTGCGCGTCCACCAGCCGCCGCCCTGCGATCACCCACAGCCAGCCGCCGGACTCACCGCCCCGGTAGGTACCGGCGGAGCGCCACACGGTGACAAACGTGTCCTGGAGGACCTCGCGCACGGTCTCCGGGTCCCCGCACCGCCGCGTCAGCCGCGCGTGCAGCCAACCGGCGTGCCGGTCGTAGAGCGTGGCCAGCGCAGCCTGATTCCCCCGGGCCACGGCACGCAGCAGCACCGCGTCGTCATCTCGGTCTCGGTCTGCCCCCATGGGGCGAAACAGTCTCACGCCCTCTCTATCGCTCGGCGGACCGCGGTTGGTTCATGAGGCACACGCAAGGGGCTCTGGACGAAGACGGAGGCGAACACGGTGAAGGCTCCGGCCGCTGAGCGGTCGGAGCCTTGGTTCAGCCCAGTGAGGCTCGGTGTCGTCCGCGTCCTTGCCGTCACGAGGGGCGCCAAAGGGACAAGACTCGCCTCGGCGGCTTGGGAAATCTTGTGCACCTCAACACGGCAAAACCCCGAAGCCGTGGTTCAGGCAGTGCCGTAGAGTCCGGCCAACTCGGCGATGGCGCGGGTCATCTCAGCTCGGGCCTCGGGAGGGCCGAGGACCTGGACGTCGGTACCGAACTGCAGCAGGTGGCGGACCGCCTCCACGACGGGGTAGGCGACCTCCACCCGCAACCACTCGTCGGTGCCGGGCTCTGGGACAGGCGGCCCGGTGAAGTAGCCGTCGGCGATACGGGTCACCATGTCCAGCCGCTCCCGGCGCAGCCGGACGGCGATCGTGACGCCGACGCTGCGGTCTTCCACCTCGCGGCGCAGGTCGTGCCAGACCTGGGTCAGCTCCACGCCGGGGCGGCGGCGTGCTTCGGCCTCGATGACGCTGACCTGCGACAGCCGGTCGGTTCGGAAGAGCCGCGGCTTGCCCTTGTGGTCGGCGACCAGGTACCAGGTGCCGGCCTTGGCCACCAGCCCGTAGGGGTCGAGGGTGTAGGTGCGGAGCGCGGTCCGGCCGCCGTGGCGGTAGCGGACGCGCAGCCGGCGGTCGCTGAGGACCGCGGCGTACAGGGCCTCCAGGTCGGTCTCGGGGCGGGGCGCGGCATGCCAGCGGTCCGGTTCGACGAGGATGCGGCGGCTGGTCAGCTCGGCCGCCGGGCGGTGCGGCGCGGGCAGCGCGGCCATCACCTTGCGCAGCGCGGAGCCGAGGGCGTGGTCGAGGCCGAGCGCCGAGTGTGCGCTCTGCGACGCCAGGACGAACAATGCGCGCGCTTCGTCGGTGGTCAGACCTGTGACGTCGGTGCGGAAGCCGTCCAGGAGCCCGATGCCGCCGTCCTGGCCACGCGCGGCGTACACCGGGACGCCGGCCGCCGACAGCGCTTCGACGTCGCGGTAGATGGTGCGCTGCGACACCTCCAGGCGCTCGGCGAGTTCCTTGGCCGGGACCAGGTCACGGTGCTGGAGCAGCAGCACGATCGAGAGGAGGCGGTCGAATTTCACCTGCGCAGAATATGACGGCGGGTGTCATATAAGCCCATCAAGATCGCTCCCGTTGGCACCGACGAAGGAGCAGGACTGTGGAGCGTCACGACATCGAGACCCTGGCCGCCCGTGTAGAGGGGCCCGTGCTGTTGCCCGGCCAGGAGGGCTTCGACGAGGAGCGGACGGGCTTCAACCTTGCCGTGCGGCACCGTCCGGAGGTGATCGTCGGCGCCGCGCGGGCCGAGGACGTGGCGGCGGCCGTTGCCTTCGCCGCGGCGCACGGCCTGCCGGTGGCCGTACAGAACACCGGGCACGGCTTCTCGGTGGCCGCCGAGGGCGGACTGCTGGTCACCACCCGGCGCATGGACGCTGTCCGCGTCGACCCCAAGACCCGCAGCGCGCACGTCGCAGCCGGCGCCCGTTTCGAGCAGGTGATACCCGAGGCGGCGCGGCACGGCCTGGCGCCGCTGAACGGCTCCGCCCCGCACGTGGGCGTCGTCTCCTACACCCTGGGCGGAGGGCTCGCGCTGCTCGGACGCAGCCACGGCTGGGCGGCCGACCGGGTGCTGGCCATGGACGTGGTGACCGCCGACGGGCGGCTGCGCCACGTCACCCCGGACGCCGAGCCGGAGTTGTACTGGGCGCTGCTGGGTGGGCGGGACAACTTCGGCATCGTCACCGGCATGGAGTTCGGCCTGGTCCCGGTGGCCCGTCTGTACGGCGGCGGGCTCTTCTTCGACGTCGAGGAGACCCCCGGGATCCTGGAGGCGTACCGGCAGTGGACCGCCACTGTGCCCGATGAGATGAACTCGTCGGTGGCACTGATTCCCTTCCCGGACGACCCGCAGGTGCCCGAGCCGATGCGCGGACGCCACGTCTGCCATGTGCGGATCGCCTTCACCGGCTCCCCCGAGGCCGGCGAGCGGATGGTCGAACCGCTCCGCCAGGCCGGTCCCCGGCTGCTGGAGAGCCTGCGCGACATGCCCTACGAGCAGAGCGCCGACATCCACGACGACCCCCCGGTCCCCATGCCGTGGGCTGCCGACGACGCCTTCCTGGCGGACCTGGACGGCGACACGGTCCGTACGCTCCTCAAGCACACCGGCCCCGGCACGTCGCTGCCGGCCATTGTGGAACTGCGCCACCTGGGCGGTGCGTTGGGCCGCCGACCCGAGCACCCGAACGCCGTCGGCCATCGCGACGCGCGCTTCATGCTGGCGGTCCTCACCCCCTTGACCGGCGTCTCCGCCGCCGACGCGCACGCGTTCCTGGAGCGCGTGTTCAAGGACCTGGAGCCCTGGACCAGCGGCCGGTTCCTCAACTTCATGGGCCACGGCGACACCGCCGATCAGGAACGGATCCGCACCGCCTACACCACGGACGACCACAGGCGGCTGACCGCGCTGAAGGCCGAATACGACCCCCAGAACATCTTCCGCATCAACTACAACATCCCGCCGCGCACCAGTCGGTGACGTCGACTCCTTGGAGGCCTCCATGACACCGTCGTCCGCGGATGTCGCCCCGACCGATCCCCACCTGCCGGCGCGTCGCTCGGCTGGCCGGCCGTGCACATCCGCCGGCCGCATCAGTGCGGCTCGTCGTCGTGATCGGGGTCGCGTGGGTGGCGGCGAGCGTCGCCTCCCTCGTCCTCAACTGGTGGGACACCAACGCCGTTGGCGCGGTGTGGACCGTCCTGCAGGCCATCCCCGTCTCGGTGTTCGCCATCCTGCAACTCGCCGCACTGCGCGGCAGAACCTGACCCACCGCTACCAAGCCCGCGCCAAGCGCGCCGGGCGGCGCCATCCATTCTTGGAGTCCCGCATGACCATAGACAGCCAGCCGGTGAACGCACCGGGCTCGTCCGTCACGTTCATCAACATCTTCGAAGTAGCCTCTGAACAGCTCGATGCGTTCGTCGCACAGTGGGAGCAACGCGCTGCACTCATGAGCACCAAGTCCGGGTTTCTCGACTCCCGGCTGCACCGGGCCCGTTCGTCGGAGACCCGGTTCCAGCTCGTCAACGTCTCCCACTGGGAAAGCCGGGAGGCGTGGGAGGCCGCCACTGCGGACACCGAGTTTCGCGAGCGCACCCGAGCCGCGCGCGAGGACCCGCAGACGCCGATCACGTCAAACCCGGGACTGTACGACGTCGCCGCCGAGTTCTCCGCAGTAGCAGCGGAGCCGAGGTAGTCACGCCGACCGCCCGCCGTGTCGGCCGCCCGCCGTGTCGGCCGCCGGGTGGGGCGGTCGATGGCCCGGATCGCGGAGTTTCCTGAGCCGGCTGCGGAACAGGCCTGCTGGTGGGGGCGCATCCTGGAGGTCCTGCACGGTCTGCCACCGGATGCGCCGGGCGGGACGAAGCCGCGGCCGGAGTTCGACCCGCGACAGCACTCGCCGGCCCAGCGCGAGCGGGCGCGCGCCCTCACTGCCCGCGGGCCTGGGTCCGCCGACGGCGGGCCGACTCGGGACGTGGCGCACCTCGACTTGATAGGCAAGTGAGCAGTTGCCTATCCTGAGGTCGTGGCCGCCGACCTCTTCAAAGCCTTGGCCGACCCCACCCGCCGCACCATCCTCGACGAGCTCGCGGAGAAGTCCGGACAGACACTGTTCGAGATCTGCTCGCGACTGAGCATGAAGCATCGGCTCGGCATCTCGCGCCAGGGGGTCTCCCAGCACCTCGCCGTGCTGGAGGCCGCCGGGCTCGTCGAGACCAGGCGGGAGGGCCGCTACAAGTTCCACGACCTGAACACCGCCCCGCTGCGGCAGATCACCGAGCGATGGCCCTTGCCCGACACATCCGGACCAGAGGAGAGCACCCCATGAAGATCCATCTGACCAGCGTCTTCGTCGACGACCAGGCCAAGGCCCTGCACTTCTACACCGAGATCCTCGGCTTCGTGAAGAAGCACGACGTCCCGGTGGGTGAGAAGGACCGGTGGCTGACCGTCGTCTCGCCCGACGAGCCCGGCGGCACCGAACTCCTCCTGGAGCCCGCCGGCCACCCGGCCGTCAAGCCCTACCGCGACGCGCTCGTCAAGGACGGCATCCCGCTCGCCCAGTTCGCCGTCGACGACGTGAAGGCGGAGTACGAGCGCCTGCGCGGCCTCGGCGTCCGCTTCACCCAAGAGCCCCTGGAGATGGGACCCGTCACCACCGCCGTCTTCGACGACACCTGCGGCAACCTGATCCAGATCGCGACACAGCCGCAGTAGCCGGTCGGCCGCGTGCGGGGCTCAGCCACGGCGAGGCTTGAGGACGGCGACCTGCGCACCGCCTTCGAGTGGCCCAGGCGCCAGACCGGCTCCACCCCGGCGCCCTCAACACCGTCATGCGCGACGTCAGCTCCCACCTCACGTCAACGGCCGAGCCACGCGACGCGCGATTCGAGCCTTACGGTCGTGACACACAGTAATCGCTGGCGGCCAGTTCGGCACGCTGCACACGACTAACTTCGCTTCCGAAGGACAGCTCAGCGTCAGTCGGGTCATCCCGGACCGTGACGCCTTGCCTCAGACAGTCCAGTCCACCCAGGCACGGCGACGGCGATGGCGTCGGCCGTGTCAGACGTGCGTGAGGAGACGCTCCAGCGGCCGGGGAACGCGCTTGAGGTCCAGGTGCGCGACCAGCGCCTGCGCGTAGAGCGCCTTGCGACCGCTGTGCGTGCCCATGAAGCGCCGCAGCTGGTGCTCCACGGGCCGTTCCCGCTGTGCCGGCTGGCCCTGGAAGGTATGGAAGGGGCGCATCTCGCCCTGGTCCTCGATCACCTGCTGCACGCCCTCGGCCCCGAGAGCGCGGATCAGCTCGTCCTCCAGGTCGGCGACGCACACGTGGAACCCAAGCGTCTCCAGTCTGGTGTGCGTGAGTCCGGACCCGAGCCCGACCCGCTCCAGATGGCGCCGGAAATGACGCTCCTCGCCGATGTCGCAGAGACCGGCCAGCGGGAGGCCGAGCCCCGGAGGACCACACACGTCCAGGAAACGCCCGATGCTCGTCGCACCTCCGAGCGGTACCACCGCGACGCCCTCCGCACCGAGGTCGCGGCCGTAGCGCGTGGCCAGCGCTTCGAGCGCGACCTGATCACTGCTCCCCTCGACGAGCACGATCGTCCGCACACCGCCGCCGGCCAGCTCCCGCGCCACCGCGGCGGCCGCACCCGCTCCCGCTCCGCCGGCCGCCCACGCGGCCACCGCCAGGCGGAATCGCCTCAACTCGTCCACGAAACCTCGCTTCCCGACGCCATCCTGGCACGGCTGAGATCTCGTACGCACGCACGTTTTCCGGGGGCAGTGACTCAACAAGACGGAGGAGGCGGCACCCTCCCGCTCCCCCCTCGGCGTCGCCGGACACGAAGGCTCCACCGCCATCGTCGGCCTCAACGGACTGCGCCTCCTGCGCCAGACCGCCTGGCCAAGCCTCACCAGGAACACCGCGTGAGCAAAGACTCCAGCCGCACCAACCCAACGTCGTTAGAGGAAAAGGCCGTTCACGTGAGACAGGGATCTCGGCGGCCAGGGTGAGACATGCCGGGGAGCCACAGGTCACAGCAGCGAGGAATGACGCGCGACTTGAGATCCCACACGGCACTCCAGGCCCTCGCGCATGACCAGTTGCACGTGCTGGCGCGTGGTGTGGCGCTTGCGGATGGGTGGTTCAGTCAGGACGTGCGGCGGTCCGGCGCAGACCTTGAGTCCGGCGCAGTTGGCGGCTGTGGCGCTCTGCCGAGCCTCGGGGAGCGCAACGGGCTGGTTCCACTCCATCGACCTCGCGACCGCCCGACCGCGCATCACTCACGAAGCTGACCAACAGGAAGGCGCACAGCATGAGTTCGGCGTTACGCAGACATCCCGCCACCTGGAAACCGCAATACGGCCCGGACAAGTGGGAGAGGCGATGGCCGACCCGCGCCTTCTCCAGAGCCTTCTTCCGGAATTTGGCTCTTCGAAACCCTTCGCCGCGTTCTTGAGCGGGGTCTTTCCGGCCAAGGGAATACGAGAACACCTTTGGTATGCGTACGGAGCAGGTCTTTCATCCCGTACCTCGTGAGTAATTCGGCAATCATCAGACGTGCCACCGAGACGGGATGGGTAAGAGCCGTTCGGACCTCGTAGTCACGCTTCGGAATCATGGGAAGGCAGACCGCGATGAGTATGCCTGTTGCGGCGGCGGCAATGATCCACCAGGTGCCTGCAGAGGAGTGCAGGGCAACCACTAAAGCGCAGGGCTAACTAACCCCAGGGCAAACTAGCTCCAGGTGAGCCACGCCCACAGCGCGAACGCCACGGCGAACGCGGCAGACAGTTGCACCGTCAGCCTCTTGTTCGCCGGGGCCGCCTTGCTGGCCGACGTGCCCAGCGGGTCCTCACCCTGCTGCACCGCTATTCGCATGTCTGCGCGACGCCCTATGGCGCCGAGAATCAGCGCGAGGACCACGGTGGAATAGATAGCGAGAAGTTCTCCGAGACCGTGCCCTCGCAGCTTCCCGAGCGCCGTCAGGAAACCTATCCCGACGAGGGGGACAAGAGCGATCTGGTTCCTGGACCGGGGTGTTGGCATCATGGGCAGCCAGACGACGAGGAAGAGGACCGTCGTGATGACGGCGATGATCCACCAGACACTTTCAGAGATGTGAGGGGCGTGCAACGTTCTCTCCCTTATCACTGTGGGGCCCGCAAAGCGGGCCCCACAGCTCAGCTATGCACAACGGGCAGTTAACCGAACAGGTCAGTGATGCCCGAGTAAATCGAACCGGCGGCGTCGCCGAAGACCTCCTTAGTCTTCGTGGCTCCCGACTTTACTAGATTGCCACCTTTCGAAACGGCGTCCTTGAACTTGCCACCGACGAAGCCGACTACGGTACCGGCCGCGGTGCCAGAATTCACCGCTAGTGAATCCGTGATCGACGCCGGTGAAGATGGAGCTGCCGACCCCGATGGCGCTTGTCCTGACCGCCGGGCAGGCCGCCGACAGTGCCCATTTCATCCCCGTCCTCGATATCGCGGGGATTCCGCGGCGGTCGGCACGGCGATGCGCGGCAGTGTCCCCATCGATGGGAGAAAACAGGTCTGGGTCGCTGTGGTTCGAGCTGTATGCCGAAGAGGCCGGGGGCAGGCGCGCCGACCCCCGGCGGCCGCGCCGCTAGGCCGGCGGGCCTATGATCGGCTCTAGCTCCCCCGGCAGCTCGATCGTGAGCGTGCCGTCTCCGTTGTCGAAGGCGGTCAGCGAGGTCAGGGTTCCGTCACGCCACCAGTACAGGTGTGGGGAGATGGGGCCGTTCCCTTCGTTGGCGTCGTTTTCGTACGATTCGAGGCCGAAGGAAGCCAGGGCTTTGACGGCCGTGCCCGCATGGTGGTCCATGATCGGGTGGAAGGCGAAGTGGTGCCGGCCGGGGACGGCGACCAGCACGCCTTCGGGCGGCGGGTGTCCGTGCGTGGTCCGCATAACCTCGTCGAGTATCAGCACCTGGCTCCCCACGTAGTGGGAGTCGCCGGCGACGAGGTGGAGGACCGTGCCGTCATCGAGCTCGACCGTGTCGTACTCGAACGGATCCTTCAGGAGGTTGGCCCGTCCGGCCGCCCGCAGCTTTTCCAGCCCGCCGTACTGCGCCACGTCACAGTCCCTGAGCATGCTGACGGCGTCGCCCAGGTCGAGGGAGAGGGCCTCGACGAGACCTTCCGCCACGGGCCGCGCGTACTCGTAGGCGTCGACGATCTCCGGCGGCAGCATGTCATCGGCTATCAGCCGGAGATAGACAAGCTCTGACATGTTGTCAGGATTGCGGTCGGGATGGCTGTTTGGGTTATGGAAGAAATTCACAGCAGGAGCGTAGGGCGCCCCACTGACAGTCCCTCACCGCGAAGCCGACACCGGCCGCTGCACCCGGATCGACTGCTAGTTGGGAGAGCTCAATTTCGTCGGTAATTCAGGGCTGGTCGGTGAATGGTTCAACTCGGACCTCTCGTCCCCCCCCACGGCCAACGGTCACAGCCACCGCAAGACGGTACGGACACCGGGCCGTAGCGCCTTCGGCCTGCCGCCACGTACCGTACGCCCCGCATTCAGCCGGGTCTGATGCCATACGCAACGCCTGCCGACGGCACGGCCGACATCCCCTGTCCCCACCAGACAAGGATCACCGTATGAGCCTGGATCGCCGTAATCTGCTCAAAGCCGCAGCGGGTGCCGGGGCGTTGAACGTCCTGTGGCCGCTCAGCGCCGGGCTCAGCCCCGCCCAGGCGCAGGAGGCCGCCGAACGGCTCGGCGCCTCCTGGGACGCCGCGCCCTTCACCCTCGGCGTGGCCTCCGGTGACCCGCTGCCCGACAGTGTCGTGCTGTGGACCCGGCTGGCTCCCGAACCCCTCGCCGTCGAGCAGTCGCTGCCCGACTCCGTAGACGTCACCTGGGTGGTGGCCCGCGACCGCGAGCTGCGGCAGGTGGTCGCGCGCGGCACCGTACCCGCCACCGCCGCCCTCGGCCACAGCGTCCATGTGACCGTCTCAGGACTGGATCCGGACCGCCGCTACTGGTACGCCTTCCGGGCGTTGGGCAAGCGGAGCCGGGTCGGCCGCACCCGCACCGCCCCGGCGGGACGGATCGCACGGGTCCGCTTCGCCTCCGCCAACTGCCAGGCTTTCCACGACGGTTACTACCCGGCCTACCGGGGTATCGCCCGCGAGGACATCGCCTTCGTCGTCCACCTCGGTGACTACATCTACGAGCACGGGCAGGTCGGCGGCCAGGCGCTCCGCGACCACGAGGGCCCCGAGGTCTTCACCCTCCCCGAGTACCGGCGCCGCCACGCCCTCTACAAGAGCGACCCGGCCCTGCGTGAGGCGCACGCCGCCCACCCCTGGTTCCTGACCTGGGACGACCACGAGGTCGTCAACGACTACAGCGGCACCCGCGGCGGCTCCTTCGTCAAGCGGCGCTCCGCCGCGTATCAGGCGTGGTACGAGCACATGCCCCACCGCGACCCCTCGGCCGGCGCCCACGGGACCGCGCTGCCCGCCGAACCGCGCATCCACCGGGTGCGCCACTGGGGTGACCTGCTGGAGCTGACCGTGCTCGACCTGCGGCAGTTCCGGTCCGAGCAGAATCTGCCGGACGGCACCATCCTCGGCGCCGAGCAGCGGGCCTGGCTCGGCCAGGGCATCGACCGGGCACCGGACGCCTGGCACTGCTGGGTCAACTCGATCATGCTCAGCCAGCTGCGCGGTAAGCCGGGCGGCGGCTATATGTTCACCGACCAGTGGGACGGCTTCCTGACGGAACGCACGGATGTGCTCGGCCAGGTGCAGCGCAGCGGCCTGGAGGACCTGATCGTCATCACCGGCGACTGGCACTCCGCCTTCGTCGACGACATACGACCGGACTTCAACAACCCGGACGCGCCGGTCATCGGTACGGAGTTCACCGCACACTCCATCACCTCCGGTGCGTACTCGGCCGACTGGAACGGCGCCAACGGCCCCCTGATGGGCCGGGCCAACCCGCACCTGCAGTACTTCGAGGGCAACCGCTACGGCTACGACGTCTACGAGGTCACCCCGGAGCGCTGGACCACGCACCTGCGGGTGGTCGGCGACCGCCGCGACCCGGCTTCCCCGGTCACCACCCTGACCCGCTTCCACGTGGACCGGGGCCGGGCGGGCGCGTACGAGGACGAGGCGACGAAGAACTCCCCGGCGCAGTACCGGAGGGACTGACGGCAACAGGGACCGGGGACGCGGTGTGTGTCACACCCGCGTGTGGTTCCATCGCGTCCCCGCCGCAGCTGCTTGTCGAAGACCTTCTTGCCGGCCGGGGTGAGCCTGTGCCAGTGGTGAGCCGTCTTGCCGACGTCCAGGCCAAGGAAGACACTCACGTCGCCGATGTCGTACAACCCGTTCTCCCGAACAGGGCCTGTGCGGTGCCGGCCAGGGTGATGGTGCCGTAGCTCCGCCGCGATCGCCGGCACGCGCTCTCCGGTCCGGCTCAGCTCGACCATCCGAGCCCGCATTGCAGGACCATGCAGGACCAATGCAGGACCAAGGCGGGGCCATGCACCTGCAGTGCGCCCGTATCTCCCACAATGCGCCCTCTGGCGGCGGACGACATGGTCGAGGATCCGGCACAGACTGAAGGGGCGGTGGCCCCCTGCTCGACAAGTGCCGCTGCGATACACGCCAAAAGCGCCGACGTTTTCTGCCGCATTCCCGTTGTCGGGACGGGGGAGCGGTGGACGGAACAGGTTCAGCGGAGCGAGGTGTGGCGGCATGGGACGGCGCGCCGACACTCTGAGTCGAGGCAGTCGTGGCAGTCGCGCCAGATGGTTCAGTGTGCGGATCCAGCGCCACCGTCGCACGGTCATTGTGTTGGGGGCCGTTGTCCTCGTGTGCTGTGCCGCCCTCGGCTGGGGTGTGACCGACCAGCTGTCCAGTGGGGGCTACGGCAGCCCCGCTGCGGAGTCTTCGCGTGCCGAGCGTGTGCTCAGCCGGCGATTCGGGGCTGGGAGTGCCCAACTTCTGTTGGTGGCACGGGCTTCGGCTCCGGTTACCGATCCGTCGGTGGAGGCTGCGGGGCGGCGTCTGTGCGCAGAGCTCACTCGTGCGCCGGGTGTGGCCTACGCGCAGTCGGTGTGGAATGCACTCCTGTTGGTGTGAGCGGGCTCGGGAGCGCCGTTCAGACGTGTATGGGGTGTGACGAAGTCAGCCCAGCACGCCGGTCAGGGTGCGGATGACTACGGTGGCGAGGGGGCCGCGGGAGTTGCTTTCAGGTGAGGTGGCGGCGAGCAGGGCGGCGATGCGGGGGTGGCTGCCGTCGGCGGCCACGTGGTGCAGGTGCGCGAACTGACGCTGGGCGTCGGGGCGTGCGGTGGCCTGTTCGTTCTGGACGAACAGCGCGGTCAGGGCGTTCAGCAGGGCGAAGGCCTCGAGTTTGCGGGCTGGGTCGGCCGGGTGGTCGGCGAGTACGTCGAGTACGTGCTCGAGCAAGTCGATCGCGTGCGGGCCGAGGGTGGGGCGGGTGATGACCAGAGGCGGCAGCCAGGGGTGGCGTTGCATGATCTTCCGGGCCTGATGGGCGATTTCGAGTAGGTCGGCCTGCCAGTTGCCGCTCGGGGCGGGCAGGTCGTATTCGCCTGCGGTGCTGTCGGTCATCAGGTCGAGCAGGTCGTCGCGGGTAGCCACGTAACGGTAGAGCGAGGCGGCGCCGGTGCCGAGCGCTGCGGCGACGCGGCGCATGGAGACGGCCTCCAGGCCCTCGCGGTCGGCCAGTTCCACTGAGACAGCGGTGATCTCGGCGCGGCTGCGCTCGGCTGGGCGTCCGACCGGTGCCTGTTCCGGCCGCATCCAGATCACCGGTTTTGGTTCTCCTGCCATTGCTACCTCCTGCGTTGCTGTCAGCTTAGCCTTCGCATACGGTGTTCGCGAACACTGTTTTCGAAGAGGGGAGTCGCGATGCCGCGTTTCGCACACAACGGCGGGACACAGATCGCCTTCGAGGACCTCGGAGGCAGCGGCGGCGACCCGTTGCTGCTGGTCATGGGGCTGGGGACCTCGCGGTTTTGGTGGCCGGACGGGCTGGTCGGCGAGCTGCTGCGCCGCGGCTTCCACGTGGTGGCCTACGACCAGCGCGACGCCGGCCAGTCCACGCACCTGCCTGACCGGCGTGTCGGCCCGCCGATCAAAGCCCTGCTGCGCCGCGCGGCCCCCGCCTACAGCGCCGAAGACCTGACCGACGATGCGGTCGCCGTTCTCGACGCCCTCGGCTGGGAACGCGCCCACCTCTTCGGCCACTCCATGGGCGGGCTCGTGGCGCAACGCACCGCGATCCGCCACCCGAAGCGCCTGCTCAGCCTGGCCACCTCCTCGGCCGTGCCCAGTGACGCCACCGGCCTGAGCGTCCTGCGCTACCTGCGCCCGGCGCCGCCAGTCCGCTTCGCCCGGCTGCGCTACCCCGAGACCCCGCAGGGCAACCTGGCCCTCGCCGTGGCCGTCGCCCGGATCCTGGCCGCGCCCGGCCAACACCTCGACGAGGACGACGTGCGCGCGTTCGTGGACAAGGAAGCCGCGCACCGCGTCGCCGGCTTCCGCGATCAGAAGGCGCAGAGCCGCCAGATCGGCGCGAAATGGCACGGCGGCCCGCTCGCCCGGATCGCCGCGCCGACCCTGGTGCTGCACGGCGAGGGCGACCCGCTGCTGCGCGTCGCGGCCGCGCGCGACATCGCCGATGCCATCCCCGACGCCCGCCTGCGCACCCTGCCCGGCGTCGGCCACTTCCTTGCCCGGGACGCCTGGGCCACTTATGCCGACGAACTGCGCACGCTCGCCGACCGCGCTGATGAGCAACCACCCACCACCGGGCTCGCACATGGGTGACCGGCGGCCGACCGGCGCAGCGAGTCCGCGCATGCACTGCGAGGGGTGGCGGTCGACGGCAAAGCCTCCGCGGCGCCGCCCAGGCCAAGGGCCGAAGAATCCACCTGCTCGCCGCGCTGGACCACGTCTCCGGCCGCCTGACGGTTCGCCGGACGAACCGGCGAACCGTCACGAAACATCGAGGCTAGTTGGTCGGAGAGACGTAGCCGCTGATCTGCATGCCCCAATATGGGCTGTCACCCACCGCGCCGGGGTATTGGTCGCGGTGGGCGGAGGAGGTCGAAGGATCGTTGGTGACCTCGTTGCCACCGATGCTCTCGATGGTCCCGTCGGGATTGACCGCCGTGACGATGGCAACGTGATCGGCGTAGCCGTTGCCGTCGTAGTTGAAGACGACCGCGTCACCGACCTGGGGGTCCGGATGCAGTCCTGCGCCGTACTGTCCGAAGCTGCCGGCCGCCGGGGTCAGTCCGTTGGCGTTGTAGCCCGCCTGCGCCCAGACCCATGCCGCGAAGTCGGCGCACCAGTTTTCCGGCGAGCCATCTGCGCCCGTGCAGCTGGAGTTGTACCCCTGCTCGCCCGCGCTGTTGGTGTCACAGGCGTGATGGTCGAGATTGGCGTTCGCGATCGTGACGATGTCGTCGGTCGTGGCCGACGCTGTGCCTGCGGCCAGCATGAGGGACGGTATCGCCAGGGCTGCTACCACCATGCCCCTGACGATGGTGCTACGCGTCTTCCGGGATGCCATGATTTTCCTCTCTGTTTCAGCGGGATCGGACGTGGCCGCGGTGAGTTGGCGCCAGTGATCGGCCGCCGGCCGGGCCTGCTCCAGAGCCTCCGCTCGGCCAGCTCGTCCCGGCTCCCGATGGCAGCGCGCGTCTCAGTACTTGCGCGCCGCGACCACGTCAGTCAGGACGTTAGAAACACCCGATGAAGGCGCCGTGAAACGGTGCAGCCGTTACTCCTGCTGGGTCCGCCGGCCCGGAGTGCGGAGTGCGGGGTGTGGGGTGCCCGGTTGAAGCGCAAGGCTCGCTCGTCGGCGGCCTGCAGGGCAGGCGATAGCGGAGAATCGCCTCCCGGGCCGCCCGCACAGCAGCAGCCCGCCGCGCAGGCTCTTGCCGTAGCCGTTGGGAGCCCCCCCCGTCCATCACGGAAGCCTCCGGTCCCGCCCACATCGAGATTTCATCGGCATTTCAGAGCCTCCCGTGATGGTTGGCAGGCAACGTGCCGAACAGCCACTCGCGCATCCGTGTCCTTGACGCGTATCCGTAGGTGCGCGAACTCAGTGAACGAACGGGGACCCCGATGGATGATCTGTTGCACAAGCTGGTTTCTGCGGCCCTCACCGGCCTGCTGATTGCCCTGGTGGGAGCTCTGAGCCTCGCCGCACGCAGGCGGCGGGTCGCCCGGGAGGAGGCCGCCGCGCCGGCTCCGGTGGAAGATCGCAGCCAGACGCTGCTGCGTCAGGCCCGGCAGTTGGACGACACCCGCGATGAGCTGGCCGCTCAGGGCCGGCAGGCGGAAGCGCTGGCGCAGGCCAGGGAGGCCGCCGCTCTCTGGCATGAGCTCACCCGGGTCCGGCCAGGGCGCTTCCACGCCGAACGGCGGGCGGCACTGGAGCGTCTGAGTGAACTGCTGGCCGCCATGGGGCAGGGGGACCAAGCGGCGCAGGTCCGCCAGGAAGCCGCCGGACTTTCTTGACCGAGCGAGGGGACCGCAATGCCCGCCGCCATCTGGACCGGCCGCAACGCATACCCGGAGAAGGTTGCCGCCGACATGGCCGCCGCCCTGGGGGACGAACTCGGCCTCGCAGAGCCGCCGTTGGCCGTGACCCTGCCGGCTGAGAGCACCGGTGTACCCGCCGGCAGCCTGCTACCGCCACGCGAGCGATTCAGCGGAATGCCCGCGCCGACACGCTGCTGCATCTACGTCGACGCCTCCACACCCAGGGCCTTCGAACTGCGTGCCTCGGTCATGGGCGGGCGCTCGGGGATCCGACGAAGCCTCGGACTGGGCCACCTCCACTACGCGGTGCCCCTGGCACCGCGGGTTCCCTCCCGCATCGAACTCGGTCTCGGCGCAACCCGTGGCTCCGTCCCCGCACGCTTCGACGGAGACGCCGCGATCACGGACTGCCTGAACCGGGATGCCCAACTGCTCGACCTGGGCCGTGCACTGACGCCCGGCACGGCCGGGCCCGACCGGCAGCACGCCTGGCAGGTGGCATGCCGACTGACGATCGATCCGCGCCCGCACGGTTCGGTTCTGTTCGTCCAGACCCTGCACCGCCCCACCCTCCGGGCCTGGTCCCTCGGTGCCCACACCGTGCTGGACTTCGCCGCCCGCGCCGAAACGACGCTCGCGTAGCGCCATGAGCGAGCGGCATCACGGAAGAGGGGGCAGCGCCCACCCCGTAGGACGCGCACGTCCCCGAGCGGACGTGCCCCACGGTAACGGTCCGACCAGGCTGCGCCGGTCGGACCGTTACCGCTACCCCGCATATCCGGTTACGAGGACTTGACGCGCCCGTCAGGCTCGTACCAGACGACTCCGTCACCGCCGTCGTGGCCGATGGTCTGCGCCATGACGTTGCCGTCCTGCCAGTACTTGGGGTGCTGGTTCAGGAAACCGGGGACGGACTGGAGCGAGGTGGCGTCGCACGCAAGGTCGGTGCGGATGCAGAACCGTTGTACCGGGACGCCGTCGAACTTCGCCGGGCCGGCACCGGTAGAAGTGAATCCCAAGGCGCTCCAACCCTGCGGAACCCGGGCCCAGATGCCCGTGTCGGGCTGCATGGGGTCGGAATACAGCATGCCGTTCACCTGCGAGCGGGGTATGTCAGTACCGCCCTTGGCTATCGTCTGGAGCACCTGGTCGGCCACTTGCGCGCCTTGGGAGTAGCCGACGATCGTGAAGCGGGCGCCCGGATCGCGGCGGTAGGTGTCCTCGGCGGTGGCCAGCAGATTGCGGTACCCCTCGCGCACACTGGCGTCGAAGCTCGGGGCGTTGACGTCCGGAACGTTGTGGCCGTTGAGCCAGGGTCCGGCGCTCGCCGGATAGCAGACCGGCACCGGGATTCCACCGTTGAGGTGCTTGTTGGCGATGGCGTAGGTGCTGGTGCAGTCGGGTGCGTCCGCTGCCGAGCCCGTGCCCCCGACCTCCAAGTAGTAGTGGTGCACCGTATCGGCGTGGGCAACGGTGGGTGCGACGGCAGTGATCGCCACCACGGTTGCCGTCGCACCGGCAGCGCCGATCGCTTTCTTCCATCTGCGGGCCAGGGTCATCGCTCTGCTTCTCCTCCAGCTGGGACGGCATACAACTGCTGTGCTCGGCTCAGACGTTAGCCACGACCGTTGGAATGGCGATGAAATAACGATGAGTGCGCTGACGGCGCCGTATCCGGAGGCGGAGGCGGAGGCGGAGTCGGGAGTCGGACATCGCCCATCGGGCCCGTGCCTCGTCGCCGTGGCAGCCCCTCAGGACCGGCGCATCGTCATGGACGCATGCCGTCGGTTCGAAGGCGTTCAACGAGTGCTTCGAAGGCGTTCAACGAGTGCGCAGAAGAGGAAGAGATTCGGGACAGTGGACGTCGTTGGCATGAGGCTGTGCCAATTGCCGTCGGTGTTGAGCCTGATGGCTCCCTTCGTGATGTCGATCTGCCGCACCTGCGGCCACCGCGCGGACACCGCTCCCGACCCGACCTGCTCCCTCGTCAGCCAGACCTCCCCGAAGGCCAGTCGCTCGCCCCTTCCGAGTGCGGCCAGTGCCCGGGGCAGTTGGGCATGGGCGACGGCCCGCTGGATCGCGGGCCCCCATTCCGCCACGCCGCTGTCCTCCGGCCTGCCGAGCAACACGACCCGCTCCCCTTCGACGTCGGTGAGCGCGTAGGTGAGAGTGGTGCGCAGGACGCGGGCGGCCGAGTCGTGCGGGTGCCGGGTGCTCTTCTGCAACACCGAGGTGGTGTCGTAGCGGACCACGTGGATCCGCCCGTCGACGGCAACCGTCAGCCCGTGCTCGTACAGGTCCAGTCGTGCGTCCGCGCCCGTCCTCGTCGCGGAAGGCCGGCCGTACCGCGCGAAGGCCAGCAGGCCCCGGAGCCACCGGACCGGCACGGCATGTCCGTGGGGTGTGTGCGCGGCACCCACGTAGGTGGCACGTCGCTTGCCGATGTGCTCGCGGCCGGCCGCTGCGGAGATCCTCGCCAGCAGCAGTTCCTCACCGCGGGAGCGCGGCGTCGGTCGGGTCACGGCCTGGTGCGGGCGAGGCCGAGCCCGGCGTCGTGCCCGCGCAGGATCATCTGGTGCGTCCGCCGCAGCATGTGGCCCGGAAACACCCCCAGGTCGTCGGCCAGACGGCGGCGGGTGCGATCGAACACGGTCAGTGCGTCGGCCTGTCGGCCGCTGAGATACAGCGCGCGCATGAGCATCGCGGCGACCGGTTCGTTCAGGGGCTGCGCCGCGGCCAGGGCCCACAGCTCGGCGACCACCTCGGCGTGCCGGCCCAGCCGCAGCTGCCAGTCCAGCTTCCGCTGCACGAGGGCGATCCTGCGCTCGGTGAGCCGCAGCCGCTCCAGCTCGGCGAACGGCCCGGGCAGGCCGGGCAGGAGCTCCCCGCGGAACAGGTCCAGCGCCTGGGAGCAGATGCGGACCGCCTCGGCCAGTTCGCCGGCCCGCTCAGCCGTCCCGGCCGCGGTGACCAGTTCCTCCATGCGCGCCACGTCCACCTCGACCGAGCCGGGAGTCAGCCGGTAGCCACACCGGTCTCTCTGGATCACCGGGTCCGGACCGTCCCCCGTGCGCAGGATCCTGCGCAGTCGGTAGATGTACACCGGCACCACGTTCGTCATCGGTGGCTCCATCCCCCACACTCCGTCGCGCAGTTCCTGCTGGCTGACCGTCCGGTCCGGACACAGCACCAGCGTTGCCAGCACGGCTTGCTGACGGAGGTGCCCCAGGTCCACGGGCTGTCCGTCGAGCCATGCCTGCAGCGGTCCGAGCACGGAGATCCGCAACTGCGGTTCGCGTGCCCGGCGGACGACGGTCCGCGGTACCGGGCTCGCCGCCTGCCTGCGGGGTCCGTGGCTCGGGGCGACGAGGCCGCAGTCGAAGGCGTGGACGATGGCGGCGGCTCGGTCGCGCAGCCCGAGTTTGCCGAGGACCTGCGCGAGGTGTCCGGCCACCGCGTCCTCGGGGATGGCGAGAGCGGAGGCGATCTCGGCGTCCCTCAGGCCACAGCCGACCGCGTAGAGCACCTCGCGCTCCTGATGCGTGAGCGTGGTGACGGTCGGTTGGCCGGTGGTTGCGGTCGTCGGCATCGCGGCTCCCTGGGCTCCGGACGGATCGGTCTGGCGGATGCCGTCGACGCTGGCCCCGGCACCGGTCAACGGACAGGCCAGCGGACCGGCCGTATCCGGCCGGTGGCCGCGCTAGAGTCCCTCACCTGGGGAAAGACCATATGGCGGGGGAAGGCCATGACCTGTGACCAGTGAGTTCAACGTGCTGTTACGGCAACTGCGGCACAAGGCGGAGATGACTCAGGAGGCCCTGGCAGAGCGCGCAGGAGTGGGCGTGCGCACCATCCGCGGGTTGGAGACCGGCGAGCGCGCCGACCCCAGGGTGACCACCGTGCGGCTGCTGGCCGATGCCCTCGGGCTGAGCCCCGAGGAACGCGAGGAGCTGTTGGCGGCTGCCATCCGCCGGACCGGGGAGGGGAACCAGCCGGACGACGGGGAGGGGAACAAGCCGGACGACTCAGCCGACCGTGTCGAACCGGCGCCGGGGCAACCGGGCTCGGTGTTGCACGAAACCCTGGCCGACGTCGCCGAGGAGCTCGCACAGGCGACGGCTGCCCGCTGGCAGCGCGAGGAGGAGCAGCGGCAGGTCCACGATCCCTACCCGCTGCCGGTGCGCTGGCGACCGGTTCCCGAGGAGCTGATCGACCACTGGGCCAATATCCGCCGCCTGCCCGCCGGAGCCGCGCCCGGTCCCCTGGACCTGAGTGGGCGACTGGACGAGATCGTGGGCGTGTACCGGCGGATCCCGTCCGGGCGGCTGGTGGTGCTGGGCCGGTCCGGCTCCGGGAAGACGATTCTCGCCGTGCGGTTCGTTCTCGACCACCTGAAGTCGAGGGCCCGCACCGAAGCCGTACCGGTGATCTTCAGCATCGGCTCATGGGATCCCACCGCCATCACGTTCCGGGACTGGCTGACCGCGCAACTGACGCGCGATCACCCCGGTCTCGCCGTCCCGGGGCCCGGCGGGTCGAGCCTGGCCGCCGTACTGGTCGAGACCGGCCGAGTGCTGCCCGTGCTGGACGGTTTCGACGAGATCGCCGGCGGTCTGCGCCGTCCCGCGCTGGAGGCACTCAACGCCACCACAATGCCACTGCTGCTGACGAGCCGTCCGTCCGAGTACGCCGCGGCCGTGGCGGAGACCGACGTACTCACCTCCGCCGCCGCGGTGGATCTGACCGACCTCACCCTGGGCGACCTGGCCGACTACCTGCCGCGCACCACGCGCAAGGCCCGCGGCGGGTCCCCCGCGGAGACCGCCTGGGACCCGGTGCTGCGCGAGCTGCGAGAGCGGCCGCACAGCCAGGGCGCTGCCCACCTCGCCGCGGTGCTGACCACTCCGCTGATGGTCACGCTGGCCCGCGCCGTCTACAGCGACACCCCCGACAACGACCCGGCCTCGCTCCTGGACACCAGGCGATTCGGCAGCGCTGAGAAGCTGGAGGACCACCTCCTCGACAACTTCATCGCCACGGTCTACCGCCCTCGGCCCGAGCACCGGCCGGGCAGCAGGCCGCGTCGCACCTACGACCCGGAACGCGCCCAGTACTGGCTCGGCTACCTCGCCCACCACCTGACCCGGCTCGACACCCCCAACCTGGAGTGGTGGCGGCTCGGCGGTGGGCTTCGTCGCGCCACGCGCACGCTGGTGACCGCGCTGGTGATCGGTCTGACCATCGGGCTCGTCGACTGCGTCGTGGGCACCCTGTTCGACTCCCTCGAATTCCAGCTCGCGGACGGGATGGTGGCAGGGCTCCTCTCCGGACTCATGTTCGGGATCGCGTACTGGTTCCTGGTGGCGGCCAAGGACGCGCCGGTGCAGCCATCCGGCGTGCGCATGCGGCTGTCCGGCAGGGACATGCGGATATTCGGCAAGGAAAGGAAGGCCGGCCGGAGAGCCCTCTCCCGACTGGGGATCGGGTTGCTGTGCGGGCTCGTCTTCGGTGTCGGCTACGGCTTCGCACGTGGCGTGCTCAACGGGGTCCTCTTCCACGTCGGCCTCCCGACCTACCTGGTCGTCGGCCTCGACGACGGCATCATCTACGGACTTGTGTTCGCGCTGGGAGCCGGCCCCGCCTTCGGCCTCCTGACTCTCCTCGAAACCCCTCTCGACATCCGATCCGCCGTCAATCCGGTCAGCCTGCTGCGTACGAACTTCCGCACGGTCGCCACCCAGTTCCTCGTCTGGGCCCCCGCCTTCGGACTCCTGGTCGGCTTTGGATCCGGGGTGGTGATCCGGCCCATGCCGGCGATCCTGGGCCCACTCGTCTGGAGTCTCACGGCCTCGCTCAAACTCGGCGTCATCAGCGGGCTCGGAGGCGCCCTCGGCTACGCGCTCAGCCTGACCGCCTGGGGCCAGTGGGCGGTCCTCGCCCGGATCTGGCTGCCGCTGACCGGCCGGCTGCCCTGGACCGTCGTCACCTTCCTGGAAGACGCCTACCAGCGGGGTGTGCTCCGCCAGGCCGGTGCGGTCTACCAGTTCCGCCACGCCCGCCTCCAGCACCACCTCGCCCGCGCCTACCGGGCGCCCCGCGTCCCGGAACAGCCGACCGGACAGGGGCGCATGGCGACAAGCGGGCCGGCAGCGTCGCCCGCCGTGCCGCCGCGCTGAGGCACGGGCGATGCCGACGCCGATGGGGCCACCGGGCTCACCCCCCGCGAATCATCTCCGCGCACTTCTCCCCGATCATCATCGTGGTGATGCACGGATTCACGGCCGTCAGGAACGGCATCGCCGAGCCGTCCGCCACTCGTAGTCCGGTGACGCCCTTGACGCGGAGTTGGGGGTCCAGCGGGGTGGCCGGGTCGTCGGGGGCGCCCATTTGGACGGTGCAGGCGGGGTGGTAGACGGTGTTGTGGGTGGTGCGGATGTAGTCGAGGAGTTCGGCGTCGGAGCGGGCGTCGGGGCCGGGGGCGAGTTCGGTGCCGGCCCAACTCGCCATGGGGGGCTGCGAGATGATCTCGCGGGCCAGGCGGAGGCCGTATGTCATGACGCGTACGTCGTGTTCGTGGGTGAAGTAGCGCGGGTCGACCATGGGCTTGTCGCGGAAGTCGCGGGTGCGGAGGCGGACGGTGCCCAGGGAGCGGGCGCGGGTGACGTTCGGGGTGAGGCAGAAGGCGTTCTCGGAGGTGGGGTAGCCGCGGCGGTAGGTGTTCATGTCGAAGGGCACCGAGCCGTAGTGGAACATCAGGTCCGGACGGTCGATGCCGGGCTCGGTGTCGGCGAAGATGCCGATCTCCCACCATTGCGTCGAGGTGCTGACCATGGGCTGTTTGGCGTCCCACATGATGACGCCCTCGGGGTGGTCCTGGAGGTTGGAGCCGACCCCCGGGGAGTCGACCAGCGTCTCGATGCCGATGGTGCGCAGGTGGGCGGCCGGGCCGATGCCGGAGAGCATCAGCAGCTTCGGGGAGTCGATGGCGCCGCAGGAGACGACGACTTCGCGGCGGGCCCCGACCGTGCGGGTGTGGATCAGGTCGGGGGAGAGGTAGTCGACGCCGGTGCAGTGCCGGTCGGGGGTGAAGCGGAGCCGTTTGGCTTGGACGCCCGTGCGGATGTCGAGGTTCGGGCGGGTGTCGATGACGGGGTGGAGGTAGGAGACCGAGGCGGATGAACGGGTGCCGTCCGGGCGGCAGTTGATCTGGAACCAGTTCGCGCCGCGGACGACGGTCTTGCCGCTGTTGAAAGGTGTGGTGGGGATGCCCGACTCGGCGCAGGCCTCCAGGAGGGCCACGCCGCAGGGGTCGTTGGGCGGGACGGTGCGCAGGGTCACCGGGCCGCTGCGGCCGTGGTGGCCGCCGGGGGCGTCATTGGTCTCCAGGCGCTGGTACAGCGGGAAGCAGTCGGCCGCGCTCCAGCCCGTACAGCCCATCGCGGCCCACTCGTCGAGGTCCTCGGCCGGTGCCCAGAAGGCGATACAGGAGTTGTGCGACGAGCAGCCGCCCAGCACCCTGGCGCGGGCGTGCCGCATGAAGCTGTTGCCGTTCTCCTGCGGTTCGACCGGGTAGTCCCAGTCGTAGCCGGATTCGAGCAGGCCCATCCACCGGTCGAGGCGGAGGATGTTGGGATCACCGACGTCCGAGGGGCCGGCCTCCAGCAGACAGACGGTGACGGCCGGGTCCTCGGACAGCCGGGCGGCCACGACCGCTCCGGCGGTACCGCCGCCGACCACCACGTAATCGAACTCGTCGACAGGAGCGGCGGGAGAGGACGGGCCGGAAGAGGTGGCGTTGGTGGCAGGGGGGTTGTTCGGATGGGGGGCGTCCGCCGGGGCCTTCTCGGGCATCGTGCCGTCTCCAGGTCAGGGTTGTTCGGGGGCGTTGGGGTCCGGTACGGCGGCGTGGCCGGCCAGGACACCTGTGCGCTTGCGCTGGACGAACCAGTAGTAGGCGAATCCGCCGATCGCCACGACGCCGATGAACAGGAAGGCGCCCCAGCGCAGATACCAGTGCTGGGGGCCGGTCGCGTTGTAGACGGCGGCGCGCGGCCAGGCCAGATTGAGGGACATGGCGGCGCCCCAGAGGACGGCGAGGATGTTCACCGGGAGTCCGAATTTCCCGAGGGAGAAACGTCCCTGGACCGGGGTCCACTTGCCGCGCAGGCGCTGGACCAGCATCGGCAGGGTGACCAGCAGATACGCCAGGTAGATCATGATGATCGCGATGCTGGTGATCACGGAGAAGATCTGTGGCTGGTTTACGTTGATGAGGAGAATGCCGATCGCCACCAGGCCGATGACGACCGCGGGGAGTACCGGGGTCTGGAAGCGCGGGCTGACCTTGGCCAGGAGCGAGGAGGCGGGGAGGTTGTTGTCCCGGGCCATCGCGAACGCCAGGCGGATGCCGGCGGTGTGCACCGCCAGCTCGCACACGGTGATCGCGATGACCACGCACCAGAGCACGATCTGCCCGATGGTCGAGCCGAGGGTGGACAGGACGACATACTGCAGGCCGTCGACGGACAGTTCCTCGGCGTGCAGGTCGGGAACCGCGAGGAGGGCGAAGAGGAGGATCAGGCCGCCGATGAAGAATGAGGCGACCAGCGCCCGGAGGATCGCGCGGGGGGCATTACGGCCGGGGTCCTTGGATTCCTCACCGAGCGACGAGGCCGTGTCGAAGCCGTACATGACGTACGCCGACGCCAGTGACGCGGTCAGGAACGCGCCCAGGTAACCGAGGTTCTCGCCCTTGCCCAGGCCGTAGGTCTCGGTCAGGGCACTGGGGCCGCGGGTGACATGCGCGGCAAGCAGAACGATCAGGACGATGGCCGCGATCAGCTCGATGGCCACGCCCGCGGAGTTGATACGTGCCATCAGCTTGACGCCGAAGGCGTTGATCAGGGTGGTGAAGGCGACGAGGACGGTGCCGAGCAGGACGGCGTTGGCCGCCGCGTCGTACCGGCCGGTGCCGTCGCCGATGAACTGGAACCACGACGAGATCTGCGGCAGCGTCACCTGGTAGGCGAGGGCCACCGCGGACAGCGAGACCATGGTGGCGGTCAGCATCATCCAGCCGCCGAGCCAGCCGATGTGCGGGCCGCCGAGTTGCTTGGCCCAGTTGTAGATCGACCCGGCCACCGGGTAGCGGGCGGCCAGCTCGCAGAAGCACAGCGCCACCATCAGCTGGCCGAGGAAGACCATCGGCCATGACCACCAGTACGCCGGGCCGCCGTTGCTCACACCGAAGTAGAACAGCTGGAAGGTGCCGGTCAGGATCGAGATGTAGCTGATCCCGGCGGCGAAGGTGTGGAAGTTGCCCAGGGTTCGCTTGAGTTCCGGCTTGTAGCCGAGTTCCGCGAGTGCGTGGTCGTCGTGCGAGCCGTCGGCGTCGGGGCTTGTCACTCGAACCACCTTTGCGGGCGCGGCGCCGTATTGCGCCAGATGTGCTTGGCCTCCTGGTACTCGGCCAGTCCCGCGGGCCCCAGCTCCCGCCCGACGCCGGACTGCTTCATTCCGCCCCATTCGGCCTGCGGTACGTAGGGGTGGAAGTCGTTGATCCACACCGTTCCTGCCCGCATCCGGGCGGCGACCCGGTGGGCCCGCTCGGCGTCCTGCGTCCACACCGCCCCGGCCAGGCCGTACTCGGTGTCGTTGGCGAGTGAGACTGCCTCGTTCTCGTCGCGGAACCGCTCGACCGTCAGCACCGGGCCGAACGACTCATCGCGGACGACGGACATGTCCGGAGTGCATTCGTCGAGCACCGTCGGCAGGTAGTAGAAGCCGTCCGCCAGCGCCGGGTCGTCGGGTGCCGAGCCGCCGCAGAGCAGTACGGCACCCTCGTCCAGCCCGGCCGCCACATACGCCTCCACCTTCGCGCGGTGCGCGGCCGAGATCAGCGGGCCGGTACGGGCATGCTCGTCGAACGGTCCGCCGAGCCGGATCCGCCGGGCGCGGCCGACCAGCTCGTCGACGAACGTGTCATGCAGCTCGTCCTGGACGAGCAGCCGGGCGCCCGCCGAGCAGACCTGCCCGGAGTGCAGAAAGACCGCCATCAGGGCGTAGTCCACAGCGGCGTCGAAATCGGCGTCCGCGAAAACGATGTTCGGGTTCTTGCCGCCCAGTTCGAGGGCGATCTTCTTCACGGTGGGCGCGGCCGCGGCCATGATGTGCCGGCCGGTGACCAGCCCTCCGGTGAACGACACCATGTCCACCCGGGGGTCCTCGGTGAGCGGCGCGCCCACGATGGGGCCGGTGCCCAGCACCAGATTGGCGACGCCGTCCGGCAGCCCGGCCTCGGCCAGCAGCCGCATGAGGTGGATGGCGGTGTGCGGGGTCAGTTCGCTGGGCTTCAGGACGAAGGTGTTGCCGGCGACGAGGGCGGGGGCGACTTTCCAGGCCGTCTGCAGCAGGGGGTAGTTCCACGGCGTGATCAGCGCGCAGACGCCGACCGGCTCGTGCCGCACCGTACTGTCCGTCTCCGGGCTGCCGGAGTCCACCACCCGGTCGGTGCCGCCGGCCGCGCCCAGGTTGCCGAAGTAGCGGAAGCAGTTGGCGATGTCGTCCATGTCGTACACGCTCTCGACCAGCCGCTTCCCGGTGTCCAGGGACTCGGCCTTGGCCAGCGTGTCCCGGTCGCGCTCCAGCAGCTCGGCGACGCGCAGCACCAGCCGGCCGCGCTCTGCGGCCGGTGTCCGGGGCCAGGTCCCGTCGTCGAAGGCCGTACGGGCGGCCGCGATCGCCGCCGCCGCGTCCTTCGGGCCGCCCTCGTCGACGGTCGCGACCAGGCTGCCGTCCGCCGGACAGCGGATCTCACGCACCTGCCCGTCGGCCGCTGCGGTCCACTGACCGCCGATGAACAGCTCCGGCATGGTGGTGCCTCCGGTCTCCGGTCTCATACGTGGTGGTTGCGGCGGGCACGGCGCCCCGGATGGCCCGGGACCCCGGGCGGATCTCGGTGACGATCTCAGCACCGAGAGTAGGACGGGCGGGGCGGGTCCGCACGATACGAGCGGCCGGGAGGAGTCGGATCCCGCCAGGTGGCAGCACCGAGTGGCGCTCCCGGCCGGGACGGGAGAATGGGGGTATGCCCGCAGAGTCCGCACGAGAGTCCGTACCCGGCCCCACCGCGCACCCGGTCCCCGACGCCGCGGCGTATCTGGCCGGTCGCTGGAGCGTCGACCGCGTCGTGTGCGACCTGCGGGACGGTACCGAGGGCCGCTTTCACGGCACGGCTGACTTCCGGCCCGATGCGGCGGGGGAGGGGCTGCTGCACATCGAGGAGGGCGAGCTGACCTGGGGCGGGACGGTGCATCCGGCGAGCCGGACGCTACGGCTGCGGCCCCGGCCGGACGGCACCGCCGCGGTCGCCTTCGCGGACGGCCGGCCCTTCCACGACCTGGACCTGCGGACCGGCCGCTGGACCGCCGTCCACCCCTGCGCCGCGGACCGGTACGAGGGGAGCTTCACCGTCGTCAGCGCGGACGAGTGGCTGCTGGAGTGGCGGGTCGGCGGGCCGCACAAGGACCAGCTGCTGCGTTCGGTGTATCGGCGCCGTGGGTGAGTGAGCTCCCTCCGACGACACGCGTTTCCCTCCGACACACGTCTCTGCGCGCATGTCTCGCTGTGCACGACTTTCTCTGTGCACGTCTTCCTCCGGCACACGCTTCCCTTCGCCAGCGGAACTACTGACGGGCAGTCAGGCATTGCCGCCCCCGGCCGAAATACGCCGAGCAGAGCCGCCCAGGACGTTACCGAGCGGGAACCTCAGAAGTAGCGCAATTAATGCCATCGACAGTTGCTGCGCCGAGCCCCTCCTGCCAGGGTTTCAGCAATCTCAGCTCCCCTAGGGATACCGGAGGCTTCATGCCCGTCCGCCGCACCGTGGTCGCCGCCGCCTCCGTCGCGGTGATCGCCGTCCCCCTGATCTTCTCCGTCAGCGCAGGTGCCCAGCCGGGCGTCGGCAAGTCGTCCGGCGCCGCATCGGCCGCGTCGGAACTCGGACTCAAGCCCCCCACCAAGGAATCCGTCGCCACCGGTAACGGCGGCGCGGTCTCCAGCGTCAACACCTACGCCTCCCAGGCCGGCATCGAGGTACTGCGCCGCGGCGGCAATGCCGTCGACGCCGCGGTCGCCACCGCCGCCGCCCTGGGAGTCGTCGAGCCGTACTCGGCGGGCATCGGAGGCGGCGGCTACTTCACGTACTACAACGCCCGCACCGGCAAAGTCAGCACCATCGACGGCCGGGAGACCGCCCCCGCCCGTATGAAGTCGGACGCCTTCATCGACCCTTCGACGGGCAAGCCCATCCCGTTCCCCGAGGCCGTCAACTCCGGTCTCTCCGTGGGTGTTCCGGGCACCCCGGCGACCTGGCGGAAGGCCCTGCGCGACTGGGGGACCATATCGCCGGCCAAGGCGCTGCGGCCGGCCACGCGGATCGCCGACCACGGCTTCGTCGTCAACGAGGAATTCCGTGCCCAGACCGAAATGAACGAGGAGCGCTTCCGGAAGATCTCCTCCACCGCGAAGCTGTTCCTGCCGCACGGTGAGCTCCCGGTCGTGGGATCACGCTTCCGCAACCCCGACCTCGCGCGTACGTACCGGCAGCTCGCCCGCGAGGGGATGGACGCGCTCTACCGGGGCGGGATCGGGCGCGATGTCGTCCGCACCGTCCAGCATCCGCCCGTGGCACCGGGCTCCGACGCGAAGATACGCCCCGGCCTGATGAAGGCCGGCGACCTCGCGAAGTACACCCCGCTGCGTCAGGATCCGACCCACGCCACCTACCGCGGCCTCGACGTGTACTCCATGGCGCCCTCCTCCTCCGGCGGCACCACCGTCGGCGAGGCCCTCAACATCCTGGAGAACTTCAAGCTGTCCGCGGCCGACCGGGTCCAGGCGCTCCACCACTACCTCGAAGCCAGCCGTATCGGGTTCGCCGACCGCAACCGGTGGGTGGGCGATCCGGCCTTCTCCGACGTGCCCACCGAGCAGCTGCTGTCCAAGAAGTTCGCCAAGGACCGCGCCTGCCTGATCAGCCCCACCGCCACCCTCACCAGCCCGGTCGCGCCCGCGGATCCGCGCCGCCCCGGCACCGGCTGCACACAGCGCACCGGCAGCCCGGAACCGTACGAGGGCCCCTCGACCACTCACCTGGTGACGTCCGACCGCTGGGGCAACGTGGTGTCCTACACCCTCACCATCGAGCAGACCGGCGGCTCCGCGATCACCGTGCCCGGACGCGGCTTCCTGCTCAACAACGAGCTGACCGACTTCGACTTCACTCCGCTCTCCAAGGACGTGCCCGGCCCGAACCTGCCCGGCCCCGGCAAGCGCCCGCGCAGCAGCATGTCCCCGACGATCGTCCTCAAGGACGGCCGGCCGCTGCTCGCGGTCGGCACGCCGGGCGGCGCCACGATCATCACGACCGTGCTGCAGACCCTGGTCAACCGTGTCGACCTGGGCATGACGTTGCCCGAAGCGGTCGCCGCACCGCGGATCTCGCAACGCAACCGCGCGGACACCGAGGCCGAACCGGCGTTCCTCAAGTCCCCTGAGCGCACCGCACTCGAACAGCTCGGCCAGCGCTTCGTCGAGGCCCCGAAAACCTTCACCCCGTCACCGGAGATCGGCGCCGTCGCCGCCCTGGAGTTCCTCGCCGACGGCCGCACCCAGGCGGTCGCCGAACCGAAACGCCGAGGCGGCGGGTCCGCGATGGTCGTCCGCAAGGCCGGCCAGGGCTCGTAGTAGCGATCGGACCGAAGGCCCGGGTGCAATCCACCCGGGCCTTCGGGCACCGCGATCGCGCCTCAGCCCTTCACCGCCCGCACGGCGTACAGCAGCGGAATGATCGGCTCCGACGGTGGCAGACGCCACCAGCCGTTGTCGGACGGCACCATGGACTCGAACCGCTTCCAGGGCAACAGCTCGGTCTCCCGCACCAGTTGGACGGTCAGCCCCGCGCCGACCATGGCCGAGACGACCTCGCCGATGCCGTGCCGCCACTCGTAACTGGTCGTCGCGCCCTGCACCGGCGGGCCGTCGGTGTAGGTGTCCGGCGTATCGCTCCTGAGGGGCCCGCGGCCCGCCAAGTAGTCATACCGGAGCAGGAGTTGCCGCCGATCCGGGCCCGGCGTCGGGCCCAGGGCGTCCAGCAGCGGATGGAACTCCACCAGGTAGAGCGTCCCGCCCGGCCGCAGCAGCGCGCTGACGATCCCCGCCCAGACGGTCAGATCCGGCAGGTAGCACAGCGCCCCCTTGCCGGTGTAGATCACATCGAACCGGCGGCCGCCGAGCGCCTCCACGGCCCGGTGGACGTCGGACCGTACGAACTCCACATCCCGCCCGGCCTCGGCCGCCAGCCGCCGAGCCTCCGCGACCGCCGCCGTGGAGATGTCCAGCCCTACGGTGTGCGCGGCGCCCCGCTCGGCGAACGCGGCCGTCTCGGTGCCCAGATGGCACTGCAGATGCAGCACGTCCCGCCCGACCAGATCGCCGAGATCCGTCCATTCGAAGGGCGCGAACCAGTCCTCGGCGGTACGGGAACCGTCCAGGCCGTAGAACTCGCTGGCCACATGGACGGGGGTGCGGGCATCCCAGTTCGCCTCGTTGGCGCGCACCATCTCCTCGGTGGTCGGCGGCTGCCCGGTGGTCGGTGCGGCCTCGGCCACAGGGATCGCCCCCAAGCTCTCAACTCCGTTCGAGCAGGGGGGACCCCCATCGGCCGTCGGCTCACTCTGCTCTGTGGTCATTCACCTGTTCTACCGGCCTCGCCCGGCGTCCACACCTCACCATCAAGCACATTGCGCATCCCGACCCACACCATGTTCATCAGCCGCAGGGTGATCCGCTCCGGCGACTCGTCGGGGTGCCGCTCCATCCAGTCGGTGAGTGTGTCCGCCGCGCCGACCAGGGCGTGTGCCACGAAGTCGGCGTCCTCGTCGTGCGGCCGGGTCGCCGCCGCGCTCTCCGCGATGCCGACCCGGACCAGGTCGGTGACCTGCTCCATGACGGCCCGCCGTGCCTGTGTCACCTCCGCGGCGATGGCCGGGCTCAGCTCCGACGCCTGCCGGTGCAGTACCACCCAGCTGGCACGGTGTTCGGTGACGAAGGTGAAGAACGCGTCCAGGCCGGCCCGCAGCCGCAGTTCGAGGGAGTGCGCATCGCCGGCGGCGGCCTGGAACGCGGCCACCAGACGGCCGGCCTCGCGCCGCAGGCAGGCGATGAACAGCCCTTCCTTGGAGTCGAGATAGAGATAGACCATCGGCTTGGAGATCCCGGCGAGCTCGGCGATCTCATCGACCGACGCGGCGTGATAGCCGCGTTTGGCGAACACCTGGATCGCCGCGTCGATGATTTGCTGTTCCCGGACCGGGCGGGGGACGCGTCGCCTGCGTGTGTCACTCATCCTTGTCAGCCTACCCACTACGCGAGTAAACTTACTTTGCAGTAAGTTTACTGCACGGTAAGTAGTGGACGGTATGGCAGGGAGGGGTTCTGTGGCCGACGATATCCGTGCCCGGTTGGACGGGCTCGACTTCGCGAGCGTCACACCGGAGGAGTTCGCGAAGATCGTGAAGGGGCTCACCGGCAGGCAGATCGGCGAACTCGCGCACGGTGAGCTGCGGACGCGGGTGCTCGGCGAGGTCTTCGGGCGGATGGGCCGGCAGTTCCGGCCGGAGGCCGCCGGTACGCTGCGCGCCCTGATCCGCTGGAAGATCACCGGAGAGTCCGCCGTGGTCTACGAGACGACCATCGCGGACGGCGTCTGCACCGTCAGCAAGGGCCGTACGGACGCCGAAGCGCGGCTGACGCTGGTGATGCGTGACGCCGAGTTCCTCAAGCTCGTCTCCGGCAACGGAAATCCGGTGACGATGTTTCTCACCCGCAAACTCAAGGTGTCCGGCGACCTCGGCCTGGCCTCCGCCATGAACCGCTACTTCGACATTCCCAAGGCCTGACAAGGACTGACTCCCAGTTCGGGCGTTGTGGTGCCTGTGAAATGATGCCCCCGCGGCCGGCAATCGGCCGACCAGAAGGGGGAATTGGGCATGGACAACGGGCTGCGCTGGATATCCGACGCCTATGACTTGGGGTACACGGTCGTTCTCTGCGAAGGCATCTCACCGGCCGAGATGCTGTCGCGGATGGGATTCGCCGAGGACCGGGTCTGCCCGTTGTCGTACGAGGAGGTCGAGGAGATCATGTTTCTCGGCGACGACGGCACCGTGGCCGACCTGGAGTTCATCGACCCCGAGGACGAGGAGAGCGCGGCTCGCCTGGAGCGTTGCGGATTCCTCGCTCAGCCCGAGTCCATCGTGCGAGCGGGCGGTTCCGGCGGATGGGCGTATTCGATTGAGCCGCACTTCGCGAATTCCAGTGACGAGGAACTGCTGGCGGCCCTGTCCCGAGACACCCGCGTCTTCGCATTGCACAACAACGGGGGTAAGGGGTTCACCACTGCCTCGTTCGCTTCCTTCGGAGTTGTGCACTGCTCCTTCGAGATAGGTGCCCCGTGGGATGTGCCGGAGGTAATGCCCGAGGAGCTTTCCGACTTCGTCGCACCGGGGGAGGGCGACGAAGAAAAGGACGATGAGGCTTTTCTCCGCTTTCTGGAGCAGAAGTACGGCATAAGCATTCCGGAGGCCGAGGTTGTGTGGCAACCACTGCTCTCGGGCGCCTTTCCCGGGTAAGGGCCCGTACCGGCTCAATCGGCGCAGCGGACGATCACGGTCACCGTCCCCCGGGACATCGTCGCCAGCCGGGGTGCCCGCCGGGCGAGGGCGCGTCCGACGGGTCTTGTCACTCGACCCATCGGACACGCCCTACGCCTTGTCCGATGGATGGTGTTCCCGTTGCCACGCGCGATACGTGACCGGCAAGCAGGGGAGAGAACAGGCTGCAAGGGTCCACTGGGGTGATCTTTGGGTGCGCGTCATGCCGAGAGGACGGTAAGGGGAAGGACAGAGGCGATCACCGACTCGGCTTTCAGGAGAATTCATGCGCATCCGCACCACGCTCTTCGCAGTCGCCCTGGCCACCACTGCCCTGCTCGGCGGCGCCGGTGCTGCCGCCGCCGATGGCCTACCGCTCTTCTCCCATGCTTCGGGTTCCGGGTCGGGCGTCGCCACTTCCCCCATGACCGGTGAATCAAAGGGGGAGCGCAGAGCCACGGTTGCGTCCGAGCTGGATTTCACCCCTGGCGGGCTGCTCAGCCGATTCATGGGCGTGTGATTCGGGCTGTCGGGGCCATGAGCCAAGGGGCTGCTACGTCGCGGCAGCGGCCCTGATCCACCGGACAGGTCCTACTGGTACATCGTGCACTCACCTCTTGCTCCGTTCGGTGACCGTAAGGACGGGGCCTGACCGGGTGCTGAGCGCAGGGTGAGAGCGCGATGAGAACCGGCGGGGCGGGCTTCGGGTCCAGGCCGCCCCGGCCGTCACGGCGCATATCTCCTGGGCGAATGAATACCCTTGAGTAGGAAGGCGGTTGGTGCTGCGGCCCGGCGATTCGTGGGTATGTTGGAGACCGCACCGGCCCGGTCGCCCGTCATGGCGCGGTCGGCCGCGGCTTCATGGCGGTGGATGCCGAACGACGGGAAAGTGTGGAATGAGCCAGGAAACACAACCGCAGTCCAGCACCGTCGATGTCAGCATCCCGAGCGTGGCGCGGATGTACGACTACTACCTCGGCGGCAAGGACAACTACTCCGTGGACCGCGAGGCCTGCGAAGAGCTGAACAAGGTCGTACCGAGCACCCAGGTGCTGGCCATCAACAACCGGCGTTTCCTGCAGCGGGTGGTCCGATGGCTGGCCGTCGAACAGGGCATCCGGCAGTTCATCGACCACGGATCAGGCCTGCCGACCCAGGACAACGTCCACCAGGTGGCGCAGCGGGTCGATCCGGAGTCCCGCGTGGTGTACGTCGACAACGACCCCATCGTGCTGGCGCACGGCCGCGCCCTGCTGGAGGAGAACGACAACACCGCGGTCATCCAGGCCGATATGCGCGACACGGACGGCATCTTCGGCAGCCCCGAGGTCGAGCGGCTGATCGACTTCAATGAGCCGGTTGCCGCCCTGTTCGTCTCCGTACTGCACTGCATCCCGGACAAGGACGATCCCGCGGCACTGGTCAGGCGGGTCGCCGAACGGCTGGTTCCCGGCAGCTTCCTGGTGGTCTGTCAGCTGGTCAGCGAGGACAAGGCGACCCGCGACTTCGTCTCCGACTTCATGGACAAAACCACCCACGGCAACTGGGGCCGGGTGCGCCAGGCGCGTGACCTGGAGCAGTTCCTGGACGGGCTGGAGATTCTGGAGCCGGGACTGGTGGAGGTCTCCACCTGGCGACCGGACACGGACCTCGGGCCGAAGCAGCTCACCACGGAGTGGATCGAGTACGGCGGCGTCGCACGTAAGCCGTAGCCGGCCGTAGCGCCACGAACAGCGAAAGGCGGGGCCCACACGGGCCCCGCCGGTCAGCTGTCCTGCTTGAGCAGCCGCTCCAGTATCGCCAGGGACTCACGCGGCGATTCGGACTGCGCACTGAGCCGGTCCATCACCGCGAGGTAATGGTCCACGTCATCGCGCTTGTCCAGATACAGCGAACTGGTCAGCTGCTCCAGATAGACGATGTCCGGCAGATCCGGCTCCAGGAACCGCAGGATCGTGATCGGACCGCCGGCCGCCGCGAGACCCCCGAGGCTGAACGGCGCAATCTGCAGCGTGACGTTCGGCAGCGCCGCCATCGACCGCAGATGCCGCAGCTGATCCGCCATCACCTCCGAACCGCCGAGCGGGCGACGCAGCGAAGCCTCGTCGATCACCGCCCACAGCCGCGGTGCGTTCGCCACGGTCAGCAGATCCTGACGCTTGATCCGCAGCGCCACCCGGCGGTCGATCTCCTCCGCGGACGCCTGCGGGTGGCCGAGCCGCGTCACCGCCCGGGCGTACTCCGGTGTCTGCAACAGGCCCGGCACGAACTGGACTTCATACGTGCGGATGACGGACGCGACCTCTTCCAGGCCGATCAGCGTCTCGAACCAGCTGGGCAGCACATCGCCGTACTGGTGCCACCAGCCCGGAGAGCTGGTCCGGCGGGCCAGCGCGAGGAAGTCGCCGCGCTCCGCCTCCTCGGTGATGTGATAGAGCGTCAGCAAGTCTGCGATGTCCCGCTCTTTGCAGCCCACCCGGCCGAGCTCCAGGCGGCTGATCTTCGCGTGCGAGCCGCGGATGGCGTCTCCGGCGGCCTCGCGGGTGATGCCCGCCGCCTCCCGCAACCGTCTCAACTGGGTGCCCAGCACGATGCGCAGGACGGTCGGGCCGCCCCGGGGATGCTCCAGGTAGCGGCGCAGAGATGTATCGCGGCTCGGCTGCGCGGCGATCATGGTGACTCCCCTGAGTGGTCGGGCGAACGCTCAGTGTCCCACCGCCCGTAGCGTTCGTACAGTCGAGCCAACTATCCAGCTGACATATGTCAGCCGCAATCGATGAGATCGTCGAAGTCGCCGTCCTTGGCGCCCTGCACGAAGGCCGCCATCTCGGCGCGCGTGTAGATCAGCGCCGGGCCCGACACATACCGGGAGTTGCGCACCGCCACCCCGCCGTCGGAAAGAACTGCCAGCTCAACGCAGTTGCCGCTGGGATTGCTGCGGCGGCTTTTGCGCCATACGGCGCGTTCGATGCTGGTCGCCTGCATGCCGTTGGTCACCGACTCCATCATGCTGCTCCCTTGCTGGAGGACGAGCCTCCGCCGATCCCGGGCCCGCGATCAGAGTGGCGCGAACGGGCCCCTGTGCAACCGTCCTTACCGATGCAATTGCAGATGTACTTGCAGCGGGGCGCGGCTGACGAGGATATTAGCTGTCCCGGGAAGTTCCGCCCAGCCCCGAAAGCCCTCACGGAGTTCGTGATGACGACGCATCCGGCAGAGACGACCGTGCACGACGCCCTTCGGGAGGAAACACGCAAGGACACCTGGTGGCTGCCAGGCCCCGACGACTTCGCCGCATGCGCCCTCGGCGGCTCCCCGCACACCGTGGCGGAGGCCCGCCGCTTCACCCGGCTGACACTCGAAGGCTGGCAGATGTGCACCACCGTCACGGAGGACGCCGCCCTCGTCGTCTCCGAACTCGTCAGCAACGCCCTGCGATACGGCGCCGAAGAGAAGGAAGGCGACGGCAGCCGGTGCCACGCCGAAGCCGGCTCCTACTGCCCCGCCTGGCTCGCACTGACCCGGCAGGACGCCACCGTGCTGTGCGCCGTCTCCGACCCCGGCACCAGAACGCCGGTACTCGCCCCGCACCGACCGCTCGCCGAGTCCGGCCGCGGACTGCACATCGTCGACCAGCTCAGCGACGCCTGGGGCTGGACACCGGACCCCTCGGGCAAAACCGTCTGGGCCACGGTGTCGACGCACGACTGACAGACCGCCCGATGACATGCGGACGGGTCGCACCGCCACCGCCGCGACGGCCGTATGTGACCATGAACCGTTAGACGTCACCACGGCGGAAGGCCCGAGAAGCCGATGGATCTGCTGTCCCTGCGCTACTTCCGGGCCGTCGCCCGGCGTGAGCACATCAGCCGGGCCGCCGAGGAACTCCGGGTGGCCCAGCCATCGGTGAGCCGGACGATCGCCCGACTGGAAGCCGAACTGGGCGTGCCGCTCTTCGACCGGCAGGGCCGCACCATCCGGCTCAACCGCTACGGAACGGCGTTCCTGCGCCGCGTCGAGCGAGCGCTGGACGAACTGGACGACGCCCGCCGCGAAGTCGCCGACGCCGCCGGGCTCGACCACGGCAGCGTCGCCCTCGCCGCGGAGACCCTGCTGCCCCTCTCCGAACTGCTGGGCGCATTCCGCACCGCACACCCCAACATCACCATGCGGGTCTTCCAATCCACCCCGGAAGTGATGCGCGACCAACTACGCGCGCGAGAGGTGGACTTCTGCTTCTCCTCGCAACCACTGCACGGGCCTGGGCTCGACGCGGTCCGACTCCTCCGTGAGGAAGTACTGCTCGCCGTCCCGGCCGGACACGCGCTGGCAGGCCGGACCCAGGTCACGCTGGCCGACATCGCCGACGAACCCTTCATCTCCACCCGGCCCGGACACTGGCAACGCGCCCTCCTCGACCAGCTGTTCGCGACAACCGGACGCCGCCCCGTCATCTCCTGCGAAGGCGACGAACCGGGCGCCACCCACTTCCTGATCGCCGCCGGCCTCGGCATCGGACTCCTGCCGACCATCGCCCGCACCGACCCCTCAGTGATGCCACTGGCCTGGCTGCGGCTGGACACCCCCGACTGCATCCGCACCCTGAGCCTGGTCCGGCGGGAAGACAGCTACCTCTCCTCCGCCGCCGCCCGCTTCCGCGACATGGCCGTCACACACTTCACAGAAATCGCGCACTTCCAGCAAGCCGAATGAGACGTCCCCGACCGACGGCCCGCCGCCAAACGGACCCGCACCGAACGGATGCAACTCGATGGCGACCTCGTTCGCCGACGCATCCTCGTCCGACAACTGGACGAAATCCCCACCGACAGCGGCCAGATGACGCTGCACACCATACTGACAAGCCTTGGCCAGCCGGTCCGCCTCGACCGCCGACAGCCGCACACCCCGACGCAACTGGACATGGACGACCGGCCGCGCCTCCAACTCGCCGCCCGCGTCCAGCACGAGACAGAACCCCTCGATCAACCCAGCGAGCGGATTGCCCTCGTACAGCCCGAACTCGACATCCTGCGGATAGATGCTGGCCCCCAGACCCGGTCGGTACCCACCCGCCACAGCGCCGGACGGGCCGGCCGCGGACGAGATGGTGCCTGTCACCGGAATCCTCCACGCCGGGCCCGGCGGAGTCATGAGCGCGGCTACTCAGAAACGCGGATGAGTACACCACCCGCCCCTCAACCCCCGTCGCGCGCCCCGTCCGACAGACCGAACGCCGCCAACAGCCGCTCGGCGGCCAGCGTCGCCGTGATCTCCCCCTCACGCACCGCACGCTCGATCCCGGGCCCCAACCGACGCACCTCAGGATGCTCCTGAAGACGGTCGATCAACCGCTCCCGCACCATCGCCCAGGTCCAGTCGACCTGCTGCGCACGACGCCGCTCGGCCAGCGCACCACTGGACTCCAGCAGAGTGCGATGCTGCTCGATCCGCTCCCACACCGTCTTCAGCCCCGTGCCCTCGCGGGCACTGCACGTCAGCACCGGCGGCGTCCACACCGCATCCGCCGGCTGCAACAGCCGCAGCGCACCGGCCAGTTCACGCGCCGCCGAGCGGGCGTCCCGCTCATGCGGACCGTCCGCCTTGTTGACGGACACCAGATCCGCCAGCTCCAACACACCCTTCTTGATGCCCTGCAGCTGGTCACCGGTGCGAGCCAGCGTCAGCAACAGGAAGGTGTCGACCATATTCGCCACAGTCGTCTCCGACTGGCCGACACCGACCGTCTCCACCAGGATCACGTCATACCCGGCGGCCTCCATCACCACAATCGACTCACGCGTCGCCCGCGCCACCCCACCCAGCGTCCCAGACGTGGGCGAGGGCCGGACAAACGCCGCAGGATCCGTCGCCAGCCGCTCCATCCTGGTCTTGTCACCCAGAATGGAGCCGCCCGTACGGCTGGAGGACGGGTCGACGGCCAGCACCGCCACCCGGTGCCCCATACCCGTCAACAGCGTGCCCAGCGCATCGATGAACGTCGACTTACCGACACCCGGCACCCCGCTGATGCCCACCCGGCGAGCCGCACCCGAAAACGGCAACAGCTCGATCAGCAGCCGCTGAGCGGCCGCCCGGTGATCGGCACGGGTGGACTCGACGAGGGTGACGGCACGGGCGATCCACGCCCTGGACCCCGCCCGGACACCCTCCGCATACCGTTCGACATCGATCCTCGGCGGCATCAACGGCACCGGCTCACAGCTCGTGACCGAGGACCGACGCCAAATCCCGCACCAAATCATGAGCGGCATCGGGAATGACCGTGCCCGGCAGGAACACCGCGGCCGCACCCATGTCGCGCAACGGCTGCACATCCTGCGGCGGAATCACCCCGCCCACCACGACCGTGATGTCCTCACGATCCTCCGCGGCCAACGCCTCCCGCAGCGCCGGCACCAGCGTCAGATGACCAGCCGCCAACGACGACACCCCGACGATATGGACATCCGCCTCCACCGCCTGCCTGGCCACCTCGGCCGGCGTCTGGAACAACGGGCCGACATCCACATCGAAACCCAGGTCGGCAAAGGCCGTAGCGATCACCTTCTGGCCACGGTCATGACCGTCCTGGCCCATCTTGGCCACCAGGATGCGCGGCCGGCGCCCCTCGGCACGCTCGAACTCGGCCACCAGATCACGGGTGCGCTCGACCCCCGAAGAAGGGCCCGCCTCATCTCGATACACACCGGAGATCGTACGGATCTGACCCGAGTGCCGCCCGTACACCGACTCCAGAGCATCCGAAATCTCACCGACCGTCGCCATCGCACGAGCCGCATCCACGGCCAACGCCAGCAGATTCCCCTCAAGCCCCTCACCAGGACCGGACTTCGCCGCCACAGTCAACGCCCGCAACGCATCCTGACAGGCACCCTCGTCACGCTCCGCACGCAACCGCTTCAACTTCTCGATCTGCTGCGCGCGCACCGCAGAGTTGTCGACCTTGAGGACCTCGATCTCCTCATCGGTCTCCACCCGGTACTTGTTGACACCGATCAGCGCCTGCCGCCCCGAATCGATCCGCGCCTGCGTACGAGCCGCGGCCTCCTCGACACGCAGCTTCGGGATGCCCGCATCGATGGCCTTGGCCATACCACCGGCCGCCTCGACCTCCTCGATGTGCTGCCAGGCCCGCTGCGCCAGATCGTGGGTCAGCTTCTCGACGTACGCGCTGCCACCCCACGGGTCGATGACCCGGCACGTGCCCGACTCCTGCTGCAGGAACAACTGCGTGTTACGGGCAATCCGAGCGGAGAAGTCGGTGGGCAGGGCCAGGGCCTCGTCCAGCGCATTCGTGTGCAGCGACTGGGTGTGCCCCTGCGTGGCGGCCATCGCCTCCACACACGTACGCGTGACATTGTTGAACACATCCTGCGCGGTGAGCGACCAGCCCGAAGTCTGCGAATGGGTACGCAGAGAAAGGGACTTGGGATTCTTCGGCTCAAAGCGCTGCACGAGACGCGCCCACAGCAGCCGAGCCGCCCGCAGCTTGGCGATCTCCATGAAGAAGTTCATGCCGATCGCCCAGAAGAACGACAACCGCGGGGCGAACGAGTCCACGTCCATGCCGGCCGCCATACCCGCACGCAGATACTCCACCCCATCGGCCAGCGTGTACGCCAGCTCCAAGTCGGCCGTCGCGCCCGCCTCTTGGATGTGATAGCCGGAGATCGAAATGGAGTTGTAGCGCGGCATCTTCTGCGACGTGTACGCGAAGATATCGGAGATGATCCGCATCGAGGGCTGCGGCGGATAGATGTACGTGTTGCGGACCATGAACTCCTTGAGGATGTCGTTCTGGATGGTCCCGGCCAACTTCTCGGGCGGAACACCCTGCTCCTCGGCCGCCACGATATACAGAGCGAGAACGGGCAGCACCGCACCGTTCATCGTCATCGACACGGTCATCTTGTCCAGCGGAATGCCCTCGAACAGCTGCCGCATGTCATAGATCGAGTCGATGGCGACACCCGCCATCCCGACATCGCCGGTAACCCGCGGATGATCACTGTCGTAGCCACGGTGCGTAGGCAGATCGAAAGCGACCGACAAGCCCTTCTGCCCGGCAGCGAGATTGCGCCGGTAAAAGGCGTTCGACTCCTCGGCGGTGGAGAATCCGGCATACTGCCGGATCGTCCACGGCTGATTGACATACATCGTCGGGTACGGGCCACGCAGATACGGCGTGATCCCCGGATAAGTACCCAGGAAATCCACGCCTGCAAGATCGGCCTCGGTATAGAGCGGCTTGACGTCGATGCCCTCCGGGGTCTCCCAGATCAGATTCTCGACACCCTTGCCGGTGGCCTGCTGCACCGCTTCCGCCCACTGCCCGGCGCCACCCGCACCATCCGCCGTGACCGCGCCCTCTCCCGCACCGTCCAGCTCGATCGTGCTGAAGTCCGGAATGGCGCCCGATCGCGCCGGGATGTCCGTCGGCGTACTGCCGAGGGCGCCTGACGGCGCCGGGATGTCCGACGGCGTACTGCCGAGGGCGCCCGCCTGTCGCGTCGTCTCATCCATCACGCCACCTCCATGACATCCAGAGCCGAGGACAGCACCTCGACCACGTCGCAGCCCGCGAAGACAAACGCATCCACACCGGCCGCCACGAATTCCTCCCGGCGCTCACCCGGCTTGCCCGCCAGATACACCCGCAGCGCACCCGCCGACTTCAATGCGGCCGCCACAGCCGCCGCCTGCTCGCCGTACACCGCATCACTCGAACACACACAGACAATGCCCGCGCCACTGCGCACGAACGCCTCGCCCACCGACTCCACGTCCACCGACGCGGACTCCTGAACCGTCTCGATGCCGCCCGCCTGGAACAGATTGGCCGCGAACGCCACCCGCGCCGTGTGCACCACTGCCGGACCCAACGCCGCAAGAAACACCTTCGGACGCTCCCCACCCGCCGCAAGATGCGCATCGGACCGAGACCGCAACCGCTCATACGCATCGTCCCGCCGCACCCGCGGCAGCCCACCACCCACCGGAACCGGCGCCGGCTCGCGGTGCACCGGCGGCTCCGCGAGATGCGGGAACTCACTGACACCGGTGATCGGTTCACGGCGCCGGGCCAGGTCCTCGGACCGCCGCCGCCAGGTACCCGCCAACCGCTCGCGGATCAACCCGGAACGCAACGCCGCGGCCTGGCCGCCCCCACCCTCGATCTCCTGGAAGAACGCCCACGCCACACGGGCCAGCTCATCGGTGAGACTCTCCACGTACCAGGAACCGCCCGCAGGGTCGATCACCTTCGACAGATGCGACTCCTCCAACAGCACGGACTGGGTGTTACGGGCGATCCGACGGGCGAACGCGTCCGGCAGACCCAGCGCGGCATCGAACGGCAGCACCGTCACCGCGTCCGCACCGCCCACACCCGCGGACAACCCGGCCACCGTGGTACGCAGCATGTTCACCCACGGATCCCGACGGGTCATCATCACCGTGGACGTGACCGCATGCTGGCGCTGCGCGGCCCCGGCAGACGAAGCCCCGCACACCTCGGCGACCCGCGCCCACAGCCGGCGGGCCGCGCGCAGCTTCGCGATCGTCAGGAACTGGTCGGCGGTGGCGGCGTAGCGGAACTCCAACTGCCGGCAGGCCGTATCGACATCCAGCCCGGCCGCGGTCAGCTCCCGCAGATACGCGACACCGGTGGCCAGCGAAGCACCCAGCTCCTCAGCGGTCGAACCACCCGCCTCGTGATACGGCAACGCGTCCACGGCCAGCGCCCGCAACTTGGGCGAGTCACCCGCCGCGCGCACGGCCAGCCGGGCCGCCGCCTCCAACTGGACGCGCAGCTTGCTGTCGTCGCCCGTACGGGCCAGCAACCCGAGCGGATCGGCGCCCAAGGTGCCGGTCGCCTCGCTCAGCGGCACACCGGACGCGGCGTACAGCCGCAGCAACTCCTCGGCTGCCGCGGTGAAATCGGCGCCCGCGTCCAGAGCCACGGCGGCCAGGTCCAGATAGACGCCCTGAAGCGCCTGCGGCAGCTCCGCCACCGGCAGGCCGCCGTCCCCGACGGTCAACCAGAGCGAGGTGACGCCGTTCTCCAGGTCGGCGAGGACCGACTCGTTGGCGCGCCGTGGGTCGGAGTGCACATGGCGCTGGCGTACGTCCCACCCGGAGACGGCGGTGCCCTCGGGGCGGCCGGCGCGTACGAACGGCGGGAAGCCGGGATGGCCCACCGCGGCGGTGTCCGTCCCGGCGGTCTCGGCGGTGTAGAGCGGGCGGATGCGGATCCCGTCCTGGAGCTCGGTCGCGAGCGCGTCCTCGGCGGCGGCGCCCGCCGCTTCTGTGACGCCCGATTTGCGCAGCACGCCTTCGACGAGGCGCTGCCACTGTTCGCGGTCCGCGTCCGGGAATGCGGCGGCCAGGGGGAGTTCGGGGGACTCGGCGGTCATGGCAAGCAGGCTAAGCGAACGACCGTTAGCCGGAGCAGAGGCTCCGGCTGTGACCTTGCACTCGTTGACCTTGCGTTTGTCCGTATTGGGGCTGGTAGGGGGCGGGCCGCGACGGCACCTTGCTACCCACCAGTAAGTAGCAGGAAGCGGCCGCGATCCGTACGCGTTGCTCTGATTCTGTAGGCGTTGCTCTGCTGCGTACGCGTTGCTCTGGTGCGTACGCGTTGCTCTGGTGCGCGTTGCTTTCTGGGAGGCCCGCGCCGTTGCGCAGGGGTGTCGCGCGTCGGTTTGTACCCGTATGCGAAATCCCGTCCGGCCCGTTATCCCGTCCGCCCCGTTCTCGCTACCGTGGGCGCGGCACCTGACCGAGGAGCGGGAGGAGCGGAATGTCCAGGCGACGAATCCCGCGCACCACGACCATCGCCGCCCTGCTCCTGGCCCTGCTCGCGGCCGCCGCCCTGGTGTCATGGGCGCTGCCGCGCACCGACCCGGACGGTGCCGCGGCCTGCCCGGGACGCAAGATCGCCGCCTGGTCGGCCGATTCGCCGCTCACCGGAGAGTTCACCCGCTACGGGGACGACAACACCCGGGTGGATGACTGGACCGGCGGCGACGGGACCCACTCGGTGCGCCTCCCCGACGGCCGTACGCTCTGGCTCTTCTCCGACACCTTCCTCGACAGGGTGCAGCCACCGCCCAACCCGCAGGGCCAGCCCTACCGCTGGCGCACCGCCGACAACGGCGGCGCGCCCCTCCTGCGGCACAACACCGCCGTGGTGATGTCCCGTTCGGGACGACTGGAAAGCACGCTGACCGGCGGCACCCCGGGCGCCCCCGGGCCGCTCTTTCCCGACGCGGAGGGCGGCTGGCGCTGGCCCGTCCGCGCCGACGTGGAGCCCCGTACGCCCGGCGCGCGCGAGAAGGTCGTCCGCGTCCTGCTGTGGAACCGCGCTCCGGGAACCGGCCCCTGGGTCTTCGGCATCCCGCGCAGCACGGAGGTCGCCACCCTTTCTCTCCCCGATCTCCGCCTGGAGAACATCACCGAGACCGTGGACCAGACGACCGTTACGGACCCGGCCAGGCGCGTTCTCTACGGTGCCGCGATGGCCCGCGACGGCGCCTGGACATATGTCTTCGGCGGCGACGACCCGCCCGAGTCACCGGCCTCCAGCGCCTACCTCGCACGGGTCCCGTCCGGGCGCCTGGCGAACCGCGGCGACTGGCGGTTCTGGGACGGCGCACACTGGCAGCGGCGCGCCGACCGTGCCCGGCCGGTGCTGTCGGACGGGGGCCGGCGCGGCGTCGGCAGCGCCTTCACCGTCGTACGCGACGGCCCGACCTGGGTGCTGATCACCATGGACACCGGGGGAGCGGGCACCGAAGGGATGACCGCGGTCACCAGCTACTGGTCCTGCTCGCCTCAAGGCCCCTGGCACGGTCCGAACGGTCGCATCACGCCGCCCCGGCCGTCCGACGCCGAACCGCAGTACGTCGCCGCCTACAACCCGCAGGCGCACCCCGAGTTCACCGCTTCCGGCGAGCTCCTGCTCAGCTACGACGTCAACTGGCTGGGCCCGCCCGGTGTCCCGGCCGATCCACGGCTCAATGGAAATGTGGACCTCTACCGGCCGCGCTTCCTGCGGGTGCGGCTGGGGCTCGCGGGGTGATGGCGAGGGGGCGAAGGTGAGGGGTGATGGTCGGGGGTGGGGGTGGGGGCGACGGGTGCTTGGAGTCTCCGCTCAATCCCCTCCCTTCTCATCCCTTCGTGTTCCTTCGTGTTCCTTCGTAGTTCACTCCGCCGTCCCCTCGTACGTGTGCCTCGCCTGCCTCGCCTGCCTCGCGATGGTTCCTTTTATTCCGGCAACGATTACGGAGAGTTACTGGTTCCCTGCGTGGGGTGAGTGGTTCGTGGCTGGGGGGCAACCGGGATGACATGTCGGGACTCAAGCGGCCCGTCAGGTCAGGCTGACGCCATCAGGGATCGGCTCCCGTGCCGCTCAGGGCTCGACTGCCGTGCCGCTCTGGGTTCAACTCCCGTGCCGCGTCCGCCATTCCCGGGCCACCTCGTCGATGTCGAACGGAGTGAGGTTCAGCGGCGGGCCTTCGAGCGGTGTGTGCAACGCTGCGCGGATCCGCTCGTTGACGGCGGTCAGGATGCGGCGCAGCGAGGCCTCGGTGGGGGCATTGGACGCGGCCTCCAGCGCGTCCTCGGCCTCCTTGCGCAGGACGAGCGTCGGCGGCAGATACGAGAGGTTCTCGCGGCTCATCTTGTCCTTGATCCACCACAGTTCGTCATACGGCTGGTCGAGGTGGGGGAGGGGCTTTCCGGCGCCGGGCAGATCGGCGAAGTCGCCGCGCTCCGTGGCCTCGCGGATCTGCTTGTCGATCCAGCTCTCGAAGGTGACACCAGGTGGTTTGCGCTCGGTCATCGCGTGAATCTCCCGACGGCTCACGAGGGGGGCGACGGTTCACGAGGGCTCAGTGGTCGGCCGATCCTCTTGGTGGGCATGCGCGTTGCCTACTTTCCTTCACCCTAACGCGCAGCCGTGGCTCAGTCGGAAGAGCCGCCGTCCGTCGGGCCGGGCGTCCCGGCCGTCGTGCCGCCGGCCGTGCCGTTCTCCGTCCCGGTCGGGCTCGGCTCGACCACCGGGAAGGCGTTGTTGCCGCCGCAGACCAGGGGGCCGATGCGGACATCCGCGCCGATCAGGGTCACGGTGACCTCACCCGGCGGCTTGTCCCCGGGGACCTTGGCGTTGGCGGCGGTGCACACCAGCTGGTTCAGCGAGGCGGAGTCCACGAGTTTCGCGTTCATCGGCAGTGTGATCACGACCGTGCCCTGGCCCGTCGCCGTGGTCAGCCGGCCGGGGAACTTCGGCAGGACGCTGGAGAGCCCGCGCATCCGCTCGGCGTGGTTCGGCCCCTCCATCAGCAGTTGGATCGCGTCCTCCGGGTCGACCGGTGCCTTCGCCGGGCGGGTCGCGGAGCGCAGCCCGGAGGGCCCGTAGAAGAACAGCTGGACATCGGCCGGGGACTGGCCCGGCGCCTTCACACCGGCGGCGGGCTCACCGGCGTCGATGACATCGGTGGGGGCGATACCGCAGCCGGTCAGCACGGCCGTCAGGACGCCGCCCAGCGCGCCGGTCAGCAGGCCGCCCAGCACGATCCGTCGGGCCAGCCGGGCCCGCCGAGCCCGACGGGAGGCCGGGGCACGGCGGGCGTTGAGGGTGTCGCGGGCGTCGCGGGAATCGGGGGTGTTTGCGGAGCTCATGCGTCGTGTTCTTTCCCGGGCCCGGGACGCTGGGAGTCCCGGCCGTCGTTCGCGGCGGTGTGCGCCGAGGCCGGGTTCCCGGTCGGGCGCTCGGCGTCGTCCGGGGTGGTGTGCTCGGTGGTGTTCGCGGCCGCGTGCTCGGTGGTGTCCGCCGCCGGGTGCTCGGCCGGGCCCGTAGCACTATCGGCGTTCGGCTCGGCTGTCGGCTCGTCGCCGGCCGAGCCCCGCTCCCCGTCCGCCGTCCCCGAGCGGTGCAGCGGTAGATCCACCGTGAACACCGCACCACCCTCAGGGGAGTTGGCGGCTCGTACGGAGCCGCCGTGCAGCCGGACGTTCTCCAGCGCGATGGCCAGGCCCAGACCGCTGCCCTCCGACCGGGCGCGGGCCGAGTCCGCCTTGTAGAAGCGGTCGAAGACATGCGGCAGGACCTCGGGGTCGATACCGGGGCCGCTGTCGGAGATCTCGATCAGCAGCCGGTCCGCGCCCGGCGCCGGCGCGTGCAGCAGCACCCGCACCGGCTCGCCGCCGTGGTGCAGGGCATTGCCCACCAGGTTGGCGACCACCACATCCAGCCGCCGCGGGTCCAGCCGCGCCCGTACGTTCGCCGGCAGGTCCGTCGCCACCCGCTTCTGCCACGCCCTGGCCTGCAGCGTCTTACGGATGGTCTCCGCGACGTCCACCTCGTCCAGGTGCAGGGCGGCGGCACCGGCGTCGAACCGCGAGACCTCCATCAGGTCCTCGACCATCCGGGCCAGCTTGCCGGTCTCCTGGCTGATCAGCCGGACCGCGGAGGCGGTGTCGGGGTCGAGGGAGTCGGCGTCCTCGTCGAGGACGTCGGTGACCGCGGACATCGCTGCCAGCGGTGTCCGCAGCTCGTGCGAGACATCTGCCGCGAACCGCCGGGAGTTGGCCTCCAGCCGACGCAGATCCGCCACGCTCTCCTCCAGCTTCGCGGCCATGTCGTTGAACGTCCGTGACAGGTCGGCGAGTTCGTCGGTGCCCTTCACCTCCAGCCGGGTGTCCAGCTTGCCCTCGGCGAGCCGTCCGGCGGCCTGCCGCAGACCCCGTACGGGCCGCAGCACACCGCGCGCGGCGAACAGTGCCGGGATCACCGCCAGTACGAGCACCGGCAGCGCACCCCGCTGCGCGGCGCTCACCAGCGCCTCGACGTTGGACTCCTCGGCGTTGAGCGGCAGCTGCGCGTAGACGGACAGGGCGGAGGCGTCACCGTCGGACTGCCGTACCGGCATCCCGATCAGCAACCACGGATCGCCGGCGCGGTCGACCCGCTGGAAGGCCGGCACATGGCGCTTCTCGACGGACTCCTTGAGCTCGGCCGGCACCACCACACTGCGATGCAGGCCGCCCTCTGCGCTTTCCGGGACGCCCTGGTAGTGGACCGAGATGTCCCACTCCCGGGACTTGCCCGAGCGCTCCAGCTGGATCCGGAAGGAGTCCAGATCCGCTTGGGCCGGCGGCACGGGGAGCTCCGGCGCCAGGGAATTGATCTGCCCCCGCAGGTCGTTGACGGCGATGTCCTGGGAGCGCTGGAGGATGGCGTTACGGGCCTCGCGGTAGGTCAGCCCCGCGGTGGTCAGCGCGCTGACGGCGGCCACCAGCAGAAACACGACGACGAGCCGGGCCCGCAGACCCCGGACCAGCTGGGGGGTCCCGCGTCGTAGGTGGGGGAGGGTCGGCACCAGGCTGCCGAGGCGGCTCACAGTGGTCCGAAGCGGTAGCCGAAGCCCCGCACGGTCTGGACGTAACGGGGGCTGCGCGGGGTGTCCTCTATCTTCGTGCGCAGCCGCATGACACACGCGTCGACCAGCCGGGCATCGCCGTGGTAGCTGTGCTCCCAGACGTGCTCCAGCAGCTGCTGGCGGCTGAAGACCTGCCCTGGGGTGGCGGAGAGGAAGAGCAGCAGCTTCATCTCCGAGGGGGCCAGTGCGAGGTCCTGGCCGCCCTTGCCGACGACCAGTCCGGCCCGGTCGATGGCGAGCTCGCCGTATGTCTCGACCGGGGTGGGCCCCGGGTCCGCCGCGGCCGGCTGGCCGTCGGCGGGCAGCGCGGTACGGCGCAGCACGGCGCGGATCCGGGCCTCCAGCACCTCGCCGCGGGCGGGCTTGACGATGTAGTCGTCGGCTCCGGCCTCCAGCCCGAGCACCACGTCCAGGTCGTCGCCGCGCGCGGTGAGCATGATGATCGGCAGCTGGCGTTCGGCGCGGATCAGGCGGCAGACCTCGAAGCCGTCCTTACCGGGGAGCATCAGGTCCAGCAGGACGATGTCGGGGCGGAAGCCCGGCAGGACCTCCAGCCCCTCCTCACCGCTCGCCGCGGCCGCCACTTCGTGGCCGCGCCGCCGTAGCGCGAGGCTCACCCCGTCCCGTACGGCGGCGTCGTCCTCGATCAGAAGTACACGTGGCATGGGGTCTAGTATCCGTAGGTTTCATGATGGGTCTGTAACAGGAGCAGCCTGCCCGGAATCCCATGCATCTGTCGTGGTGCAAGGCGGCAAGCGTACGAGGCACGCGCCGCCGGTCGGTACGCACACGAGCTCAGCATGAGGGACGGGATTCACATGGGACGGCGGCGCTTCGGCATCGAGGGCGGGATCATCGGAGTCACCGCGGCGGCAGTGGTGTCGCTCGCAGTAGCGGGGGCGCTGGCCTTCGCACAGCCCGGTGCCACTTCCAAAGCCCAGGCCGAGACCGTCGACTCCGCCGGGAAGAAGCCCAAGCAGGCTCCCGCGGTCACCGCGGTCGACCCGTCCATCGTGCACGGCTCGGACCGTCCGGGCCGCAGCCTGAACATCACCATCGACGACGGCCCGGACCCGGTCTGGACCCCGAAGGTGCTGGACGTCCTGAAGAAGCACGACGTCAAGGCGGTGTTCTGCATGATCGGCCCGCAGGCGAAGGAGCACCCCGACCTCGTCAAGCAGGTGGTGGCCGCGGGCCACAAGCTCTGTGACCACTCCATCAGCCACAACACCGGGATGGACCACCGGCCGGAGAGCTACCAGTCGCAGCAGATCCTCGACGCCCAGAAGATGATCGAGGACGCGGCGGGCGGTGCGAGGGTGGAGTACTACCGGGCCCCGGGCGGCGCCTTCACGCCCTACAGCCGGCAGCTCGCCGCGGATCACGGGATGCGGCCGCTGGGCTGGAACGTGGACAGCAAGGACTTCGAGAGCGGCAGCGTCGAGACGGTCGAGGCGACGGTCCGCGGGGAACTGCCGAACGGCCCGACGGTCCTGTTCCACGACGGCGGCGGCAACCGGGCGAAGACGGTGGCGTCGCTGGACCGGCTGCTGCCGTGGATGAAGCAGCAGGGGTACGGGTTCGGGTTCCCGCAGCGCTAGATGAGTAGGTCCTGCTAGCTAGACGAGTGGGTCCCGCTGGGCGCGTAGGCCTGTGTGCGGGCCTGTGTGCGGTTGCGGGGCCTGTCCCGATATACGGCTGTTGGGGCCTGCCCATCGGACAGGCCCCAACAGCCGTATATCCACAGCCGGTTACCCAGACCGGTTACCCAGACCCCGGGAGCAGATTACTCTGTGTAATTGTTGCCGGGGTATGAGGAGGAGGCGTCGCAAGGCAAGGAGGGGGCGTCGCAAGAGCAAGGTACGGCGCGCTGGTTCACGCAGTGCCGACTCGCTGGCACATGCTGGCTCACGCGCAGCGCCGAGTCACTGGCTCACGCCACACCCGCTCGCTGGCTCACGCCGCGCCGAACAGCTCCGCGAGGCCGCGCTCGACGTCGAGATGTGCCTGCTCGCACCCGGCCGGCACGGCCCCGTACGAGCGCGCCAGGAACTGCCGGACGTCCGCGGTGTCCAGCTGGACCATGGCGACGCCCTCGTCCGCGTGGAACTCCATCACCGTGCGGTCCGGGCCGGCCGGGCGCACTCTGACGTCGCCCCGTCCGGCCGGCATCCGCAGGCCCTCGGCGAGCAGGTCGCGGGCGAACGCCCAGTCCACCGCGACACCGTCCAGCGAGATCTCCGGCGGGAAGGACATCCGTACCGCCAGCGGGTCGGCGGGCTGGTACTGCAGCACCGCGGGCACCGGGTGCGGGCCGGGCGTGGTCGCGATGAGACGGACCTGGACGGCTTGGTCGATGACGCTGTTCATCGCGGCTGCTCCCTCACTGCTGTCGGGTTATGGCACGGCTCACCCAGTAGGACGGTGTGCTCGCGTTCGCCGTGCACGCGACAGGTGTGTGATCTGCGTCATGTTGTGGATTCCCGGTGTGATTCGGGGTACTGGTCAGGGCCCGGTCCGCCGATGGGTGCGCCCCTCGGGCAGTCGATGGGTGTGCTGGTGGGTGTGCTGATGGGGGCGCCGCTCGGCGTGCTGAGGAATTCGTCGAGGATGCCCGGGGCGGCCGCCGCGGCGAAGGACGGGGCGTAGCCGTCGGCGAGGTCCGGAATGCGATAGCTCTCCTCGCCCGCCGCGACCGCCGCCGTGAGTGTGACGAGCCCGGCCCGGCGGGTGAACGGCGAGGTGGAGAACGTCCAGGCCGCGATGGCCTCGCGCTGGAGGGCGAGGGTGTCACGGCTGAAGGTGCCGGAGCGGGTGACCAGATAGCGGCCGTGCGTCCCGTGCCCCAGATTGCGGTACGCGTCCCGGGCCAGCCACAACGCGATCGGCGTGCTGACCGCGGCGTAGATCCAGGCGCAGTGCAGCAGGACGGGCGTGAACGCGGCGCCGAGGCCGGCGAGGACGACCGTGCCGGGCAGCACGGCGAAAAGCAGGCCGCGTACCCGTCGCCGGCGGAGGGCGACGCGGGGGTGGGGCGTCAGCAGAGGTTGTGCCCGCCCTGGGGTCAGGGGTGCGGGTGCTTGCTCGGGCGTCGGCTGTGCCTGCCCTGGTGTCTGCCGTGCCTGCCTTGGCACCCGGGGCGTCAACTCCGTTCCGGGGAACGGGGATTGCAGGGTGCCAGTCGCCACGCGGAGCGCCTCGTGGCGGGGTGCGGGTGGCAGCAGTCCGCTGCGGCGGCGGTTCTCCTCGCGGTTGCCGAGGCCGCCGGCCACCGCCCGGACGAGTGCGCCACCGCCGGCCCGCAGCAGCAGCGGTTCGCGCAGCAACACACCGCGCAGCCGGGCCCGTTCGATGGTGACCGAGCGGGTGGTGAAGAGGCCGCGGCGCACTTGAAGCGTGCGTGCGTCGGCCCACTCCAGGCAGTAGTTCCACCAGTTCTCGATGTAGAGGGCGACCGCGCCGACCGAGCCCAGGGCCAGGATGACGAGCAGTGCCGCCGGGATCGTCAGCCACAGCACGCTCGCCCCGAATTCGACGAACGCCCGCTGGACGAAGCCGATTTTCCACGGCTCGATGCCGATGCCGTCCAGTACCCGGTAGATGGCTCCGGCCACCACGAAGACCCCGCCGACGACCCAGAAAGTGAGCGGTGCGTACCGCAGCCAGCGCCAGCTGATCCGGGCCAGCACCGGGTCCTTGGCGGCTGCCTCGGTATCGGCGTGGGCGAGCAGCTCCGCGCGCAGCCGTGCCGCATCGGCGACCCTCAGCGCCTCCAGGGAGAGCTCGCTCCCGCTGTCCCCGCCCGCCGTGCCCGCCCGCAGCACGGTGACGCCCAGCAGGCGGTGCAGCGGCGTCGCCGTCAGGTCGACGGTGCGAATGCGGTGCAGCGGCACACTGCGCAGCCGTCGGGTCAGCAGCCCGCTCCGTACTTCAAGGGCGATGGGGGCATCTCCCGTGCCGTCAAGGTCATGGGGGCGGGTGACGCGGAAGTCCGTGCGAGCCCAGCGGACCAGGCCGATCACGGTGATGACGGCGAACGAGGCGGCGAGGGCGGCGAGCGTGATCCACGCTTGGGTGTTGATCTTGCCGCCGGTGGCCAGCGCCGTCAGTGCCAGTGATCCGAGTGGTGCTGCCATCCAGCCGCAGTGCACCAGAAGCGTGCGCGGATCCAGTCGCCGCCACTGCGGTGCGGCGGGTGTCTCCGCGTTCAGATGCGAGCTCATGCCGCATCACCCGGCACGTCCTGGGCGGCCTCGCTGATCCGCCGGGACAGCTCTTCGGCGTCCGCGTCGGACAGTCCCGCGATCTTGATGTCACCGGCGCTGGACGCGGTGGTGACGGTCACCGTCGCCAGCCCGTACCGCCGCTGTATGGGTCCGCGCATGGTGTCGACCGTCTGCACCCGGGACAGCGGCGCGATCCGCCGCTTCTGCCAGAACCAGCCGCCCGCCGCGTAGACCGCGCGGCCGCCCAGCTCCCATGCGTGCACGGAGTACCGCCAGCGCGGCATGACGAGGACGTAGACGAGGGCGGGCAGCACCAGTGTGACCAGCAGCAGTGGGCCCAGCCAGGGCAGCGCGCCCGGGAAGAACAGCACCGAGAGCACCGCCATTGTCAGCGCGGTGAGCAGCATCGGACCGCTGAGCGTGAGTATCGCCTGGACCGTCCACCAGTGGCGGGCGCGCGGATCGACGCGATGACGGGGCGGGCGCAGGAGTGGGGCGGCGTGCTCGGGCATGAGGGTTCACCGGTTTCCAAGTCAAGCGTATTGAGTAGCGGTACGTTATAACGGTACAAGCGACTTGTAAAAGCGGCCTGGTCGCCGAAGCCACGGTTTCGGTCGAGGGGCGGCAGATCATGTGAGGGGAGGCTGGTCCATGCCGAGAAAGGTGGACCACGAAGCCAGGCGCCAGGAGATCTCCGAGGCGCTCTGCCGGATCGCCGGCACCCGGGGACTGGAGGGTGCGAGCCTGCGCGATGTCGCCGCCGAGGCCGGCATTTCGCTCGGCCGGCTGCAGCACTACTTCGGCTCGAAGGACGAGATGCTCCTCTTCGCCCTCCGGTACATCAACCGGCTGGCCGACCAGCGGATCCGCGAGAGCGTCGCAGCGCTGACCGACGAGCCTTCGCCGCGCCAGGTGCTGCGCGCCTGCCTGACGGGGATGCTGCCGCTGGACGAGAAGAGCCGTATCGGGATGATGGTCGGCGCCGCCTACTACACCCGCGCCATCCACGACGAGGACCTGCGCGCCGAGGCCAAGGACGGCATCCCCAAACTCTGCGCCTTCTTCACCGACCAGCTGCGCGCGGCCGCGGAACGGGGCGAACTGGCGCCGGACCGGGCCACCGAGGACGAGGCGATGCTGCTGATCAGCCTGGTCGACGGGCTCTCCGCCTACGTGCTGCTGGATGTGCACACCGCGGAGCAGGCGTTGCGGCTGCTGGATCGGCAGCTGGCCCGCCTGTTCGGAGACGAGGAGCCGCATGCCGGGGGCTGAGCCCGCGTCCCGCACCTGGCCGCCGGGTACTGAGCGGCCCCGGCGAGCTCGGGTGGAGGCGGGGGCCGCTCGGCTGAACCCGTAGAGGCAAGAGCCGGAAGCCGGGAGGACTGAGGGTCGGGAGAGCCGGAAGTCGGGAGAGCTGAGAGCCGGGAGAGGCGAAAACCGGACGGCCAAAGGGGAATGGCCGACCGTGAGCGCGCGCGGCCGCGGGGAATGGTCGGGCGGTGAGGTCGCGCGGTCCACGCCTGGCGCGGTCCGTACTTCGCGACTTCGCGCGGTCTGCGCCTCCCGCGGTCTGCGCCTCCCGCGGTCTGCGCCTCCCGCGGTCTGCGCCTCCCGCGGTCTGCGCCTCCCGCGGTCTGCGCCTCCCGCGGTCTATGCCTCGCGCAGCAGGGCGGCGAGATCCGCGTCGACGTCCAGATGTAGGCCCTCGCAGCCCTGTGCGACGACCCCGTACGACCGGGTCAGGAAATCCCGCAGATCCCGCGTCTCGAACTGCACCATCGCCATCCCGTCCGCCGTGTGGAACTCCACCACGGCGGCCTCCGGGCCGCACGGCCAGATGTGCACATCGCCCGTACCGGACGGCCCGCGCAGCCCCTCCTCCAGCAGATCGCGCCCGAACGTCCAGGCCACCTCCGCCCCGTCCAGCGACGCGGCGGGCGGAAACACCACCCGCACCGCGAAGGGGTCCGCGCGGTCGTAGCGCAGGCTCGCCGGAATCTCCCGCGACCGCGGTGTGGTCGCGATGAGACGGGCCTGAACGGCTTGGTCGATGACGGTGGACATCGCCGGCTCCCTTGCTTTCGGTGCTCGGACTCGGTGCGTTTTCCTGCCGCTGCTTCTTGCCTCTACGACCACTAGGACGGCGGGGGCGTTACGCCAGTGCATCGGAATCCTGCGTGACCTGCGTCACGAAGCTTTGAATGCGGGGATATGTCCTCTTTACGCTTACGCAGTCCATGCAATGCCCCGACGGCCGGACCCACCCGCCGCGCCGAGTGACGCGCCGAGTGACGAGCCGGGGGCCGTGCCAAGAGCCGCGGAGCCGAGCCGCCACCGGGGCGAGCGAGATGTCAGGGGCTGTTCCTTCATGAGTTCCTCCACGTCAGATGCCTTCGAGGCTTCCGAGGGGCCGGTGGCGAACGCGTTCGCCGCGCTCTACGAACGCGAGCATCCGCGCCTGGTCGGCTACGCCTGCTCACTGACCGCCAACGCCTGGCTCGCCGAGGACCTCGTCGCCGAGGCCCACTTCCACGTCTGGCGACGGATCCAGGGCGGCCACCGCATCGACAACATCCCGGCGTATCTGCGGACCACCATCCGCCACCTCGCCGCGCCGGTCGGCGCCGACGCCGCCCGCGAGGTCCCGCGTGACCCGGAGGACGTCCACACCTGGCCGGCAACCGACGCGTCCGCCGGGAGCGCGGACCCCTTGCAGCGCATCGCATACGTCGATCTGCTCGCCCAGGTCCTCGACCAGCTGCCGCACCGCTGGGTGAAGGCGCTGTGGCTCGCCGAGGCCGAGGACCAGCCGCTGGCGGCGGTCGCGAAGGCGATAGGCGCCGGAAAGGGCGCCACCTCCGTGCTGCTCCACCGGGCGCGCGAGGGCATGCGGCAGGGCTTTCTGCGGGCCGTACCAGGCGCGCCCGAAGACGCCGCGTGCGGCACGTACTGGGAGCGGGTACCCGCGTTCATCCGGGGCGAGGCCACCGACAAGCAGGCGGACGATGCCGGGGGCCATGTCCTGCACTGCCGGGACTGCCGGGACTGCCGGGACCGGGTGGCCCTGCTGACCCGCGCCGACCACCGGCTGCCGGCACTCACCGGTCCGGCGCTGCTGGTGTTCCTGACGGGCGATTCGGCGAAGTTCCTGCTGCCGCTGGTCGGTGCCGGGGCGGCCGCCGCGGGCTCTCCCGCGTACGGGGGCGGCCCGCTCAAGGCCGCGCACCGGTCCATGCGGCACCTGATGCGCGGCCAGGTGACCCAGGCCGGGCCGGTCGCCGCGACGGTCGCAGGCGTGGGCGTCGCGGTGGTGGCCGGCGCGGCGGTCGCCGCGGGACTCGCGCTGACCAGCGACGATACGGCTGCGGCGGGCCAGCGGGCAGCGGCGGAAACCGGCACAGGGCCGGGGCAGCCGGCGGCGCCGGGCGGAGGCGGGGCACCCTCTGCGGCGGATGGCGTTGGTGGTACGGGGGCGGGTTCGGGGGCCTCGGGGGCTCCGTGGGCGGCGCAGGCTCCGTGGCCACCTGGGGTGTCGCCGGCGAGCGATCCGGTTCAGTCGAGCGGGAAGACGCCGGAGCGGTCGGTGCCGGAGCGGTCCGCGCCAACCACGCCGGTACCGTCACGTTCGGCTGCTGCCGGGCCTGGCTCGCCGTCGCCCGCCGTTGTGCCGAGGAGCGCGCCGGCTTCGTCCGCCAGTCCGACGGCGGTTCCGACACATACGCCCACGCCTGCGGCTACGCCTACGCATACGGCTACGCCCACACCCACGGCTACGCCGACCCCAGAGCCCACGGCTACGACGGCCACAACTGAGTCCCCGACGCCGACACGCGAATCCCCCAACCCGGAAACATCCACCACCCCGGAAACATCCACCACCTCCGCAACGTCTCCCACCTCCGCAACGTCTCCCGCCCCCGCAACGTCTCCCACCCCCTCGACCGAGCCGACCCCAGAGCCCACCAGTGGCGCCACCACCCCGAGCCCGAACGCGGACTGAGACCAGTACCGCAGCCAGCAGGCCGCAGGCAGCAGGACGCGATCACGGCCCCCTGGACGGGTTGTTCGGGCTGGGCTAGCTTCCAGCGCAATGAGGGCCGCGAGGGACCTGAGGCCCGTGGGGAACTTGAGTGGTGGGGTGGGATGGGGCGGATGCGGGGTACGGGGCGGTCGCGGGGTACGGGGCGGTTGTCGTACGGCGGATGGCTGCCGGGCGTGGCCAGGGGAGGTAGGAGGGCCGTAGCGGGCGTGACGGCCGGTGCGGCGGTGCTCGGCGTGCTGTCGGCCGGCCCGGTGGCCGCGTCCCAGCCGGACGATGCCACCGGCCATGCGATCCACAACAACAATCCGGTCCACAACAACAATCCGGTCCACGCCAGCAATCCGGTCCACGCCAGCAATCCGATCGACAACAGCCATGCTCTCCACCCCGGTTGGCGCCTCAAGGACAGCGGCAGCACCGCCCGTTTCCGCGGGTTGGCGGCCGTCAGTCGTACGACCGCATGGGTCGCCGGAACCAAAGGCACCGTGCTGCGGACCCACGACGGCGGTAGGCACTGGGCCGATATCTCGCCGCCCGGTGCTGGTGCCCTGGAATTCCGCGATATCGAGGCGTTCGATGGTCGCCGCGCCGTCGTTCTCGCGATCGGCGAGGGCGAGGCCTCGCGTGTCTTCCGTACCGATGACGCGGGCGCCACCTGGACCGAGAGTTTCCGCAACACCGACCCGCGCGCCTTCTACGACTGCCTGACGTTCTTCGACCGGCGGCACGGCATCGCGCTCAGCGACCCCGTCGACGGGAAGTACCGCATCCTGTCCACCGGTGACGGCGGCCGCAGTTGGCGCCTGCTGCCGTCGGACGGGATGCCGCCGGCGCAGAAGGGCGAGGCCGCGTTCGCCGCCAGCGGGCAGTGCCTGGTCTCCTCCGGCAGTCACGACGCCTGGATCGCGACCGGCGGTGCGGCCACCGCCCGGGTCCTGCACACCGCCGACCGGGGCCGGACCTGGACGGTCGCCAACGCCCCCGTCCCAGCGGGCGATCCGGCCCGCGGCGTCTTCGCCCTCGCATTCCGCGACCGCACGCACGGCATCGCGGTCGGCGGTGATTTCCGCCCCGAACAGCCCTCACCCCGGGCCGCGGCGGTCAGCGCCGACGGCGGCGCCACCTGGGCCACGGCCGCCGCGCCCCCGCACGCGTACCGCTCCGGCGTCGTCTGGCTTCCGCATGCGCGCCGTGCCGCCCTCGCGGTGGGTCCGTCCGGCAGCGATCTGACCCTCGACGGCGGCCGTACCTGGCGCGCCTTCGATCACGGCTCGTACGACACCGTCGACTGCGCGCCGGACCTGGGGTGTTGGGCCGCGGGCGAGCAGGGGCGCATTGCGCGGCTGGAGCCGTGACGAGGGGGTGAGGCGGCGCCGGGAGGACGCCCGCCCCTCACTCCATCAAACTCCCCAGCCGCCCCTCCAACACCACCAACAACTCGCCCAGCGCGGCGGACAGTTCGTCCTGCCGTTCATCGCCGATGCCGTCGAGCAGCGCCGCCTCGTAGCGGAGTTGCTCGGGCAGCAGCCGGTCGATCGTTTCGCGGCCCTCGTCGGTGAGGGAGAGATGCGCGACGCGGCGATCCCGGTCGTCGGGGCGGCGGGCGATCAGCCCGCGCTCCTCCAGCTGCCGTACGCGCTTGGTCACCGCCGCCCCGGAGGCGAACGTCTCGCGGGCCACCCGTCCGGGGGTCAGCTCGCGGTCCATCCGGCGCAGTGTGCCGAGGATGTCGAACTCGGGGCGGGTGAGCCCGGCCCGCCGCAGCGGCGCGTCGGCCGCCTGCTGCAGCAGGGCGGAACAGCGGTTGAGCCGCCCGATCACCGCCATCGGGCCGGTGTCCAGCCCGGGGTGTACCTGCTGCCACTGGCGCAGCACCCCCGCGACGATGTCCTCGGTCACCCGCACTCTCCTCTCGGCCACACTGCCGTACGGCCCAATTGTGCCTTCCGCGTTGTCCCGTCGCCGGGCCGGGCCGGGCGGGGTGGGGGTACCTCCTATGCCCGTAAGGCATGGGGGAGGGTCAGGCGGCCGGTGCGGGTGTCGAGAGCCGGCGGACCAGACCGGCCAGCGCGCGGTGCCCCTGCCGCTCGGCACGGGCGATCCGCTCCTCCGGGAGGGCCCGCTGCCACCACTCGCCGACCGCGACATCGACCGCCTCACGAAGCTCGACCAGGCAGCAGGCGAGCCGGTCGCGGGCCCAGCCGGTTTCCTTCGCATCGCCGGAACCGGGCACCGGGCCCGCCGCGAGCAGCCGGTACGCCGCGGCCTCCGCGTCCGCCACCCGCTCCAGGGCGATCTCGATACGCGCGGTGGCCCGCCGGTTGGTGACCAGCACACAGCAGGCCAGGCCCACCGCCGCGCCCATCACGGTGTCGATCCAGCGGTCGGCGACCAGTGTCGTCGCCGGCAGATGCCCGCCGAATTCGGTCAGCAGCAGGGCCATGGGCGTCACACACACCGAGCCGAGCCAGTAGTTCCGGGTGATCCAGGCCTCCGCGCCGAGCTGGAAGGCCAGTGCCAGCGCGATCATCGTGAGATGCCCGGTGTGGATCAGCGGCAGCAGGGCGGTGAAGAGCAGCAGGCCGAGCAGATTGCCGAGGGTGCGCTGTAGCGCGCGCTGCCAGGAGAGTGTGGTGTTGGCCTGGTAGATCGAGGCCGCGGTGACGACGGCCCAGTACGGGTGCCCGACGCCGACCGCCATCGATGCCCAGCCCGCCAACACACACCCGGCGGCGACCCGCGCGCCGATCGGCAGCAGCGGCGACCCGGGTGTGAGTCGGGCCAGCACCGCCCGCAACCCACGCGGCCGCTCGGGTGCGGGGCGTCGCAGCCCTGACGCCCCGTCGGTACCCCGAACCTCTACTGCTCCTTGCGTACCTGCCGAATCCGTCGTCGTACCTCCCGACTCCACCGTCGTACCTGCCGACTCCGCTCCCACCTTGGGAAGCGGGCGCCCGCGGCGCAGATCGTGGGCCCAGCCGCGGAGCTGCTCGGCCTCGGCCACCGCGCCCAGGGCCGTGCCGGTACCGCCCAGCGCCGATTCGGCCCGTACAAGAAGCCGTTCGAGGCCGGCGTGCGCGGCGGCCTTCGCTGGTGTGCGGGCCGGGACCAGGAAGAGCGTGTGCCATGCGGCGTTCACGGCGGCCGCTGCCGCGTGCCGAGTGTGTGTCACCCCGGCTACCCCAGCCACCCTGGCCACCCCAGGCACCCCGACCGGTCCTGTACCGCCGTTACCCGGCTCCGTACGCAGCAGCCCGGCGGCGGCCTCCAGCGCACGGGCGGTCGCGATCCGCTCCGGTCCCTGCGGCCGGACCAGCGCGGGCGCCATGCACACCAGCCACGCCAGGACGCCGGTACCGAGCGCCAGCGCCAGATGCCCCGGCACCTGGCCGAGGCGCTGTGGCACGAAGAAGGCCGACGCGGCGACGAAGGTCAGGATCAGATTCCCCGGCGGGCCGATCCGCGTCGCATCGCAGGCCATCTTGTGGATTGCGGCGACCAGCGAGGCGAGCATCACCAGCAGGGCGGCCGAGGCCGTCAGGGACGCGGCGGTCAGCGCGACCCCGAGGCCGGCGACCATGCCGAGCACCACCCACGGCAGCGTGCGGGCGCGGGCGGCGTACGGCCGGCCGTGCGCGTACAGGGCGCACATCGCCCCGGCCGAGGTGTAGAGGATCAGATCCAGCCGTCCCACGGCGAGCAGCGTGAGATCGGGGATGGCCAGGGTGACGACCGCGCTGAGCGCCGGCTTGTGCCAGATGTCGACGGGGTGGCGCAGTCGCACGGTGCTCCAGATGGGCAGCGGGCGGCTGCGCACTCCGCTCTTCGGCGCGGTCGTCGCTCTCTTCCCGGCAGGTCTGGCGTGCTTCCCCATGCGGGAAGGCTAGCAGAAGATTAGCAGGTGTTTTACTTGTGAAATGGTTGAGCTTCTAGCTGGTGCAAGGCGCCAAGGAAGTCGATGTTCTCCAGTGCTCGCGCTCGGCATGCCGAAGGCGTTCCCCACGCGCTCCGCAGCGCCCGCGCCTTGCGAATCCACAGCGACAGATCCAGTTCCTCGGTGTAGCCGACCGCACCGTGCAACTGGAGCGCCGCACGCGCCGCGCCGTACGCCGCCTCGCCCGCGGCCACCTTCGCCGCGGCGACATCCCCACACGCGCGCCGCTCCCCGCCGGCCAGCGCCACCGCCGCCGCGAACACCAGGGGCTGCGCGAATTCCAAGGCCAGCAGCGCGTCCGCCAGCCTGTGCTTCACCGCCTGGAAGGAGCCGATGGCCACACCGAACTGCTTTCGCTGCTGCGCGTATGTGACGGTGTCGGCCAGCAGTCGCCGCCCGACACCCAGCGCCTGGGCGGCCGTGAGGAAGGTTGCGACGTCGGCGGCATGCGCGGCGGCCGCCCGTACCTCCGGCCCGCTCGCCAACACCTCGCCGTCGAGCCTGGGCCGGGCGAGCCGCCGTGCCGGGTCGAGCGACGGCTGGACCGGCCCCTGGCCCGCCGCGCGCAGCAGCCGGTCATCCACGATGACGAATGTGGTATCGGCGGTGGCCGCGTCCAGGGCGTACGGCCCATGTGTCTCATCCGCGTACGACACGAGCCGGCCGCCCGTCGCGATCCCGGGCAGCCAGCGCCGGCTGAGGGCCGGATCGCCCAGCCGCCGCAGCAGGGTGGCCGAGGCGACCGTTTCGACGACCGGTCCCGGCACTGCATGCCGCCCCAACTCGACGAAGGACAGGGCAAGTTCAACGAAGAGCAAGCCGGCGTCCCCGTGCGCCTCCGGGGCCACGCCTTCGTGCCCGTTCGGGGCCACGCCGCCGTACTCCTCCGGTACCGCGAGTGCGAACACCCCGGTGTCCGCGAGCCGTTGCCACACCTTTCGCCCGGGGCCGGTGTCATCCGCCGCCCACGCGCGTACGGCGCCCGCGGTGTCCGCCGCGCCCAGCAGCCGGTCGAGTGTCCGGCCGAACTCGCGCTGCTCGTCATCAAGAAGGAAAGTCACCCTCGGTCGTCCTCTCGCCGCTTGCCGTTTGCCGCACCGCGCTGCTCCGCCCGGTTGTCGACGCCGACGCCGACGCCGATCGCAGGGCCCTTGCCGCAGGCGCCAGCCCCAACCCCAGCCCCAGCCCCCGCCTCCCCTCCCCCCGCGTCACCGCCTCCCCTTCGGCAGTCCGAGCAGTCGCTCGGCGATGATGTCGCGCTGGATTTCATTGGTGCCCGCGTAGATCGGACCGGCCAGCGAGAAGGTCCAGCCCTCTGCCCAACTACCGTGATCTGGCGCGTCGTTGGCATTGTCGGCGAGTTCGCCCTCGGCGCCGAGGAGGTCGAGTGCGGTCTCGTGCAGGGCGATGTCCAGCTCGGACCAGAAGACCTTGTTCAGGCTGGACTCGGCGCCCAGATCGGCGCCCGCGGCGAGCCGGGCGGCATGGGCGAGGGTGAAGAGGTGATAGGCGCGGGCGCCGATGACCGCGTCGGCGACCCGGTCGCCCAGCGCCGTATCGGTCGGATCGGCGCGCCGCCGCCACAGCGTGACGAGACGCCCGGCGGCCGCCGTGAAGCGCCCGGGGCTGCGCAGCGTGAGGCCCCGCTCGTTGCCCGCCGTGCTCATCGCCACCCGCCACCCCTGCCCCGGCTCGCCGATGACGTCCTCGTCCGGGACGAAGACCTCGTCGAGGAAGAGCTCGGCGAAGGCGGGCTTGCCGTCCAGCCGTCCGATGGGCCGTACGGTCACGCCGGGTGCGCGCAGATCGAACATCACATACGTCAGCCCGCGGTGCGGCCGGTCCGCGTCCGGATCGCTGCGGAACAGGCCGAACGCGCGATCCGCGAACGCGGCCCGCGAGGACCACGTCTTCTGTCCGCTGAGCAGCCAGCCGCCCTCGGTCCGTACGGCCGTGGAGCGCAGCGACGCGAGGTCCGAGCCGGCTTCGGGCTCGGACCAGGCCTGCGCCCAGATGACTTCGCCGCTCGCCATCGGCGGTAGTACGCGGGTGAGTTGGGCCGGGGAGCCGTGCTCGAAGAGCGTCGGGGCGAGGAGACTGATGCCGTTCTGGCTGACCCGGCCGGGCGTGTTCGCGGCGTGGTACTCCTCCTCGAAGATCAGCCAGCGCGCGAGCGACGCCCCCCGGCCGCCGTACTCCTCGGGCCAGGAGACCGCCGACCAGCGGTCCGCGGCCAGGGTGCGCTCCCATTCCCGGTGGGCCGCGAACCCCTTCTCGGTCTCCAGTGAGGGGAGCGGTGTGGCGGGTGCGTGCGCGGTGAGCCAGGTGCGGGCCGCATGCCTGAACTCCTCGTCCTCCGGGGCGTGTTCGAGATCCATCGACGGGCGGCCTCTTTCCTGAGGTTTCCAGGTTCCCTAACAAGTGTTTGGTAGGTTAGCGTACGGTCATGACGACCGAGAAGCCTTCGTACGTTCCCGGGCATGGGCTGCTGACCGGCCGGACGGCCGTCGTCACCGCCGCCGCGGGCGCCGGCATCGGCGGCGCCACCGCCCGCAAGCTGCTGGAGGAGGGCGCGGACGTCGTCCTCTCCGACGCCCATGCGCGTCGGCTCAAGGAATCCGAGGACCGGCTCGCCGAGGAGTTCGGTGCCCGGCGGGTCGCCGCCCTGCCGTGCGACGTCACCGACGAAGCGCAGGTCGGCGCGCTCTTCGACCTGGTGGAACAGCGGCACGGCCGGCTCGACATCGTCGTCAACAACGCCGGCCTCGGCGGCACCGCCGACCTCGTCGAGATGACCGACGGCCAATGGGACAAGGTCCTCGACGTCACCCTCAACGGCACCTTCCGCTGTACCCGCGCCGCGCTCCGCCGGATGCGCGGCGCACGCGAGGGCGGTGTGTGCAGCGCACGCGAGGGCGGTGTCCGCAGCGGCTCCGGCGTCATCGTCAACAACGCCTCGGTCGTCGGCTGGCGCGCCCAGCGCGGCCAGGCGCACTACGCCGCCGCCAAGGCCGGGGTGATGGCTCTGACCCGCTGCGCCGCCGTCGAGGCCGCCGCGTACGGGGTCCGGGTGAACGCCGTCTCGCCGAGCCTGGCCATGCATCCGCATCTCGCCAAGGTCACCACCGACGAGCTGCTGACCGAGCTCACCTCCCGGGAGGCGTTCGGGCGCTACGCCGAGCCCTGGGAGGTCGCCAATGTCATCGTCTTCCTCGCCAGCGACTACTCCTCGTACATGACCGGCGAGGTCGTCCCGGTCAGCAGTCAGCACGCCTGAGACCGGGACCGGGCCGGATACGGAGCGACAATGGCCAGGTGCCAACCGCAAAGAACGCCAAGAGCAGCACGAACGCCAAGAGCTCCCGGAGCGCCACGAAGGCCAAGAGCGCCACGAGCGCCAAGAGCTCCCGGAGCGCTGCGAATACCGACAGCACCCGAAGCACCGCGAATACCGACAACACCCGAAGCGCCGCGAAGAAGAAGGCGACCGTGAGCGCGCCCCCGGAGCGCCGCCGTGAGCTGCTGAACACCGCCGCCGAGGTGTTCGCCGCCCAGGGCTACAACGCCACGACCGTACGGAAGATCGCCGATGAGGCGGGCATGCTCGCCGGCAGCCTCTACTACCACTTCGACTCCAAGGAATCGATGGTGGACGAGATCCTCTCCACCTTCCTGACCGAGCTCTGGGACGGCTACGACGCGGTACTCGCCGCCGGGCTCGGCCCCCGGGAGACCATCGAAGCCCTGGTCACGGAGTCCTTCCGGGAGATCGACCGGCACCGCGCCGCCGTCGCCATCTACCAGAAGGAGTCCAGGCACCTCGCCGCCCAGCCCCGCTTCGGCTATCTCACCGACTCCCAGCAGAAGTTCGAGAAGGCCTGGCTGGGCACGCTGGAGCGGGGGGTGGCCGACGGGGTCTTCCGCACCGACCTCGACATCCGGCTCACCTACCGCTTCGTCCGCGACACCGTCTGGGTCGCGGCCGGCTGGTACCGGCCGGCGGGACACCACAGCCCGGAGGAGATCGCCCGCCAGTACCTGTCGATGGTCCTGGACGGCATCGCCGTGCGGGAGTGACCTCACCACCCAAGGAGCAGCTGTCATGGCCAAGGCATCCCAGGCACCCGAGGCATACATCGTCGATGCGATACGCACCCCCGTCGGCAGGCGGAACGGCAGCCTGTCCACCGTCCACCCCGCCGACCTCGGTGCGCATGTCCTCAAGGCGCTGATGGACCGTACGGACGTGGACCCGGCCGCCGTCGAGGATGTCGTCCTCGGCTGCCTGGACACCGTGGGACCGCAGGCCGGCGATATCGCCCGCACCGCCTGGCTGGCGGCCGGACTCCCCGAGGAGGTGCCGGGCGTCACCGTCGACCGGCAGTGCGGCTCCTCGCAGCAGGCCGTGCACTTCGCGGCGCAGGGTGTGCTCTCCGGCACGCAGGACCTCGTCGTCGCCGGCGGCACCCAGAACATGTCGATGGTCCCGATCGCCTTCGCCAGCCGGCAGGCCGCCGAACCGCTCGGCCTCACCGACGGCCCGTTCGCGGGCAGCGAGGGCTGGCGCGCCCGCTACGGAGACCGCCCGGTGAACCAGTTCCACGGCGCCGAACTGATCGCCGAGAAATGGGGCATCTCCCGCCGTGACATGGAGGAGTTCGCGCTCCGCTCGCACCAGCGCGCGATCCGCGCCATCGACGAGGGCCGCTTCGCGCGGGAAACCGTGCCGTACGGTGACATCACCCTGGACGAGGGGCCGCGCCGCGACACCTCCCTGGAGAAGATGGCGGGCCTCAAACCGCTCGTCGAGGGCGGCCGGCTGACCGCCGCGGTCTCCTCCCAAGTCTCCGACGGCGCCTCGGCGATGCTGCTGGCGAGCGAACGCGCGGTCCGCGAACACGGACTCACCCCACGTGCCCGTATCCACCACCTCTCCGTACGCGGCGAGGACCCCATCCGTATGCTCTCCGCACCCATCCCCGCCACCGCGCACGCGCTCAAGAAGACCGGCCTCACCCTCGACGCGATCGACCTGGTCGAGATCAACGAGGCGTTCGCGTCGGTGGTCTTGGCCTGGCTCAAGGAAACCGGCGCCGACCCGGACAAGGTCAATGTCAACGGCGGGGCCATCGCCCTGGGCCACCCCCTCGGCGCGACCGGCACCAAGCTGATGACCACGCTCCTGCACGAACTGGAACGCACCGGCGGACGCTACGGTCTCCAGACCATGTGCGAGGGCGGCGGGCAGGCGAATGTCACCATCATCGAACGGCTCTGACGCGGCAGGGTAGGGGCCGGGAGTTCGGCGAACCGGGTATGCGGCGGGAGCCTACGGGCCCGCAGAGAGCCCGACCGGGCAATGCGTAAACTCCAGGTCATGCCCATGCCACACACTTCCCCCGCCCCCGACGCGACCGTGGTGCGCACCGGACGCCGGGGTGCGATCCGCTCCCTGCCCATCTGTCTGGTCCTGATCGCGCTCGGCCTGGCCGGGGTGGTCGGACTGATCATGCTGGCCACCGGGACGGCCAAGGGCGACTTCTCCGTGAAGGGGCTGATCGGGATCCTGATGATGCTGGCCTTCGGCGCGCTCGGGGTGCTGTTGGGCATCCCGATCTGGCAGGGCAGGCGTGCGGCAGTGATCGTGGACGGCGCCGGCCTGTGGCTGGACAACGGCCGGGCGCGGCAGATCATCCCCTGGGACGTGCTGGCCGGGGTCGGCATGCAGTGGAGCCAGATGGGGCGGCGGGTGAAGCAGTACTCCATCGAACTGTGCCCGAGCGGCCCGATCAACGACCGCGATCCGGTGCTCTGGGCCCTGGTCCGCGACGAGGAGCCGATCGGCCCCGGCCTGCCGCGGCTGCGCTACCGCCTTCCGGTGCCGCCGGGCAGCCAGCAGCAGGTGACGGCGGCGGTCCGCCGGTACGCCCCACCGCACCTGTGGCTGGGCGAGGCCCAGCGTGAACCCGGCCACCTCGGCCGCCCCGACCTCAGCCGCCGCCCCAGGCGCTGACGCTCCCGGAACGACGGCTGAGGTAGGGCTCCGGTCAGGAGCAGGGTGTGTTCGGTCAGGAACAGGGAGTGTTCTTGATGTACAGCGCCCGCGGCCCGGACGCCGGTCCATAGCGGACTTCCTTCGTCGCGCCCTTCGGGAGGCGGCCGCGCGGGTCCTTGTGGCGCGGTATGACGATGGTGAAGCACGAGGTGCGCTTGGTGCACAGATTCGTCAGCTGCACATAGTGCTGACGGTCCTTGTCGAAGAACCTTTGCACCTTGACGCACCGCGGTGTCCGCTCGGCGGCCGCCGCGTTCGAGGCCGTGGCCAGAGTCAGCGAGGCGCTGCATGCCACCGCTGCAAGCGCTATGGCCATGATCTTCCGCACGTAATCTCTCCCCCGTTGGATACTCCCCGCGAGGCCGGCCGGCCCGGCCTTCGCGCGTTCAAGTGTTCTACCCCATTATTGTCCACACGCACCGGGAGAACATCAGCCCCCGGTACCACACAGCCGTCAATCCTGGGTACCACTGCAGGGCACATCAGCGATCTTCGGAGCGGACGGACTCGTGCCGAGCGTTCCGGGATCCGAGCGTTTCCGGGATCCGGGCGTTTTCCGTGATCCGGCCGGCTCCATGATCCCCCTGGCTTCACGATCCGGCCGGCTCCGGGAACCGCCCCGCGAAGTGACCCGTTTCACGGGATGGGGGGCGCAGGCAGGCGTGTCACGGCATGGGGGTGCTGGCAGGCGTGTCACGGCATGGGGGTGCTGGCAGGCGTTTCACGGGACGCGGGGCGCAGGCAGGCGTGCCAGCGTCTCGTACGCCTCCGTCATGATCCGGTCCACCAGCTGCGCGCACGATGGCAGGTCCTCGATCAGCCCGGCGATCTGGCCGGACGCCATCACCCCCAGGTCCGGCCGTCCCTCCACCATCGCGGCCCGCAGCATCATCGGCGTATTGGCCGCCAGCAGGACCTGACTCCAGGTCAGCTCCTTGCTGTGCTTCATCGCGAGCCCGTCGCGCACCATCTGGGACCAGCGCATCCCGGACCGCTTGCGGAATGCCGCGGAATGCCGGACGGCCCGTAGCAGTGCGGCCGAACGTCCGCTCTTCTCAAGCGAGTTGACGAGATCGGTCCGCAGCATCCGGTGCGGCATCCCGTCCACCTTCGTCGTGACGGTGACGTCCTTGACCGACGCCGCCAGATAACGCTCCTTGACCGCGTCCGGAACGGTGCTGTCGGAGGTGAGCAGAAACCGTGTGCCCATCGCCACCCCCGACGCCCCGAACGCGAGCGCGGCGATCAGCCCACGGCCGTCGCGGAAGCCTCCGGCCGCGATGACAGGGATCCCGACCGCGTCCACGACCTGCGGCAGCAGCACACTGGTCGCCACCTCGCCCGTATGCCCGCCCCCCTCGCCGCCCTGGACGAGCACGGCGTCGGCACCCCACGCGGCCACCTTCTCGGCGTGCCGGCGCGCCCCGATGGACGGGATCACGACCACCCCCGCGTCCTTGAGCCGTGCGATCAGCTCACGGGAGGGAGCCAGCGCGAAGGAGGCCACCTTCACCCCCTCGTCGATGATCACCCGCACCCGCTCCTCGGCATCACCGGCATCCGCGCGCAGATTGACCCCGAACGGCGCGTCCGTACGGGAGCCGACCTCGCGGACGGCCGCCCGCAGCTCGGGCACGGTCATCGTGGCGGACGCCAGGATCCCCAGCGCCCCGGCCTTCGCGGTGGCGGAGACGAGTCGCGGCCCGGCCACCCACCCCATGCCGGTCTGGACGATGGGGTGCCGTACGCCGACGAGATCGGTGAAGGGGGTCCGCAGGGGCGGCGGGGCCGCTGCGGGAGTCGTGCTCGCGTTGTGGTGGTGGCTGCGGTTGCTGTGGTGGTGGCTGCGGTCGCTCGTCACGTACGCACCTCGCGGTCGCGCAGCCCACGGGGGTCGATCACCTCGCGGATCAGCCGCAGCTCCGCCGCGGTCGGCTCCCGGGTGTACGGCACCTCCGGCGGCACCGTCAGCTCGAAGCCGGTGGCTTCCCGAACCTGCTCCACGGTCACGCCGGGGTGCAGCGAGCGCAGCCGCATCGAGTGGTCCGGCGTCGCGAAGTCGAACACGCCCAGATCGCTGATGACTTCGGGGATGCGGTGGTAGCGGGTCGCGGAGGGGCCGGCCGCCGCGGCGCGGTCGTATCCGACGCCGCAGACCATGTCGACCCGCTCGACGAAGGTCCTGGGGGAGTGCCGTGGAACCCAGTAACTCGTAGGGTTGTTCAGGGTGTTGATGGGTGCGCCACGCACTCCGAGCAGCTGGCGGTCCGGCCGGGACCACTCGCCGACGCAGGAGATGTTCTGGTTGCCGAAACGGTCGATCTGACTCGCGCCCATCATGACGTGCCGGCGTCCGGTGGCGACCAGCGCCAGATGCTGGCGGTACGGCAGCCATCCCTCGGTCACCTCGGCCCGGGCGCCGACCGCCGGCACATCGCCGATCAGCAGTGCCTCTCCGTCGGTGAGCAGCAGGTCGGGGGAGAAGGTCAGCCGGGCCAGCCGCGCACCGATCGAGGGCACGGTACCCATGGGACTGGCGAGGACCTCGCCGGCATCCCGCCATGCCTCGGCGCAGGCCAGCGCGCAGTACTCGGCGCGCGTGGCAGGGGTAGGGGTAGGGGGAGCGGACAGGGTGGAGGGGGTGGAGGGGGTGGCTGAGCCGGAGGGGGATGAGGGGGTGGACGGGGTGGGTGAGGGGGAGCTCATACGTCGTCTCCTCCCTTCGTCCCGTGGAAGGCCTCGACCGCGGACCGGTAGTCGCCCTCGTCCCCGGAGAGGAACCGCTTGACGAACACCGCCCACTCTTCCGGATCCGCGGCCGCCGTTGCATACGCCCTCTGGAACGCCTCGTCCCGGCCGTAATCCGGGTCGCAGGCGGTGAAGTGCGCACCGTTCGGCGCCGCCACGACCCCGGTCACGAACGGACGCTTGACGAGCATCGTCTGCGGCCCGCCCCCGGACATCAACTCGGCGCTGTCCACGATGCGTTCGCAGGACAGATACGCGGTGTCGGCGGCCTCGCAGAAGAGATCGTCGAAGTACGGATCGGGGCCCAGGTACTGGCCGTTGCCCTGGGCGTCCGCGCGATGCAGATGGACCAGCGCGGCGTCCAGCCGCAGCGCGGGAACGGCAACGAGCTCCTCCCCGTCCTCATACGGCGAAGACACCGTCCGCAGCTGTGGGTTGACCTTCAGTACGTCGGAGCCGAGCCCGGCGCGCACCGGCATGAACGGCAGCCGCTGGCCGGCTGCCGTCAGTCCCCACATGAACATGGCCTCGTCCAGCTCGGTCAGTGCCAGGGTGCCGTTCTGGCGGGCGGCGCGGAAGTGCGGTTCGAGGGGGATCGAATCGAGGGTGGCGAAGGGCGCGATCACGCGCCGGATCTTGCCTGCGGCGGCCAGCAGCCCCACGTCCGGACCGCCGTACGCGACCACGGTCAGATCGGTCAGTTCGGACCGCAGCAGGGCCCGGACCAGCGCCATCGGCTTACGGCGCGAGCCCCAGCCGCCGATCCCGATCGTCATGCCGCTCGCCAGCCGTCCCACGGCCTCGTCGGCACTCATGGTCTTGTCGCTCAACTCGACTCCTTTGGCGATGACTTGGTGGGGGGTGGCGGGGAGGTGGATGGAGAGGGGGAGAGGGAAGGAGATGAGGGCGTGGGCATGGACGGGGAGGGTGGTGGGGGCGGAAGCGGGGCCGGCGACACGAAGGCGTCGCGGTGCCGGTCGGCGACGCCGCTGAGGTTCGCCTCGAAGGTGAAGCCCTGCTCGAAGCGGTAGCTGCGGCGTACGTCGACCGGGTCGATGCCATTGATCGCGGCCTTGGCCAGCCGGATCAAGTACCCGTCCTTCGCGGCGATTTCCCCCGCCAGTGTCAGCGCCGAGTCCAGCAGCTTTTCGCGCGGCACTACCTCCCATACGGAACCGTGCTGGTGGAGCTCGCGGGCGGTGACGGTGCGCGAGGTGAAGTAGAGCGTGCGCATCAGATGCGGTGGCACGAGCCGGGCGAGATGGGTGGCCGCGCCCAGTGCGCCACGGTCCAGTTCGGGCAGTCCGAACGTCGCGTCGTCACTCGCCACGATCGCGTCCGCGTTGCCGACCAGCCCGATCCCGCCGCCCAGGCAGAAGCCCTGCACCGCCGCGACAACCGGGACTTCGCATTCGTAGACGGCCGCGAATGCCTCGTAGCAGCCGCGATTGGCGCCGATCAGCGCGGAGTGCCCCTCGGTCCGCTGCATCTCCTTGATGTCGACGCCGGCATTGAACCCGCGCCCGGCGGCGGCGAGCACCACACACCGGGTTCCGGGGTCCCGCCCGGCCGCCCGTACGGCCTCGGCCAGGTCGTACCAGCCTTGTACGGGGAGGGCGTTGACCGGGGGAAAGTCGACGGTGACCAGGGCGATCCGGCCGGGAGCGCCGTTTGTCGTGCGGCCCACCGTGCCGGCCGGCTTGCCGCTCGCTGCGCCGTCCGCGATGTCGCCGTCGGCCGGCGGCAGGGCGGGGTGAGAGGTGGAGACACCCATGAGCAGATCAGCTACCTTTCCACTACGTTCCACGTTCCATCAAACGTTTGTTAGGTGCTGTTGGGTGAGAAGGTAGCAGCGCGCGGAGCGCTGCGGGAGGTGTCGCATGGCGCTCACCATCGATCTGTCGGGCCGCGTTGCGGTCGTCACGGGCGGTACGCGAGGCATCGGCGCGGGGATCACCACGACCCTGCTGGCCGCCGGAGCACAGGTCGTCGCGTGCGCGCGCCGGCCCCCGGACCGTCCCCTGGAGGCGGCGGGGCGGACGGCGCGGTTCATGGAGCTGGACCTGCGCGATGCGGACGCGGTCGGCGCGTTCTTCCGGCGGATGCGCGGCGAATACGGGCGCCTGGACGTCCTCGTCAACAACGCGGGCGGCACGCCGTACCGCCTGCTCGCCGACTCCTCTCCCCAACAGGCGGCCAGAGCAGTTGAGTTGAACCTGATCGCGCCGATCACCGCATCCCTCGCCGCCCGCGAGGTGATGGCAGATCAGGAATCCGGCGGCTCCATCATCATGATCGGCAGCGTCAGCGGGACCCGTCCCTCACCCGGCACAGCCGCGTACGGGGCGGCCAAGGCGGGCCTGGACAATCTGGCCCGCACCATGGCCGTCGAATGGGCACCGAAGATCCGCGTCAACACCCTGACGCTCGGCATGGTCCGTACCGAACTGTCCCACCTCCATTACGGAGACGAGGACGGTATCGCCGCCGTCGGCAACACCGTTCCGCTCGGCCGGCTGGCCGCACCGGCCGAGATCGGGGAGGCATGCGCCTTCCTCGCCTCCGACCTCTCGGGGTATGTGAGCGGCGCGAGCCTGCTGGTGCATGGGGGTGGGGAACGCCCGGCCTTCCTCGACGCGTCGACGGCCGAGATGCCGAGCGCCTCTAGGGCTACCACCACCGCTGCCAGCACCGACCCCACCGCCGCCAACGTCTCCACCGCCGCCGCCAACGTCTCCAGCATCGCCAACGTCGCCAACGTCGCCAACTCCGTCCAGACCTCAACTGCCAGCAAGGAGAGCTGAGATGACCGGAATCTGTGACGGACGTGTCGTCATCGTCACCGGCGCGGGGCGCGGCCTGGGCCGTGCGCATGCCCTTGCCTTCGCCGCCGAGGGAGCCCGGGTGGTGGTGAACGACCTCGGGGTGGGGTTGGACGGCTCGGGTGGTACGGGGGCTTCGCGGGGTTCGCGGGGGCCGTGGGGTTCGGGAGACGCGGGCGGGGGCGGTAGGGACGGCAGGGAAGGCGGCCCCGCGGAACAGGTGGTCGCGGAGATCCGCGCCGCGGGCGGCGAAGCCGTCGCACACGGCGGCGATATCGCCACGCCAGAAGGGGCCGGCTCCCTTGTCGCGGCCGCCCTTTGCACGTACGGGCGCCTGGACACGCTCGTCAACAATGCGGGCTTTCTACGGGACCGGATGCTCGTCAACCTGGAGGAGGACGAGTGGGACGCGGTGCTGCGGGTCCACCTCAAGGGCCATTTCCTCCCCCTCAAACACGCCGCGGCACACTGGCGCGCGGAGGCGAAGGAGGGCCGTACGCCACAGGCTCGCGTCATCAACACCAGTTCGGGAGCAGGGTTGTCGGGCAGTGTGGGGCAAGGCAACTACTCCGCGGCGAAGGCCGGAATTCTCGGCCTGACGCTGGTCGCCGCGGCCGAGATGGGCCGCTACGGCGTCCAGGTCAACGCCATCGCGCCGGCCGCCCGCACCCGTATGACGGAGCAGACCTTCGCCGAGACCATGGCCGCCCCGGGGGAGGGGGATTTCGACGCGATGGCTCCCGAGAACGTCTCGCCGCTGGTGGTGTGGCTGGGCTCCGCCGCCTCCGAGGGGGTCACGGGCCGGGTATTCGAGGCGGAGGGCGGGCGGATCACCGTGATGGAGGGCTGGCGCCCCGGCCCGACCCTCGACAAGGGCGCCCGCTGGACCCCGGCCGAGGCAGGCGCCACGGCACGCCAACTCCTGGCCGGCGCCGAGACACCACAGCCGGTATACGGGGCGCGGTGAGGGGTGCGGGGGGCGGGGGGGAGCCGGCACCCGCACCGCGCGCGAGCCGCGAGTCTCGCCCAGCCTCCGGCGCACCCGGCTGCCGCTGCCGGCCCGTTCCTCCCCTCAGTCGCTGGCGCCCGGGCGTGCCGTCACCACTCTCAGGCCCCGGTCGGCGAACTCGCGGCGGATGGCCTCGTTCGCTCCGCTGTCTGTGATGAAGGTGTCAAAGACATCCGCGTCGCCGACCCTCGCGAAGCAGCGCTGGCCGATCTTCGAGGAGTCTGCGACGACCACGGCACGCCGGGAGCGCTCCGCCATGAGGCGGTTGACCCGGGCCTCCGCCTCGTCGTGCACCGTGGCCCCCATCACCGGATCCATGCCATTGGCTCCGATGAAAGCGATGTCGACCGAGATCTGCTGGAGCACCAACTCGCTGAACGGTCCGACCAGTTCAAACGACCGCGAGTGTGCCACCCCGCCGGTGAGCACGATCTTGATCTGCGGTCGTACGGCCAGCTCATTGGCGATGTTGAGGGAATTGGTGACGATCGTCAGATGCGGCTGTGGGCCCGCCTCCGCGAAGTCCGGGCGAGTGGCCAGCACCCGGGCGATCGCCGTGGTCGTGGTGCCGCCGCTCAGACCGACCACGTCCCCGCGCTCGACCAGCTTCGCCGCGGCCTTGGCCACCGCCTCCTTCTCCTCGGACCGATGAGCGTGCTTGTACCGGATCGGCAGGTCGTACGCCACCGAGCTGAGCACCGCCCCGCCCCGGGTGCGGGTCAGCAACTGCTGCTCGGCGAGGGCATCCATATCGCGCCGCATCGTCGCGGCCGAGACCTCCAGCTCGGTCGCCGCCTCCTCGACATCCACCCGGCCTCTGTCCCCGAGCAGCTCAAGCAGTGCGTTCATCCGTTCATGGCGCTTCATGGCGCGAGCCTAATTCGTTTCAACAGACCCGGGTGAGCCCAGGTGCCGGCGACTGGCCGCCGGGCCGCCTCAACCACGTCGGATATCTCCAGGCCTTCGCGGCACCAGCCGCCCTCGTCGCGAGGCCCGCAGCTCCGAGGCGCACTATTGGCGGCGAGGCGGGCAGTGACATTGGTCGGGACGTTGGCGCCGGTGTCACCACAACGGAGACCGGCTGGCCGCTGCCCACCTGAGCCTCGCCGGTACCAGTGCATTCAACGTATTCAACGTATTCAACGTATTTCATGTATTCCACGCATGCCATCGAGTCGAGTCCTCCTTGTCCGTGTGCATGGTGAGTGCTGACTGGCTGCTGCCTGACGTGATCATTTGTTGCTCGGTGTGAGGCCCTGTCGTGGGGTGAGGCACTGCCTCAGGGCCGCTCGTTGTCCGTCCGGCAGGTGGTCACCTATGGGTGATCGGCGCGGGCTGTGGTTTCCGTCGCAGATCCAGCTACCTTCCTCGGCGTCGAACCACCACGGCTCTGCTCCCCACCCGGGATGCCCCTGCAGGAGTCTGCGGGCCAGGGCCTCACAAGCCTCCGGGGCGTTGTGGGCCTTGAGCGCCGCTTTCACCGCACTGATCGCTTCGGTGGAAACGTCCGGGTCGCCGAGTACGGGCAGCAGCAGAAGCAGTCGCGTGTGGGGGTCGGTGACGCCGACTGCCCTGGGCGGGCAGTCGAACAATGCGGTCAGCTCGGGCCAGCACAGGCCGGGGCCGATACGGTCTTCGTCGTTGCTGGCCAGGACCTCGTCACAGGACCAGTCCGGGTGAGTGAGGAAGTAGTCCGTGCTGCTGTTGTCCTCTCCGTTGTTGTAGTGGACGACGATGCTGTGGCCGCCCGCCAGCGGGACGTGAAACACCGGCCAGGCCGATGCGTCGTGGAGACGGTCCAGGACGGCGCCGGCATCCGCGGCATCCACGCCGAAGGACTCCACCGGCAGTCCTTCGTACAGGTCCGCCAGATGTGCGGCCCAGAAGCCGGGCTCCGCTATCAGCGGCAGACCATCGATGACGGGAGAAGAGGCGTACCAACGCCGTGCCATGACCATGTCTCGATTGTCGTGGCGGCTGTTCCCGGCCGGTCGATCACCCCCGAGTCGGCGACTGGGCGGCGAGTTGGCCAGGAACCGTCGCCGGAGTGCCCAGAACGGCCAACAGCCTCGCCGCCTCCTTGGCCACTGCTTCCCGAGCCGGTTTCATGTACTTCCGGGAGTCGACGAGCGCCGGATCCGCGCCCAGCTCCTCCCGTATGGAGTGGGTGAACACGGAGACCAGATGTGTGGAGATATTGATCTTCGTCATTCCGGCGGCGATGGCTCGGCGCAGTTCGTCGTCCGGCACTCCGGAGGAGCCGTGCAGCACCAGCGGCACCGGCAGCGTCGCACGCAGTGCCGCGATCAGGTCCTTGTCCAGCACCGCCGTGCGCTCGTGCATCGCGTGGGAGGAACCGACGGCCACGGCGAGCGCGTCCACTCCCGTCGCGCGGACGAAGGCCAGCGCCTCCTGCGGGTCGGTGCGTACCCCCGGCGCATGAACCCCGTCCTTGCCACCGACCTTGCCCAGCTCCGCCTCGACGTAGACGTCCCGGTCGTGGCACCAGGCGGCGAGTTCGGCGGTGGCGGTGACGTTCTCTTCATAGGGCAGTGCGGAGGCGTCCACCATGACCGAACCCACTCCAGCCGCAATGCCCTGGTGGACCAGCTCCGGCTCGGTGATGTGGTCGAGATGTACCGCGATCCGGGCGGAGGAATCCTCGGCCAGGGCGAGAGTGGCGCGGGTGATCGGCAGCAGACTGCCGTGATAGCGGATGCAGTTCTCGCTGATCTGCAGGATGAGGGGGGCGTTCATGCGCTCGGCGGCGGTGACGAGCGCCTCGGCGGTTTCCAGATGGATGACGTTGAAGGCGGCGGCACCGACCCGGGCCTCACGCGCGGCGTCGACGATCGATGCGGTCGGAACGAGGGGCATGGGATCCTGACTCCCTTGCAGACTGGGTGAGTTGATGTCGGGGGAACGGTGCGTCTACGGCACGGCCGGCGCTTCGAGCATCACGGAACGGGTCAGGCTGCGCGGGTTGTCCGGGTCCAGGCCCCGCGCCCGGGCCCGCTCCAGCGCCACCCGCTGCACCAGCACCAGATCGGCCAGCGGATCGCGCGTATGGCACACGAAGCGCGCACCGGTCCGCGCCACATCCGCCTCCAGGCCCTCCGGTGCTTGGCCGAACAGCCAGGTCACCCGGCCGGGTGCCGCTATCGCGATCGGACCGTGGCGGTACTCCATCGCCGGGTAGGACTCCGTCCAACTCTGCGACGCCTCCCGCATTTTGAGAGCTGCTTCATTGGCCAGCCCGAACGTCCAGCCTGTGCCGAGGAAGGAGAACTGCTCGGCGTCCACCCACTCCTGCTCGATCGGTGCGGTCAGCGCTTCCTGAGCGTCGCTCACCGCACCGGAGACGTCCTCGCCCAGGTGGGCGCGCAGCAGCATCAGCGCCGTCGTCGCGAACCGGGTCTGCACCACGGACTTCTCGTCCGCGAACGGCAGCGCGACCGTCTCGTCGGAGATCGTGACCGCCGGAGTCTCGGGGTCGCCGAGGACCGTCACCGTCGGGATGCGCCCCTTGACCGCGTCGAGGACGCGCAGCACCTCGGTCGTCGTGCCCGAGCGGGTGATCGCCACCACCGCGTCATATTCGCGGGCGCTGCCGAGGAACGCCTCCGAAGCGGCGAAGGGATCCGTCACCCCCAGCCCGGCGCTCTCGCGCAGCGCCGCATACGACTGCGCCATGAACCACGAGGTGCCGCAGCCGACGACAGCGACCCGCTGTCCGGCTTTGGGCAGCGGGCCTCCCGCAGCCCCCATCTGTGCGGCTGCCCGCCAGGTCTCCGGCTGACTGCGCAGCTCCTGCTCCATGTATGACGTCCCGCTCATGGCCACCCTCCCGTGGTGCGTAGGTCCGGCGCTCGGATCCGATGCGTGGTGCCTGGGTCGGATCGCTGCGCAAAGGTCATTCTGCGTGATTCTGCAAGATTGGGCTTTGTTACAATCGACTGTACGCATCTTTCGCGCACGGATCCATCCCTCGTGAGGGTGATGCGGCATGCGGGGAGCGCTGGAATCTGTCCCCGGAAGGCCCTTCAGGTGGTGCGAATGGGGTGTTGGGCTGCGCGTTTGATGTGTGCGTTGGCCTGCGCATTTGGCTTGCGCGTCGGTTCGCGTGCTGGCGAGTGGGGGAAGCTGATGACGCACTGTTGACACTTGCGCGAAAGTCGTCCAATACTCGCAAGATCAGTCATGATCACTCATGCAGCAAGGCCGCTCCGCCGTCCAAAGGACTCCCCATGTCCACTGCCACGCTCTCCGCGACACCCCCACCGCCGGCATCCAAGACCCCGCACCGCACCGGAAAACTGTTCGCGCTCACCGGCGCCGTCGTCGGTGTCATCTACGGCTACGACACCGGCAGCATCTCCGGTGCCCTGGTGTTCCTGAGCCGGGACTTCCACCTCACCGAGGCCGAGAAAGGCCTGGTCAACAGCATCCTGGTAGGGGGATCCATCGTCGGCGCGCTGATCGGCGGCAAGCTCGCCGACGCCCTCGGCCGCAAGGCCGCGATGCTGATCGTCGCCGGCTCGTACGCCGTCTTCGTCGCGCTGTCCGCGCTCGCGCCGAACGTCGTCGTGCTCGATGCGGTCCGTTTCCTGCTCGGCGTCGCCATCGGCATCTCGATTGTCGCGGCCCCGCTCTACATCGCGGAGTCGACCCCGGCACGCATCCGCGGCGCTTCCGTCGCCGCCTACCAAGTGGCGACGGTCGCCGGCATCGCGGTCACCTACTTCGTCAACTGGGGCCTGTCCGGTGGCGGCCACTGGCGGTGGATGCTCGGCCTCTCCGCGATCCCCGCGGCCCTCGTCCTGATCCCGCTGTTCCGGCTGCCGGACACGCCTCGCTGGTACGTACTCAAAGGCCGTACGGAACGAGCCGTCGAGGTCATGGCGACGACCGACCCGGATGCCGACGCGCGCGCGGAGGTGACGGCAGTGGCCGCCGCACTCGCCGAGGAGAGCGGCGGATCGGTGCGCTCACTGCTGCACAAGCCGTACGCCCGCGCCACGCTCTTCGTCGTCGGCCTCGGGTTCTTCTGCCAGATCACCGGCATCAACGCCGTGACGTACTACAGCCCGCAGATCTTCGAGGAGATGGGCTTCACCGGCAACGGCCAGAACTTCCTGCTGCCGTCCTTCGTCCAGCTCGCCTCACTGGCCGCGACCGTCCTCGCCATCCTCATCATCGACCGGCTCGGCCGGCGCGTGGTGCTGCTCTCCGGGATCGGCACGATGGTGGTGATGCTCGCCGTCCTGACCGCGGTCTTCGGCTTCGCCGACCTCCAGGGGGCCACCATCTGGGTCGGCTTCGGCGCCATCCTGCTCTTCACCGCGGCCTTCAACTTCGGCTTCGGATCGCTGATCTGGGTCTATGCGAGCGAAGCATTCCCCGCTCAGCTGCGCTCCACCGGGGCGTCGGTGATGCTCACCGCCGATCTCGTGGCCAATCTCCTCATCGCCCAGTTCTTCCCCTCCCTGATGGCCTGGGCGGGCGCGGCCTGGACGTTCGCCGGCCTCGGGGTCCTGGCCGTGGGGGCTCTGGCCTTCGCCGCCGGCACCGCGCCCGAGACCAAGGGCCGCCAACTGGAGGAGATCCAGGGCTACTGGCGCAACGGCGGCCGCTGGCCCACCCCGGCTCCCGAGAACGCTCCGTAGCGAGGCGGCGTCGGCCGAGCCCCCGTGGCTCCCGGTGCCTCAGGACGGCAACTGCTCCCGGTACCCCTCCAGTGCCGGGGCAGTCGTCGTCGCGACGAATTCGGTGATCCGGTAGGCGCACACACCGGCGATGCTGAACGGGTCCTCGGCCACGAGCCGCTCGACGGTCGCGCGGTCCATACCGGCGGCGAGGATGACGCCCCCGTCACGCGGCACCTTGCGGCCCGCGGCGATGAAGTGCCCGGCGGCGTATTGCTCGTTCAGCCACGTCACATGCTCCTGCAGGGCAGCGTCGACGCGTTCGATGGGGGCGGTGTAGGTCAGCTCAAGTACGAACATGAACGCAATATAGAGGGTGGCCGCAGGTGCGGCCGTCTTGCCCTTCCGGTGCCCTTCCCGCGTCGAATGTGCAGGCCAGGGGCGGCCGGCGGCCGGCGCCGACTGCTCAGCGGGCCACCAGGCGCGGAACGCCTGCCGACCCGTCCGATCATGGGTTCGGTAGCGTGGTCGTCACCATGGACACTTCCGGAACGATCTCCTGCGACGACGAACTGCGGCACTGGCCGACCGACGAAGCCCAGGCGCGCGCGGTCCAGGACCGACTGCGGCCGTACGTACGCCTCGACGAGTCAGGTCCGGAGCTCGGATTCGAGGAGACCGTGGTGGGCGTGGATGTCGCCTACGACGACGAGCGTGACGTCGTCGCCGCGGCGGCCGTGGCCCTGGATGCCCGTACCCTCGCCGTCGTCGACGAGGCCACCGCCGTCGGCCGGGTCTCCTTCCCGTACGTCCCGGGACTGCTCGCCTTCCGCGAGATTCCCACCGTGCTCGACGCGCTCGGCCGCCTCGCCCGCACACCGGACCTGGTGGTCTGCGACGGGTACGGACTGGCCCACCCGCGCCGCTTCGGGCTCGCCAGCCACCTCGGGGTGCTGACCGGTCTGCCCACGATCGGCGTCGCCAAGAACCCCTTCACCTTCCGGTACGCGGCTCCGGGGCCGGACCGGGGCGCGGCCTCCCCGCTACTGGACGACACCGGTTCGGACGCGTCCGGCGCTCCTACTGGCGCCGAGGAGGTGGGACGCGCGCTGCGCACCCAAAAGGGCGTCAAACCGGTCTTCGTCTCTGTAGGGCATCGCATCGACCTCGACGGGGCCTGTGCGCATACGCTCCGGCTGGCGCCCAAGTACCGCCTCCCGGAGACGACCCGGGCTGCGGACTCGTTGTGCCGGAGGGCGCTCGCGAGCGTATGACGCGCAGTGGAGACGCCGGGGCGATGGCCGGCGTGGATACCGGCGTCGTACGGCGTGATACGGGCGCGGGCTATCCCCGGACGACCCGGAAGGTGATCCCCGCCTTCTGGAGACGTGCCGTCAGCGCTTCGCCCATGGCGACCGCCGTCGTCACCTGGCCCGCCGTCTCCGGCAGATCGTCGAAGGCCAAGCTCAACGCCGACTCGGCGAGCATCTTCGCGGTCTCGTCGTAGCCGGGATCGCCGCCCGAGACCTCGGTGACCAGGCGTTCGCCGCCGCCCGTCGCCACGAAGCGCACCGTGAACCAGCTCTTCGCCCGCCGCTCCGGGCTCGGCCCGTCGCCCGGTTCCAGGCGCCCCGACAACCACCGCCGCGCGGGCGGCACCTGGGCGAGCGCGCAGACCGCCCCCGCGCCCAACGCTCCGCCCACCGCGACCGGCAGCCACCGCACCCCGGCGTAGTGGCGATAGCGGAAGTCGGGCCCGTAGCGGTCGAGCGCGGTGGCCGAGCGGGCGATGATCTGCGGATCGATGGTCGGCAGCGGCACACCCCAGGCGCGCGTCTCGCCGCTCCTGAGGGGCGGCCCTAGCGGCGCCCGCACCGTACGGCCGTCCGTACGCTTCTGGAGCCGCTCCGCCCGCTGCCGCTCGCGGGCCGCCCGCGCCATGGCCACCGGACGCGAGGCGACTGTCAGTACGGACGCCAGAGTGCCGCCCGAGAAGGTCGCGTTGGTCCGTACGAAGCCGTCGATGCGCAGCGGCACGCCCTCCGGGAGCAGCCCCACGGTGAAGAGCACACCCAGATCATGCGGAACGGAGTCAAAACCACAGGCATGTACGAGGCGCGCGCCCGAGGTGCGGGCCGTCGCATGGTGCCGCAGATACATCCGGTCGACGAATTCCGGCTCGCCGGTCAGATCGACATAGTCCGTCCCGGCCGCGGCGCAGGCGGCGACCAGCGGCTCCCCATAGGTGAGATACGGGCCGACGGTCGTGGCCAGCACCCGGGTGTCCGCGGCGAGCGCGCGCAGCGAGTCCGGATCGCCGCTGTCGGCACGCAGCAGCGGCAGGTCGGCGCAGGCAGGGTCGATCTCGGCCAGCCGGTCGCGCAGGCGCTCCAGTTTCGCGGTGCTGCGTCCGGCCAGCGCCCAGCGGCAGTCCTTGGGCGCGTGCCTGGCCAGATATTCCGCGGTGAGCGCCCCGGCGAACCCGGTAGCGCCGTAAAGCACGAGGTCATGGGCCCGTCCTGAGGTGTCCTGCCGTCGCATCGCGCGTCCTTTCGAGTGGAGTCCGGACCTTAGGCAGTCGCTGCCGTCCCGTCAACGACCGCTCCCGGTCATGCGGTTGGTGGCCCGGTGCGGCCTGCCGTCTTGACACGGCGTCGGAGCAGGGGCCACATTCGCCCATGACATAGGACGTCCAATGTCCGGATTGCCGGGGCACGCTGATCCGCCCACTGGTGCGCTGAGCTGCCCATCGAACCGACCACCGCCCTTCCGGACTGGACCGTACGGCAGAAAGCCGGACGCCATGCGCGCTACACCTTCTACACCCCTTTCCGCACACTTTCCCGCACCGCTCACCGGAGTCGTGCCACCGCTGTGCACTCCGCTCACCGACCGCGGCCAGGTCGATGTGCGGTCACTGACCTCCCTGACGGAGCATCTGGTCGACGCCGGAGTGGACGGCCTCTTCGTGCTCGGCTCCACGGGGGAGGCCGCCTACTTGTCGGACGTCCAACGACGTACCGTCATCGAGACGGTCGTCGCAGCCGCCCGGGGCAGGCTGCCCGTCCTGGCCGGGGCCATCGACATGGCGACCGCCCGCGTCCTGGACCATGCGCGAACGGCCCGCAGTCTGGGTGCCGCCGGCATCGTGGCCACCGCGCCCTTCTACACGCGCACCCATCCGGCCGAGATCGCGGACCACTACACCCGGCTCCGCGACGCCGTCGGCCTGCCGCTCTTCGCCTACGACATCCCGATGGCGGTGCACACCAAACTGCCCGCGGACACGGTGCTCGCGCTGGCCGCCGATGGTGTGCTCGCCGGACTCAAGGACAGCAGCGGCGACGACGGCGCGCTGCGCCGCCTGCTCGTCCGGCTGCGCACCGTGAACCGCGGATTCTCCGTGCTCACCGGGTCGGAACTCTCGGTCGACGGGGCTCTGTTGGCCGGGGCACACGGCGTCGTACCGGGACTCGGCAACGTCGACCCGGCCGGTTATGTGCGGCTGTACGCACACGCCCGCGCCGGCCGTTGGCGCGCGGCCGCCGCCGAACAGGACCGGCTCACCGCCCTGTTCTCTCTCACCGACGTCGGTGACGAGGCGGCGATGGGCCGCAGCTCATCCGCACTGGGAGCCTTCAAAGCCGCGCTTCACCTGCTCGGCGTCATCGACAGCCCGGCCACCGCCGCCCCGCAGCTGCCGCTCGACGACGCCGCGAACCGCACCGTCCGCCAACTACTGGAGGAGGCCGGACTGCTGTGACGAGGCGCCCTACGGGCCGTGCCGCCAGGGCGGCTCCCTGGTACCGGGAGATCACCCCGCGCCAGTGGAAGGCGATGGTCGCCGCCTGGATCGGCTATCTCCTCGACGGCTTCGACTTCGTCCTGATCACCCTCGTCCTGACCGAAATCGCCGACGACTTTCACCTGAGCACCGCCACCGCCGCCTCGCTCATCTCCGCCGCTTTCATCACCCGTTGGCTGGGTGGCGCAGTCCTGGGCGCGATGGGTGACCGCTACGGCCGCAAAGCCGCCATGATCGCCAGCATCCTGCTCTACTCGCTCGGCACCTTCGCCTGCGGTTTCGCCTGGGGCTACACCAGCCTGTTCATCGCACGGTTGGTGATCGGCATGGGCATGGCGGGGGAGTACAGCGCCAGCGTGACGTATGTGCTGGAGAGCTGGCCCACCCGGGTGCGCAACCGCGCCTCCGGATTCCTCATCTCCGGTTACGCGGGCGGCACCGTCGTCGCGGCGGAGCTCTACAAATGGGTGGTCCCCAACTGGGGCTGGCGCTGGATGTTCTGGATCGGCGTACTGCCCGTCCTGGTCGCGCTGTGGGTGCGCAGATCGCTGCCGGAGGCCGGGGACTGGGAGGCGGAGGTCGGCACTCCCTCGGGCGCATCGACGAGGTCGGCCGCCTCGAAGACGGAACGCCCAAATCCGTTCCGGCCGTTGTTCGCCGGCCGTGCCCGCTCCTGGCTCAACGCCGCCCTGGCCGCGACCGCCTCGGCCGCGCTGTTCTGCGTCTTCACGCCCGCCGGCACGGCATACGTCCCCTGGCTGTCCGCGGTCGCGGCGCTGTGCCTGATCGCCTTCGCGGTGCAGCTCGGCGGCCGCAGGCGATGGCTGCTGTACGTGTCCCTGATGGCGACCGTGTTCTGCGCCTTCCTCTACAGCTGGCCCATCCAGGCCCTGCTGCCCACCTACCTCAAGACCGACCTGGGATACACCCCCGCCCAGGTCACCGACGTGATGTTCTACGCGGGCTTCGGCACCATGGCGGGCTGCTGGCTGGCGGGGTTCGTCGGCGACCGGATCGGCACCCGCCGCGCCTACGCCTGCACCCTGCTGGCCTCCCTCGGCTTCGTCTTCCCGGTCTTCGCGGTCCAGGACAGCCTGGTGGGACTCGGGTTGCTGCTCTTCGGGCTGCTCGCGCTCAGCCAGGGCATCTCCGGCATCCTGCCGAAATACATCGCCGGCCACTTCCCGACCGCGACCCGCGCCGCCTCGTTGGGCTTTGTCTACAACGTCGGGGCCCTGGGCGGGGCGGTGGCCCCGGTCCTCGGAGCGCATCTGGCCGAGGGCATGTCCCTGGGCCGGGCGCTGGCGGTGCTCACCTTCGGGCTGACGCTCATCGTCGTCATCCTGGTGGGCGGCAATGTGCCGCAGCGGCTGGCCCGGCTCGTGGACCCCGATGTGCCCGACGACCACCTCCTGCCGGCGGCCGGCGGAGCGGAGGCCGCGCCCAAGGAGACGTCCCCCGACTCGGCGTAGTCCGGCCGGCGGGGTGTGGACGAGGACAGCAGCAGCGCGATGCCCGGCTCGGTGAACTGACGCAGTCCCTGGCCGTCGTGGAAGTCGAACATCGCGCTGGCGAGTTGCGGGGCTGAGGTGGGTGAATTGTCCCTCTGCCGGCCTGGCGTCCGGCGCTCCGCGGGCCGTTGTCAGTGGTCGCCGTTAGCGTGGAATGCGATGGGAGCGACGTGCGCAGGAAGCGCGGCGCGTCGGGTGGCGCCGCGTGCGGTGCCGGACGGGGGAACGGACGTGGAGGAGCTCATGGCGAAGGCAGCGGGTCCGGCGGCGGCGTGGGAGCGGGTGCGGACGTTCGCGCTCGGGCTCCCGGGGGCCGTGGAGGAATTTCCGTGGGGCGAGAGCGTCGTCAAGGTCAACAAAAAGGTCTTTGTCTTCCTGGGCACCGATGACGGCAGCTATCCGCTGGGGATCACGATGAAGCTCAAGGACCCGGAGGCGCACGCCCATGCGCTGTCCTCGCCCGGCGCCGAGCCCGCGGGCTACGGCCTGGGGAAGTCGGGATGGGTCCGGGTTCCGCTGGCGGAGCAGCGTGCCCCTGCGGCGGATCTGCTCTGTGACTGGATCGAGGAGTCCTACCGCGTCATAGCCCCGAAGAAGCTCATCGCCGAGCTCGACGGGGGATAGCGGCGCAACAGCAGGCGCGCGAAGGCCCGTGGCGGCGATGGCAGTTGAACATCGCCGGCACGGGCTTTTTTGACGGTCGCCACGTGGCTCGGGGGCTTGTGGAAAGTGGAACACGTTCTTAACATCGCGAGTGTTACATCAGAAGTGTCACAGTGCGCACGGGAAGGCAGGGGGCGCGATGGCAGAGGCAGGGAACGGCCCGCTGAGCGGGGTGCGGGTGGTCGAGCTGGCGGGCATCGGCCCCGGTCCTTTCGCGGCCATGCTGCTGGCCGACCTCGGCGCCGACGTCGTCCGTGTCGACCGGCCCGGGGGCGCGGGGCTGCGCATCGACCCGGCGTACGACATCACCAACCGCAACAAACGCTCGGTGCTGGTCGACCTGAAGAGCACCCAAGGAGCGGCGCAGGTGCTCGATCTGGTGGAACGCGCTGATGTGCTGGTCGAGGGGTACCGACCGGGTGTCGCCGAGCGGCTGGGCGTCGGTCCCGAGCAGTGCCTGGCGCGCAATCCCCGCCTCGTCTACGGCCGGATGACCGGCTGGGGCCAGCAGGGTCCGCTCGCTGACACCGCCGGACACGACATCGGCTATATCGCCATCACGGGCGCCCTCGGCATGATCGGCCCGCCCGACGGCCCGCCCGCCATCCCCGCCAACCTGGTCGGGGACTACGCCGGAGGCTCCCTCTACCTCGTCATCGGCGTCCTCGCCGCCCTTCAGCACGCCCGTGCCGAGGGCGGGAAGGGCCAGGTCGTGGACGCCGCGATCGTCGACGGCACGGCCCATCTCACCGCGATGATCCACGGCATGCTGGCGGCCGGCGGCTGGCAGGACCGGCGCGGCGCGAACCTGCTCGACGGCGGCACGCCGTTCTACGGGGCGTACGAGACCGCCGACGGCGGTTATATGGCGGTCGGCGCACTTGAGAAGCGGTTCTACGCCGAATTCATCCGCCTGCTGGGCATCGCGGACGACGCCCCCAGCCGCGACGACCTCGCCGCCTGGGAAGAGCTGCGCACCGCCATCGCCGCCCGCTTCAGAACCCGTACGCGTGAGGAGTGGACGGCGGTCTTCCAGAAGTCCGACGCCTGCGTGGCGCCCGTCCTGTCCCTGCGCGAGGCGCCGGCGCATCCGCATCTCGCCGCCCGCGGCACCTTCGTCGACCACGGCGGGATCACCCAGCCCGCGCCCGCACCCCGCTTCTCCGACACCCCGGGCGCGGTGCACAGACCGCCCGCCCAGCCCGGCGCGGACACCGAAGAGGTCGCCCGCGACTGGCAGACCCCCAGCCTCACCGCCGAGCAGAAGGACGCAGGCAGCTGATGGAACTCGCCACCACGCTCCAGTACGCGGGCGATCCGCGCCAGGCGGCCGAAGAGGTCGCCGCCCTGGAAGGCGCCGGACTGGACGCCATCTGGGTCGCCGAGGCCTATGGCTTCGACTCACCCACGATCATGGGCTTCCTGGCCGCCCGCACCGAGCGCGCCAAGATCGGCTCGGCGATCCTCAACGTCTACTCCCGCACCCCCGCCCTGATCGCGCAGACCGCCGCCGGGCTCGACGCGATCTCCGGTGGCCGGGCGCTGCTCGGCCTCGGCGCGTCCGGACCGCAGGTCGTCGAGGGCTGGCACGGCAAGCCGTACGACAAACCGCTGGGCCGCACCCGCGAGACCATTGAGCTGTGCCGCCGGATCTGGCGCCGCGAGGTCATCGACCATCACGGCATCACGGACATGCCGCTGCCGGCGGAGAAAGGCGGCAAACTCGGCAAGCCGCTGAAGATCCTCACCAAGCCGGTCCGGCCCGCGATCCCCGTTTACGTGGCCGCACTGGGCCCGGCCAACGTCCGGATGACGGCCGAGATCGCGGACGGCTGGCTGCCGACCCTGTTCATCCCGGAGAAGGCCAAGGACGTCTGGGGCACGCCGCTGGCCGAAGGCGCCGCCAAGCGCGCCCCGGAGCTCGGCTCGCTGCAGACCGTGGCGGGCGGACTGCTGGCCATCGGGGAGGACGCCGCTGCCGTACGCGACCTCGCCCGCCCCGTGATCGCCCTGTATGTCGGCGGCATGGGCGCCAAGGGGAAGAACTTCTACAACGACCTAGCCGTCGCCTACGGCTACGAAGAAGCCGCGCAGAAGATCCAGGAGCTGTACCTCGCCGGGAAGAAGCGGGAGGCCGAAGCGGCCGTACCGGACGAATTCTGCGAGCTGATGTCGCTGTGCGGGCCCGAGACCTACGTCCGCGAGCGCATCGCGGCCTTCCGGGAGGCGGGCGTGACGATGCTCAACGTCCACCCCGTCGGACCCGAGCCCGCGAAGCTGATCGAGACCGTCAAGAACTGGCTCTGAGGAGGGCCCGCACATGAAGCGCCAGATCTTCACCGAGGACCATGACGCCTTTCGTGAAACGGTACGCACCTTCCTCGCCAAGGAAGTGGCGCCGCACTACGAGCAGTGGGAGAAGGACGGCATCGTCAGCCGGGACGCCTGGCGGGCGGCCGGCAAGCAGGGGCTGCTGGGCCTGGCCGTGCCCGAGGAGTACGGGGGCGGCGGGGAGCCCGATTTCCGCTACAGCGCCGTGCTGGCCGAGGAGTTCACCCGGGCCGGTGCCGCCGGACTCGCCGTCGGCCTGCACAACGACATCATCGGCCCGTACCTGACCACGCTCGGAACCGACGAGCAGAAGCGCCGCTGGCTGCCCGGATTCTGCAGCGGCGAGATCATCACCGCCATCGCGATGACCGAGCCCGGCGCCGGCTCCGATCTGCAGGGCATCCGCACCTCGGCGGAGGACCGCGGCGACCACTGGATCCTCAACGGCTCCAAGACCTTCATCTCCAACGGCATCCTCGCCGACCTCGTCATCGTGGTGGCCAAGACGACGCCGGAGGGCGGGGCACACGGCCTGAGCCTGCTGGTCGTCGAGCGGGGCATGGAGGGCTTCGAGCGTGGTCGCAACCTGGACAAGATCGGCCAGAAGTCCCAGGACACCGCCGAGTTGTTCTTCAACGACGTACGGGTCCCCAAGGAGAATCTGCTCGGCGAGCTGAACGGTGCATTCGTTCACCTGATGACGCATCTCGCGCAGGAGCGGATGGGCATCGCCGTCGCCGGTATCGCCGCCGCCGAACACCTGGTGGAGATCACCAAGCAGTACGTCAAGGAGCGCGAGGCGTTCGGGCGGCCACTGGCCAAGTTGCAGCACATCCGCTTCGAAATAGCCGAGATGGCCACCGAATGCGCCGTCACCCGCGCCTTCCTCGACCGCTGCATCGCCGACCACTCCGCCGGCGAACTGGACGCGGTGCATGCCTCGATGGCCAAGTGGTGGGCCACCGAGCTGCAGAAGCGCGTCGCCGACCGCTGCCTCCAACTCCACGGCGGCTACGGCTACATGACCGAGTACCGCGTGGCCAGGGCCTTCACCGACGGCCGCATCCAGACCATCTACGGAGGCACGACCGAGATCATGAAGGAGATCATCGGCCGCTCCCTCCTCGGCTGACCCGGACCGGCCGGTCCCCACCCGCTGCGAATGCCTCACCCTCATGCGAAAGGCTGCCTGACTTGAGTACCGAAGCGTACGTATACGACGCGATCCGCACCCCTCGCGGCCGTGGCAAGGCCAATGGCGCACTGCACGGAACCAAGCCGATCGACCTGGTCGTCGGCCTCATCCACGAGGTGCGGCGGCGCTTCCCCGGCCTGGACCCGGCCGCGATCGACGACATCGTCCTCGGCGTCGTCGGGCCGGTCGGCGACCAGGGCTCCGACATCGCCCGTATCGCGGCGATCGCCGCCGGACTGCCGGACACCGTCGCCGGCGTCCAGGAGAACCGCTTCTGTGCCTCGGGCCTCGAAGCGGTCAACATGGCCGCTGCCAAGGTCCGTTCGGGCTGGGAGGACCTGGTCCTCGCGGGCGGTGTCGAATCGATGTCCCGGGTCCCGATGGCCTCCGACGGCGGCGCCTGGTTCGCGGACCCCATGACCAACTTCGACACCGGCTTCGTCCCGCAGGGCATCGGCGCCGACCTCATCGCCACCGTCGAGGGCTACGGGCGGCGCGATGTCGACGAGTTTGCGGCGCTCTCACAAGAGCGTGCCGCCGAGGCCTGGAAGGCAGGCCGCTTCGAGCGCTCCGTAGTCCCGGTCAAGGACCGCAACGGGCTCACGGTTCTGGACCACGACGAGCACATGCGGCCGGGCACCACCGCCGAATCGCTGTCCAAGCTGAAGCCGTCCTTCAAGGACATCGGTGACCTCGGCGGTTTCGACGCGGTCGCCCTGCAGAAGTACCACTGGGTCGAGAAGATCGACCATGTGCACCACGCGGGCAACTCCTCCGGCATCGTGGACGGCGCGGCGCTGGTCGCCATCGGTTCCAAGGAGGTCGGCGAGCGCTACGGCCTCACCCCGCGCGCCCGCATCATCTCCGCCGCGGTCTCCGGCTCCGAGCCGACCATCATGCTGACCGGCCCTGCCCCCGCCTCCCGCAAGGCACTGGCCAAGGCCGGGCTGACCATCGACGACATCGACCTCGTCGAGATCAACGAAGCCTTCGCCGCCGTCGTGCTGCGCTTCGTCAAGGACATGGGCCTGTCCCTCGACAAGGTCAATGTCAACGGCGGCGCCATCGCCCTGGGCCACCCTCTGGGAGCCACCGGCGCGATGATCCTCGGCACCCTCATCGACGAGCTGGAGCGGCAGGACAAGCGCTACGGCCTGGCCACGCTGTGCGTCGGCGGGGGCATGGGTATCGCCACCGTCATCGAGCGTCTCTGACCGCCCGTCCTTAACCCCCTTACGGAGAAGCCACAGTGAGCGAGCCCACCACCATTCGCTGGGAACAGGACGAGACCGGCATCGTCACCCTCGTCCTCGACGACCCCAACCAGTCCGCGAACACCATGAACCAGGCGTTCAAGGACTCCATCGCGGCGATCGCCGACCGCGCCGAAGCCGAGCAGGACTCCATTCGCGGCATCATCTACACCTCCGCCAAGAAGACCTTCTTCGCGGGCGGCGACCTCAAGGACATGATCCAGGTCGGTCCCGAGAACGCCCAGCAGGCATTCGACACGGGAACCGCCATCAAGAAGTCCCTGCGCCGCATCGAGACCCTGGGCAAGCCGGTCGTCGCGGCCATCAACGGCGCTGCCCTGGGCGGCGGTTACGAGATCGCCCTCGCCAGCCACCACCGCGTCGCGCTCGATGCGCCGGGCTCCAAGATCGGCCTGCCCGAGGTCACCCTCGGCCTGCTCCCCGCGGGCGGCGGTGTGACCCGCACCGTACGCCTCATGGGCATCGCGGACGCCCTGCTCAAGGTGCTGCTGCAGGGCACCCAGTACTCCCCGCGGCGTGCCCTTGAGAACGGTCTCGTCCACGAAGTGGCGACGTCCGACGACGACATGCTGGCGAAGGCGCGCGCGTTCATCGACGCCAACCCCGAGTCGCAGCAGCCATGGGACGTCAAGGGCTACAAGATCCCCGGCGGTACGCCGTCGAACCCGAAGTTCGCCGCCAACCTGCCCGCGTTCCCCGCCACCTTGAAGAAGCAGCTGGGCGGCGCTCCTTACCCGGCGCCGCGCAATATCCTCGCGGCCGCCGTCGAGGGCTCGCAGGTCGACTTCGAGACCGCGCTGACCATCGAGGCCCGGTACTTCACCGAGCTGGTCACCGGCCAGACCGCGAAGAACATGATCCAGGCTTTCTTCTTCGACCTGCAGGCCGTCAACTCCGGTGCCAACCGCCCCAAGGACATCGAACCCAAGACCGTACGCAAGGTCGCGGTGCTCGGTGCCGGGATGATGGGCGCGGGTATCGCCTACTCGTGCGCCCGCGCGGGCATCGAGGTCGTCCTCAAGGACGTGTCCGCGGAAGCCGCGGAGAAGGGCAAGGGCTACTCCGAGAAGCTGTGCGCCAAGGCCGTCGCCAAGGGACGTACGAGCCAGGACAAAGCGAACGCGCTGCTGGCCCGCATCACGCCCACCGCGGACCCGCAGGACGTCGCGGGCTGCGACGCCGTGATCGAGGCGGTCTTCGAGGACCCGGCGCTCAAGCACAAGGTGTTCCAGGAGATCCAGGACATCATCGAGCCGGACGCGCTGCTGTGCTCCAACACCTCGACGCTGCCGATCACCCTGCTCGCCGAGGGCGTGGCGCGGCCGGTGGACTTCATCGGCCTGCACTTCTTCTCGCCCGTCGACAAGATGCCGCTCGTCGAGATCATCAAGGGTGAGCGGTCGGGGGACGAGGCGCTCGCGCGCGCCTTCGACCTCGTACGCCAGATCAACAAGACCCCGATCGTCGTCAATGACTCGCGTGGCTTCTTCACCTCGCGTGTCATCGGCCACTTCATCAACGAAGGCGTCGCGATGGTCGGCGAGGGCATCGAGCCCGCGTCGGTCGAGCAGGCGGCGGCCCAGGCGGGCTACCCGGCGAAGGTCCTCTCCCTGATGGACGAGCTGACCCTGACCCTGCCGCGCAAGATCCGTAACGAGACGAAGCGGGCCGTCGAAGAGGCGGGCGGCACCTGGCAGGACCACCCCTCGGACGCCGTCATCGACCGCATGGTGGACGAGTTCAACCGCCCCGGGCGCAGCGGCGGCGCGGGCTTCTACGAGTACGGCGAGGACGGTCGGCGCGCAGGTCTGTGGCCGGGCCTGCGCGAGCACTTCGGCCAGCTCGGGCACGAGATCCCGTTCCGGGACATGCAGGAGCGGATGCTGTTCTCCGAGGTGCTGGACTCGGTCCGCTGCTTGGAGGAGGGCGTGCTCACCTCCGTCGCCGACGCCAACATCGGATCCATCCTCGGCATCGGCTTCCCCGGCTGGACCGGTGGCGTGATCCAGTACATCAACGGATACCAGGGTGGGCCAGGGCGGGAGAAGGCCGCTGGGCCAGGGCGGGAGAAGGCCGCTGGGCCAGGGCGGGAGAAGGCCGCTGGGCCAGGGCGGGAGGAACTCGTCGGCCTGCCCGGCTTCGTGGCCCGAGCCCGTGAGCTCCAGGCGGCGTACGGCGACCGGTTCGCGCCGTCTCCGCTGCTGATCGAGAAGGCCGAGAAGGGCGAGAAGTTCAGCGACTGACCGTGGGCGGGGGCGGGCCGCCGCGGCCCGCCCCCGTCACCCCTCGCTCTTGCCGCCCTGCCCTTTGTCGCTCTCCGCGCCGAACCACTCCCGCAACTCCTGCTTCATCGACCGCTGGAAGGCGGTGACCAGTGCCTGGACCACCATCGGCTGCATATGGGCGGACAGCGACTTCATCCGCGCCATCTCCTCCGCGTCCGGCCCGCCGTCCCGGTACGGCTCCCATACCTCGTCCTTGAAGAGCCGGCTCAGCTCGCGCGCCGCCGAGCGGGTGTGCTCGATGACGACGGTGCGCGCCGCGAGGATCGTCTCCAGCGCGATCGGGACATCGAGCAGCCGCGTTCCCAGGTGCAGCAGCCCCGGGTCGACCTGGAAGACCTGCGGGTCGTCGGTCCGTACGAGCACGCTCATGGCCGCCAGCCGGTCCAGGTCCTCCTCGGTCAGTTCCCGGCCGACCCGCCGCTCCAGCTGGTCCCGGGTCGCTTCCTCCGCCTTGTCCGGGATCCAACTCGCCACCAGCGCACGGTGGATGGCGAGATCCTGGGCGCTCAGATCGGGCGGCAGCTGCTCCAGATAGCGTTCGATCGCGGAGAGCGTCATGCCCTGGTGCTGGAGTTCCTCGATGAGCGCGAGCCGCGAGAGGTGGTCCGGTCCGTAGCGGCCGACCCGGCGCGGGCCGATCTCCGGCGGCGGCAGCAGCCCGCGCGTGCTGTAGAAGCGGATCGTGCGGACCGTGACGCCGGCGCGGGCGGCCAGTTCGTCGACCGTCAGGTCGGTGGCGGACTCCATCATGTTCAACAGTATTGCTGTCTCACCACTCTTGTGAAACCTTCCGAACTCCTTCCGAACTCCTTCCGGGCCGCGCAGCACCCGCAGCCGGGCCCTCATCCCGGTCCGCGGATCAGGCCCACCCCGCCAGGAGGCCGTGTTGACCACGATCCTGCGCATGCCCGGCGAACCGGGCGAACTCACCCTCCCCGCCCTGTTGTTGCGCAATGCCGAGGACCACGGGGAGCTGCCGGCGCTCTCCTGGCGCGGTGCCGGATCGGCCGGCTGGCACACCCTGAGCTGGGCCGAGGTCCGCCACCGGGTCGCGGAGCTGGCCGCCGGCTATCGCTCGCTCGGCGTACGGCGCGGGGAGATCGTCCTCCTTATGATGGGCAACCGTCCCGAGCACTGGCTCAGCGATCTGGCTCTGGTGCACCTGGGCGCCGTCCCGGTGACGGTGTACGGCACCGCCGCGCACCAGCAGATCGCCCATATCGCCCGGCACAGCGGGGCCCGCTTCGCCGTTCTGGAGGGTGCGCGGGAGCTCGGGCGCTGGGAGCCGCTGCTCGATGATGCGGCTGCCCGGCTGGAGAAGCTGGTGATCGTCGAGACGGGGGACGTCGCCGGGACGGGTCGGCACGAGACGTACGCATCGCTGGTTGCCCGGGGCGCCGAGCGGTATGACCCCGGCGCGTTCGAAGAGGCGTGGCGGCGGGCGGACGCCGGCGACACCCTGACCGTCGTCTACACCTCGGGCACCACCGGCGCCCCCAAGGGCGTCGTGGTCAGTCACCGCAACGTGCTGCTCAACGCGCTGGCGCTGGACGGTGCGGTGGAGCTGCCCGATCATGTGGAGCACCTCTGCTACCTGCCCTTCGCGCATATCGCCGAGCGGATGCTGGGCATTTACCTGCCGGTGTTCCGCGCCTCGCACGTCTACCTCTGCGCGGACCCGGCAACGGTCGCGGCGACCGCCCGCGAACTGCGTCCGGCGCAGTTCTTCGGCGTGCCGAGGGTCTGGGAGAAGCTGGCGGCGGCGGTACGGGCGGTGCTCGCGCAGCTTCCGGAGGAGCGGCGGGCGGCCGTCGAGGCGGCCGGTGAGACCGCGCGCGCCCATGTCGGCGCCCGGGAGCGGGGGCAGCGGCCGCCGGACCGGCTGGCGGCCGCGTACGCCGAGGCGAGGGCCGGGGTGCTGGAGCCGCTGCTGGCACAGGCCGGGTTCGACCGGCTGGTGTGGACGGCGAGCGCGTCCGCGCCGATGCCGCCGGATGTGGTGCGGTTCTGGGCCGGTCTGGGCATCGTGATCATGGATGCGTGGGGGCTGACCGAGACTGTGGGGGTGTCCACGACAAACAGCCCCGGCGCCTTCCGGCTGGGCTCGGTCGGCCGTCCGATCGACGGCCTGGAGGTGCGTACGGCCGGGAACGGGGAGATCGAGGTCCGGGGGCGGACCGTATGTGCGGGGTATCTGCGGGCGGACGGGTCGGTGGAGCCGGTGACGGACGCCGACGGCTGGTTCGCGACGGGCGACATCGGCCGGGTCGACGCGGACGGGTTCCTCTGGCTGACCGACCGCAAGAAGGAAATGATCGTGACGTCCACCGGCAAGAACGTCTCGCCCGCGCTGGTGGAGAACGCCCTCAAGGAGCACCCGCTCATCGGGCAGGCGCTGGTGCACGGCGACGGCCGGTCGTATCTGGTCGCGCTCCTGGTGCTGGACGCGGAGCTGGCCCCGGCCTGGGCGGCGCAGCGCGGCATCGCGGGGACGCTGCGGGAGCTGGCCGGGCATCCGGCCGTACGGGAGGAGGTCGAGCGGGCCGTCTCGGCCGCCAATGCCCGGCTCAACCGGACCGAACAGGTCAAGCGATTTTCGTTGCTGAGTGAGGAGTGGGGGCCGGAAACGGGTGAGCTGACTCCTTCTTTGAAGCTGCGGCGCAGGGTCATTTCGGACAAATACCGGCAAATCCTGGATGGCTTATATCGTTTGTGATCTCCCCCACAGACGGGGGAGCACTCTTCGTGGAAGGTGTGCCGTCGGCCGACTTCGCGCGATCCGCGAAACCCACGGCCTCAGCGCCTGCCCGAAAGTGAGAGAACCACCAAGTGAGCACAGAAACCGTCACCGATGAAGTCCAAACGTCATCGGACGGGGGGAGCGGCGTCCCACAGGACGCGGGCGACGCGGGTTACAGCAAGGGCCTGAAGGGCCGGCATGTCAACATGATCGCCATCGGTGGAGCGATCGGAACCGGCCTGTTCCTGGGCGCCGGCGGCCGACTGCACTCCGCCGGACCCGCGCTGGCCGTCGCCTACGCGGTCTGCGGCCTCTTCGCCTTCTTCGTTGTCCGGGCCCTCGGCGAGCTGGTGCTGCACCGCCCGTCGTCCGGCTCCTTTGTCTCGTACGCCCGTGAGTTCCTGGGGGAGAAGGGCGCCTACGTCGCGGGCTGGATGTATGTCGTGAACTGGTCGACGACCGGTATCGCCGACATCACCGCGATCGCGCTCTACACGCACTACTGGAGCCTGTTCACCGACATCCCGCAGTGGGTGATGGCCCTGATCGCGCTGGCGGTCGTGCTGGCGGTGAACCTGATCTCGGTGAAGATCTTCGGTGAGCTGGAGTTCTGGTTCGCGATCATCAAGGTCGCCGCGCTGGTCGTCTTCATGTTCATCGGCATCTTCCTGCTGGCCACCCAGCACCCTGTCGCCGGGCACACGCCGGGAATCAACCTGCTGACCGACAACGGCGGACTCTTCCCGACCGGTCTGCTGCCCGTGGTGATCGTGCTCCAGGGCGTGGTCTTCGCCTACTCCGCCGTTGAGCTGGTCGGCGTCACCGCCGGCGAGACCAGCGACCCGGAGAAGGTCGTGCCGAAGGCCGTCAACTCCATCATGTGGCGAGTGGGCGTCTTCTACGTCGGCTCGGTGGTGCTGCTGGCGATGCTGCTGCCGTGGAACAAGTTCACCGGCGGCGAGAGCCCCTTCGTGACGGTGCTGTCCAACGTCGGCGTGCCGGCGGCGGGCGATGTGATGAACCTCGTCGTGCTGACCGCCGCCATGTCGAGCCTGAACTCCGGGCTCTACTCGACGGGCCGCATCCTGCGCTCCATGTCGATGGCGGGCTCCGCGCCCAAGTTCGCCGGGCTGATGAACCGCAACCAGGTGCCGTACGGCGGTATCTTCCTCACCTCCTCGGTGTGTGTGCTGGGTGTCGGGCTCAACTACCTCATGCCCGGTGAGGCGTTCGAGATCGTGCTGAACATCGCGGCGCTGGGCATCATCAGCACCTGGTGCACAATCATGATCTGCCACATGGTGTTCGTCCGGCGCTCCAAGGAAGGCCTGGTCAAGCGTCCGAGCTTCCGGCTCCCCGGTACGCCGGTCACCGACATCGCGACCATCGTCTTCCTGCTCGGCGTCATCGTGCTGATGTGGTTCGACGACGGCGTCGGCCGGCAGACCGTGATGATCATCCCGGTCCTCGCGGCGGCGCTGGTCATCGGCTGGTACGCGGTCCGCGGCCGGGTGCGCCGGATCGCCGAGGAACGCGAGCTGACGAAGTAGCCGCACACTGCTTGCACACCGCAGGCGCCTGAGGAATCGAGGGCGGCCGCGGAGGCCGAGAGGCTTCCGCGGCCGCCCTCGCGCTTGCCGTCCCGGCTGATTGTCAGTGCCCGCCTTTACTGTTGACGCATGACTGGGAACACGGGGATCTCATACGTCAAGGGGGACGCCACCGCGCCGCAGGGCAAGGGCGTCAAAGTGATCACGCACATCTGCAACGACCTGGGTGGCTGGGGCAAGGGCTTTGTGGTGGCGGTCTCCCGCCGCTGGCCGGAGCCGGAGGCCGCCTACCGGAAGTGGCACCGCGAGCGTGCACGGAACGACTTCGGGCTGGGCGCGGCCCAGTTCGTCCAGGTCAGCGAGTGGTTGTGGGTGGCCAATGTGGTCGGCCAGCGGGGGATCAGGACGGGTAGCAAGGGTGCCCCCGTGCGGTACGAGGCCATTGCGGCGGGGCTCGGCCGCGTCGCGGCGAAGGCCGAGGAGCTCGGGGCGTCGGTTCATATGCCGCGCATCGGCTGCGGGCTGGCGGGCGGCACATGGTCCCGGGTGGAGCCGCTGATATCCGAGCGGCTCACCCGGCGCGGCATACCGGTGACGGTCTACGACCACTGAACTCGTACGACCGCTGAACCTGTAGGCACCGAACTCGTCAGCACCGAACTCGTCAGCACCGAACTCTGGGTCCGCCGACCGCAGTTCAGCCGTCGGTCAACGGACAGTGGTCGGATGACCACCACCGAAACCGGCCAGGGGTGTATCTGGGTACACCCCTGCACGGCATCCAGACGCAATGGCGGCGGACCCGCCGGACGGCATCGTCGACGCCATGCGAAGGAAACCTGTCGACATCAGGGCGATGGCCTTGTTCCTCACCGTTGCCTTTCTGGCGGCCGGGGCGCTGGGTGCGCTCCAGCCCGCGACCCGGATACCCAGTGAGGTCATCCAGCTGACACAGTTCGGACCCGCACTCGGGGTGGGACTTGCCGCGCTGCTGTGGCCGGAGCGGGTGCGGGAGTTGCTCGCCGACCCGGTGCCGGGTCGCAACGGTCGGGGGGTGCTCCTGCTCGTCACGGCGCCTCTGATCATCGCGCTGAGCGTCATTGCGTACGCGGCACTCACCGGGGACGCGCACCATACTCGGCCGGGTGCCCCGTTCGTGGTGATCGCCGTGGCACAGCTGATCGGCGCGTGCGGCGAGGAGATCGGGTGGCGTTGCTTCCTGCAGCCCCTGCTGCGCACCCGCTGCGGCCCCCTTGCGGCGTCGGTCACGGTGGGTGTGGCGTGGGGTGTCTGGCACGTCCAGGTTTTCGCGAGACACCCTGTGTACGCGGGGGCGTTCATCATGGCGGCCGTTTCCATGTCGGTGGTGATGGGGTGGGCCCTTGAAGGGGTGCGGGCTTCCAGGCTGCTGCTCGCAGGGGGCTTTCACGCTCTGATCAACCTCGGCATGCTGCTGTTCATGGACGAAGAGTCCGGCGCGGTGCTCCCCATGGTGTTGTTCGGCGCCTCGTGCCTGGCAGCGGCGGGACTGTGGACGTGGATGAGCGTTGGCGGGCTGGGGTCGGCCGGGTCGTCGGCACCGGCTAGGATCCCCCCGGTCATGGACGATGTTCGATAATCCACGTACGGCCGCCTCCCGCGCCTGTGTTGCCGTCGGTCGGTGCCAGTTGGCGAGCCTGCATGCGATCGCGGTGTCGGTGGTGGGCTCGCTGGTGGTACTCGCCCTGTTGCTGGTGCCCGTGGGCGTGGGCTTCCGGCTGCTGCCGCCCGCCGCGCGGGCCCTGCGCGTACTGTCCGATCGCTCCCGTTCACGCGCCGACCGGTGGACGGGCGTCCGTATCGGTCCACCGGAGCCGCTGCCCGTGGACCGTGCCCTCAACGCCCGCAAGAGGTCGGGCGCGATCATCGCTGACGAGGGGTTCTGGCGCGACCTCGCGTGGGCCTGGCTGGAGCCGGTGGTCGGCGGGCTTCTCGTCGCCGTTCCCCTCGCCCTGGTCGAGTACGGGGCGTTCGGCGTGCTGGTGCAGCCGTTCATCTGGCGGCTCATCGACGACGGCAACTGGTACGCGTTCGTCCCCGTGCACAGCACCGCGACCATGTGTGCCGCGCTGGTGCTGGGCCTCGCTTTCATGGCCGTCGGGCTGCTGGCCGCCCCCGCCACGCTCCGGCTGCACACCCGGGTGAGCCGACCGCTGCTTTCCGCGCCGCGCAGCGTCCAGCTCGCCCAACGGGTCGAGCGGCTCACCGACACCCGAGCCAGGGCCCTGGACGCTCAGGCCGCCGAACTGCGGCGCATCGAGCGCAACCTGCACGACGGGGCACAGGCTCGGCTGGTCGCTCTGGGGATGACGCTGGACTGTGCCACCCGCCTGATGGAGACGGACCCGGCGGCGGCGCGTGAGCTCCTGCTGGACGTACGTCGAACGTCCGAAGGGGCCTTGCAGGACCTGCGCGAACTGGTGCACGGCATCCACCCGCCGGTCCTCGCCGACCGGGGCCTGGGCGACGCCGTCCGGTCGCTGGCGCTCGACAGCTTCCTCGACGTCCACGTCGAGACCCGGCTGCCGGGTCAGCTCCCGGCACCGGTCGAGTCCGCCGCCTACTTCGCGGTGAGCGAGGCGCTGGCGAACGCGGCGAAGCACTCCGGGGCCCGAGAGGTCGGCGTCGCCCTGACCTACGAGAACGGCCTGCTGCGCGCAAGCGTCACCGACGACGGCCACGGCGGCGCCGACCCCTCACGGGGCACCGGGCTGGCCGGCGTGCGACGGCGATTGGATACCTTCGACGGCACCCTCGACCTGCACAGTCCGCAGGGCGGACCGACCACCGTGACGATGGAGATTCCGTGCGCGTTGTCCTCGCCGAAGACCTCTTCCTACTGAGAGACGGGCTGATACGCACACTCCAGGAACACGGCTGCGAGGTTGTCGCGGTGGACAACGGTCCGTCTCTGCTGCGCGCGCTCCTCGCAGAGGGGGACATGGCACCGGATGCCGCCGTGGTCGATGTGCGGCTGCCGCCGACCTTCACCGACGAGGGCCTGCAGGCCGCACTCGAAGCCCGTCGCCGGCGGCCCGGACTGCCCGTCCTCATACTCTCCCAGTACGTCGAGCAGCTGTACGCGCACGAGCTGCTGGCCGGGGGCGAGGGGGCCGTCGGATATCTGCTGAAGGACCGGGTCACCAACACCGAGCAGTTCATCGACGCGGTCCGCCGCGTGGCTGCCGGAGGCACAGTGATGGACCCTCAGGTCATCTCCAAACTGCTGTTGCGCAGCGACGCCCGTGGCAGGATCGGCAACCTGACACAGCGCGAGCGGGACGTCCTTGAGCTGATGGCCGAAGGCAGGTCCAACGCCGCCATCGCCGGCGGCCTGCACATCAGCGAGAGCGCCGTCGCCAAGCACACCGCGAGCATTTTCAGCAAGCTCCGGATCAACCCGTCGGCGGACGACAACCGCAGGGTGCTGGCCGTTCTGGCCTATCTCAAGCGCTGAGACGCTTCGGTGTGGAGCTTGGCGGGCCGTCACCGACGGGCCCTCGCCGGACTGCGCGCCGAGCTACAGAAGAAGGAACTCGACGCGCTGCCGGACGACGAACGGCCGCAGCTCAGCCGCCGGTCACCGGATAATGGTCGGACAGGTTGGTGTAGGTGTAGTCGGTGCCCCAGCTGGAGACCGTCCAGGGGTCCGACTGCTCCTTGATCACCTCGTTCTGCCAGGCGGCGGGACGGGCGTGGCCGTTCCGGTGCAGGACATAGTCCAGGTCCTCGCGGGGGTCCGTCGGGTAGCGGTACTTGGCGACGGAGTTGTCCTGGGTGTCGAACGAGTACGGGTGGCCCGTGCGGCTGTCGGCGGGGGCCAGATCGCCGTTGCTGAGCAGCGCGTCGTACTCGGGGCTGTGTGAATCGATGTTCAGATCGCCCGCGACCATGACCTGTTCGTCCGCCGGGATGCTCTTGGCGTCCAGGAAGGCGTCCATCTCCTTGAGCTGCTTGGCGCGGTCGGCGGCCGCGTCGCCTGCCGCGCAGCCCGAGTCGGTGGACTGGGTGTGTGTGCCGACCATGTGCACCTTGGTGCCGTTGACGTCCAACACGGCATAGACGAAGCCCTTGTTGGAGTGGGAGTCCGCGCCGCAGGCGTCCTTGTAGACGTACTGCTCCTTGCGGAGGATCGGCCACTTGCTCAGCAGGGTCACCCCGCCGTCCTCGGGTGTGACGGACGAGTAGGCGCCGCCGGTGGCGTCCCAGCCGTCCTTGCTCCGGCCCATCACCGGGGTCTGGTGCGGATACTGCGCGGCGGCACGGGACTTCAGCGCGTCGGAGGAGGAGTTGTCGAAGGCTTCCTGGAGGACGACGACGTCCTTGCCCTGGAAGAAGTCCGCGGCCGGAATCGCCTGGGCGCGGTGGTCCTGGCCCCAGTTGGGATAGAGGTTCTTGCTCATGAGGAAGGCGTTGTAGGTGAGCACCTTCAGATGGGGGGTACCGGCGGCCGACGCGGTCGGGGGCGTGGCGGCCAGGGTGACGGCGGCGAGGGCTGCGGCTATCGCGGCGGCCCGGGAAGTGCGCAGCGCTGAGTGCGACACTGAATCTCCCTGTGGGGGTGGGGGACTGATCCGGCGGCACTCATCAAATCAGCTGCGGTTACCTTGGGGTAACCGGTGGGTGGGCGGGAGATTGACGGGACGCGTCCGCAGGCCGTCGCCGTCCGTCGCGGAGGCCGTAGGACTTGCCGATGAAGTCGCGCTGGATCTCGCTGGTGCCGCCGTAGACGGTCGAGATCAGGGCCGTCCGCAGATGGCGCTCCATGTCGTATTCGTTCATGGCGTACTGGTGCACCCACCGGCCGGGCGCCGACCCCGGCACTCGACGCCCCTCAGGGGCCGCCGTATGATCATTAATGCGATGAATTGCGTACGGAACGACCCCGAACCCCCACCGCCCGGAGGCGTGCTCTGGTCGCTGGTCGGGGACATCCGGATGCTGCTCACCCTGCCCGCCGCACTGACGATGCAGGTCGCCCACCCGGCGGTGGGCGCGGGCGTGGAGGAGCACTCCGTGTTCCGTACGGACCCGTGGGGGCGCGGCGAGCGGTCGCTGGTCTCGCTACAGCTGTGGGTGTACGGCGGGGAGGAAGCGGCCGAGGAGGGGCGTCGGCTGCGTCGGCTGCACAGGACCATCCAGGGCACCGACACCCATGGCCGGAAGTACCACGCGCTCACCCCCGCCTACTACGCCTGGGTACACGCCACCGGCTACCCCGTCTTCCGGCACGGGCAGCAGTATCTGGGCCGCCCCTTCACCGAGGCGCAGGAGCGGCAGCTGTACGCGGAGTGGCTCCAGGTCGGCCGGATCCTGGGCATCAACGACCGCGATATGCCGCAGACGATCGAGGAGTTCTGGCCTTACTACCGCAAGGTGCTCGACAACGAACTCGAAGCGACCGCCGTGGTGCGGGAGCTGATCGCCACCGACCGGCCGGTGCCGGCTCCGGACCGGGGCCCGCGCTGGCTGCGGCTGCTGCTCCGGCTGGCCTGGCCGGTGATCCTGCCGCGGTTCGTCCGCTTCCGGCGCTTCGTCACGATCGGGCTGATGCCGCCGGACGCCCGGCGAGCCATCGGCCTGGAGTGGACCGACGCCCAGGAGCGCCGACTGCGCCGTCTGGGCCGGGTCGTGCGGGTCGTGGTGCCCGTGCTTCCGGAGCGGCTGCGCTTCATGCCGATGGCCCGCCGGGCCCGGCGGGCGGCGCGCGCATAACGGACGGGATGGAGCCGGGGAGCAGCGTCCCCGGCTCCGACCACATCAGTGCCCGTGGCCGTGCTCGTGCACGTCGTGCGTGGTAGCCGTGATCTGCTTCCACGACTTCGGCTCTGCGACCGGCGCCTGCTGCGCGCCGAGCGCCCGCTTCGCAGCCCCAGCAGCCGGCTTCGACTGCTGGAACAGCCAGGTGTCGAAGAAGTCGCCCAGCTGCTTGCCGGACTTCTTCTCGGCGAACTTCACGAAGTCGGCCACCGAGCCGTTGCCGTACTTGTTCTCCGTCTGCCAGGACTTGAGGATGTCGAAGAACGCCTTGTCGCCGACCTTGTTGCGCAGCGCCTGAAGCGTCAGCGCGCCACGGTCGTAGACCGCGCGGTCGAACTGCTTGTCGGCGCCCGGGTCGCCCGGCTTGACGGTCCAGAACGGGTCATCGGCCGGGTGCTGGGAGTAGACCCAGTCCGCCAGCTCCTGGGTGGTGCCCTCGCCCTCCTTCTCCGACCACAGCCACTGGCTGTAGGTGGCGAAGCCCTCGTTGACCCATATGTCCTTCCAGTCCTTCACGGACACGTTGTCGCCGTACCACTGGTGCGCCAGCTCGTGCACCACTACGGAGACGTTGGTGCCCCGGTCGAAGGCCTTGCTGCCGTAGAACGGGCGGGTCTGGGTCTCCAGCGCGTACCCGGCCGGCACATTCGGGACGTACCCGCCGACGGAGTTGAACGGGTACGGGCCGAAGACGCCTTCCAGCCACTCGGTGATCTCGGTGGTGCGCTCGATGCTGGCCCGCGCCGAGCCCTTGTTCGCGCCGAGATCCTTGCTGACGGCGTTGATCACCGGCAGGCCGTTCGCGGTCTTGTCGGTGGTGATGTCGAACTTGCCGACGGCGAGCGTCGTCAGATACGTCGCCTGCGGCTTGTCCGAGCGCCAGTTGTAGCGCGTCCAGCCGAGCTTGGAGGTCTCCGAGGCCAGCACGCCGTTGCTGAGCGCCTGGGTCCCGTCCGGGACCGCTATCGACACGTCGTACGTGGCCTTGTCGGTGGGGTGGTCATTGCTCGGGAACCACCACGCCGAGCCGTGCGGCTCCTGCGCGATCACGGCGCCGTCGGGCGTACGGGCCCAGGCGGTGAAGTCGTCGATCTTCAGCTCGGAGGGCTTGCCCGCGTAGCGCACCACGACGCTGATCTGCTTGCCCTTCTCCAGGGGCGCGGACGGGGTGACCTCCAGCTCGTGCTTGCCGGACTTGGCGAAGGTGGCCTTCTTGCCGTTGATCCGGATCTCGCTGACCTTGAGACCGAAGTCGAGGTTGAAGCGGGAGAGGTCCTGGGTGGTGGTGGCGAGCAGCGTCGCCGTGCCCTCCAGCAGGTCGGTCTTCGGCTGGTACTTGAGCCGCAGATCGTAGTGGGAAACGTCGTATCCGCCGTTTCCGCTCTCTGGGTAATAGGTGTCGCCTATACCCGGAGCGCCCGGGTTGAAGTCGGCCGCCGATGCCGGGATCGCCAGCAGCAGGCTGAGCGCGGCCGCGCCCGGGACGAGGAGTCTGTGACGCACGAGTCCTCCAACTCGTAGGGGAGATGGCGCTTCAGACCCTATGCACTCGTAGGGGTCAGCGTCATGTACATGGCCTCATCTGACATATGACCGACATGAACCGTCATCAGCCCCCGGCTCCCCGCAACAGCTCATCCGTCACGCACCGCACTCCCCACCTCACACGCACCCTTACGCATGGCAGTTGGCCGCGCTAACGTCCGGCGCGTGACGATTCGTGCGCGGGTCACCCGCATCCCCTGGAAAGCCCTAGTGGTGGCGACCGTCGTCGCCCTGATGTCCGCCCTGACCGGGCCATCCGCCGCGCAGGAGGCGTCCGGCGAGAGCAGACCCGTCTACTCCTACGACCGCGCGATACGCGAATCGGTCTGGGTGGACACACGGCTCGACGGCGACGCGGACGGGAGGACCGACCGGGTCGCCGTCGACATCGTGCGGCCGCACGAGCCCGCGCAGGAGGGCCGGCGAATACCCGTGATCATGGATGCCAGCCCGTACTACTCCTGCTGCGGGCGCGGCAACGAGAGCCAGAAGAAGACCTACGACGACCAGGGCCGGCCGGTCCAGTTCCCGCTCTATTACGACAACTACTTCGTCCCCCGCGGCTATGCGACCGTCCTCGTCGACCTGGCGGGCACCAGCCGCTCGGACGGCTGTGTCGATGTCGGGGGACGCTCCGACATCCAGTCGGCGAAGGCCGTCGTCGACTGGCTGGCCGGCCGGGGGCGCGCCTACAGCGCCCGTACGGGAGGGAAACCCGTCGCCGCCGACTGGTCCAACGGCAGCACCGGAATGATCGGCAAGAGCTGGGACGCCACCATCGCCAACGGCGTCGCGGCCACCGGCGTCAAGGGACTCAAGACCATCGTCCCCATCGCCGGCATCTCCTCCTGGTACGACTACTACTTCGCCAAGGGCGCCCCGCTGTACGACGGGGGCCCCGACGGGCTCGCGTACCGGGTCGAAAGCGACCACGCGCACCAGAACTGCGCCGCCGTACAGAAGAAACTCGTCGACGGCGCCCCGCGCACCGGCGACTGGACGGACCTGTGGACCGAGCGCGACTACGTCCCCGACGCGGGCAAGGTCCGCGCCAGCGTCCTCATGGTCCACGGCATGCAGGATCTCAACGTCCGTACGAATCACTACGGCCAGTGGTGGGACGCACTGGCCCGGCACGGCGTCGAGCGCAAGATCTGGCTGTCCCAGACCGGTCATGTCGACCCGTTCGACTTCCGCCGTGGCATTGGGGTCTCCCCTGCTCGAGCGGAGCCGAGAGCTTGGGGATGGGTCAAGACCCTCCACCAGTGGTTCGACCATTACCTGATGGGCTACGACAACGGCATCGACCGGGCCCCGATGGCGGACATCGAACGCAGCCCCGGTACCTGGTCGACCGACACCCGGTGGCCCGCGCCCGGCACCACGGCCACCACGCTGCGGCCGCGCAACGGGACCGAGCCGGGCGTCGGCGTCCTGGGCACCGAGCCCGCGCCGCGCGGCACGACCGAGACATTCACGGACGACCCGAAGCTCAGCGAGGCCGACTGGGCGGCCCGTATCGATGAACCGACGCCCGCCAAGGCCGGGTTCAGCACCGGTCCGCTGAGCGCACCCCTGCGGCTGTCCGGCGCCGGCAAGGTGACCGTGACCGCCACCCCGACCACGTCGACCGCCCATCTCTCGGCCGTCCTGGTGGACCTCGGCCCCGACACCATCCGCAACTACGCCGCCGAAGGCGAGGGCATCACCACCCTCGACAAGCAGACCTGCTGGGGCGCCGGAACCACGGGCGACACCGGCTGCTTCAAGGAGACCGCCGCCGACACCCAGAAGGTGGCGCACACCGTCTTCAGCCGCGGCTGGGCCGACCTCGGCAACTACGCCGATGACCACAAGGGCCGGCCGCTCACCCCCGGCAAGCCCTACACCATCACCCTGGACCTGACCGCGAGCGATCACATCGTGCCCGCGGGACACCGCCTCGCACTCATCGTGGCCGGTACCGACGCGGGCCTGATCGAACCGCCGCCCTCCCGGCCGAAGCTCACCCTCGACCTGGCCCGTACCTCCGCCGAGCTGCAACTGACCGGCGGCGCCCCGGCCCTCGCCCGGGCGACGGCCGGCGCGGCGAGCCAAGCGGGTGGTACGGGAGCACCGCTGCACGGGATTGCCCCGCCGCGCTCGATCAGCCACGTACCGTTCGCCGGATGACCGGCCGGGGCCGCCCCATGCGCGGGCGGCCCCGGTTCCCCGTTACCTCCCGCCTCGCCCCCACCCGTCCCCAGGAGGCACCCCGTGATACCTCGCTCCCGCGGTCTCGCCCTCGCGGCGCTGGCCATCGCCCTGACGGCCACCCTCGGCGTGAGCCCGGCCCCGCCCCCCGGCGCGGCCGGAACCCACCCGCCCCGCACCGGCTTCGAGACGAGCGACGGCGCCCGCTGGACCAGCCAGTCCGAGGAACAGGACTTCCTCGCGGCCGTCGACCGCGCCACGCCCCGGGTACGGGTCGACCGGATCGGCGCCACCCGGCAGGGCCGCCCCGTGCGGCTGGTACGGATCGGTGCCCCGGCACCGGAGCGCCCCCAGGACGTACGGCGCGGCAACTCCGTCCTGCTGATCTGCTCACAGCACGGCGACGAACCCTCCGGGCGCGAGGCCTGTCTGACCACCGTCCGCGACCTCGCCTACGCCAAGGACCGGGCCACCCGGCGCTTCCTGGAGCACACCAGCGTGCTGGTCGTACCGACCGCCAACCCCGACGGCCGGGCCGCGGACACCCGCGAGAACGCCGACGGCGTGGACATCAACCGCGACCACATCGCCCTGAAGACGGCCGAGGGCCGCGCGATGGCCGCCGTCATCCGCGACTACCGCCCCGACACCGTCTACGACCTGCACGAGTACGGCCCCACGGTGCCGTACTACATGAAGGACGTGCTGTCCCTGTGGCCGCGCAACCTCAACACGGCGGATGCGGTGCACCGCGAAGCCACGTCGCTGTCCGAGGACTTCGTCGAGCCCGCCGTCCAGAAGGCGGGATTCAGCACGGGCGTCTACGGCATCTGGACCGACCCGGAGACCGGCGACCCCGTCAAGCAGGTGGCGGGCGACGGCCAGGAGCGGATTCTGCGCAACACCGCGGGGGTGAAGGGCTCGGTCGGTCTGCTCGTCGAGACCCGTGTCGACGCGATCAGTGATGCGGAGAAGGCCGACCCCGCGCTCAACAACAGGCGCCGGGTCAACTCACAACGGGCGGCACTGCACGGCGCGTTCACCTTCCTCGACGGTCACCGCCGACGTATCGAGCAGGCCACCACCTCGGCGCGGCTCGCCGGATTCGCCGACCGCGGACCGGTCTACCTCGGCGGCGCGGACAACGAACCCGCCACCGACGAGCAGACCCTGACCGACCCGCCCTGCGTCTACCGCCTCGACGCGGGGCAACTCGCCGGCATCAGGGATGAGCTGGCACTGCACGGAGTGTCCTGGCAGCGAAACGGGGAAGGTGCGGTCGTACCCCTGCGCCAGTCGCTGCGCGGCCTCGTGCCGCTGCTGTTGGACGGGCGGGCCGGATATCACCTTGCGGTCGCGACTCCCCTGCAGGCCTGCCGTGGTGTGGTAGGGGGTAACGGATAAGAAAATTACGGTCAATTGAAAGGTCAACGTATGTCGGACACAGGCAACGGCAAGGGAGACGGGGGTGGCTCGTCCTCGATGGCGGATTTCCCCGGCGACTCCCAACCGACCGGGCCCCCACAGACCGACCGCGTGGTCTTCGGCGTCACCGCGCTGCTGACTCTCGCGTTCATCGCCTGGGGGGCCGCCTCCACCGATTCGCTCAAGAACGTATCGACCACGATGCTGGACTGGGTGATCGCCAACGGCGGCTGGGCCTTCGTGCTCACCGCCTCCGGCTTTGTGATCTTCGCGATCTGGCTGGCCGTCAGCAAGTACGGGCGGATCACCCTCGGCAAGGAGGGCGAGGAGCCCGAGTTCCGTACGGTGTCATGGATCGCGATGATGTTCAGCGCGGGCATGGGCATCGGCCTGATGTTCTACGGCGTCAGTGAGCCGCTCGGGCACTTCACGACGCCGCCACCGGGCACCGACCCCAAGGACGCCGCCCAGGCGATGGACACGGCGATGGCCACCACGCTGTTCCACTGGACGCTGCATCCCTGGGCCATCTACGCGGTCGTGGGTCTGGCCATCGCGTACAGCTGCTTCCGGCGGGGGAGGCGGCAGACGATCAGCGCGGTGTTCACACCACTGCTCGGCAAGCGGCGGGTCAACGGCTGGGGCGGCCGGGTCATCGACATCCTGGCCATCTTCGCCACCCTCTTCGGTTCCGCGGCCTCGCTGGGCCTCGGTGCGCTGCAGATCGGCAGCGGAATAAAGGTGCTGGGCTGGATGGACAGCGTCAGCACCACCCTGCTGGTCGGCGTCATCACCGTGCTGACCATCGCGTTCATCCTGTCCGCGGTCTCCGGCATCGCCAAGGGCGTCCAGTACCTGTCCAACATCAACATGGTGCTGGCGCTGATCCTGGCCGTCTTCGTGTTCGTGGCCGGGCCGACCATCCTCATCCTCAACCTGCTGCCGACCTCGCTCGGGTCGTTCATCGGCGAGCTGCCGCAGCTGGCCGGCCGTACGGAGGCCAGCAGCGGTGACGCGGTGGGCGGCTGGCTGCGCTCCTGGACGGTCTTCTACTGGGCGTGGTGGATCTCCTGGACGCCCTTTGTGGGCATGTTCATCGCCAGGATCAGCCGCGGCCGGACGATCCGTCAGTTCATCGGCGGTGTGATCCTCGTGCCGAGCGTGGTCAGCCTGGTGTGGTTCGCGGTGTTCGGCGGCTCGGCCATGAAGCTGCAGGACGGCAAGAAGCTCAGCGGGTCCACCACGTCCGAGGGTCAGCTCTTCGACGTGCTGCACCAGTACCCGCTCGCGACCGTCACCAGCATCCTGGTGATGATCCTGGTCGGCATCTTCTTCGTCTCCGGTGCCGATGCCGCGTCCATCGTCATGGGCACGCTGTCGCAGAAGGGAACCTTCGAACCGAGCCGGCTCGTGGTCATCTTCTGGGGTGTGGTGACCGGCGCGGTCGCCGCGATCATGCTGCTGATCGGCGGCGGATCGGGCGACGCGCTGACCGGATTGCAGAATCTGACGATCCTGGTCGCGGTGCCCTTCCTGCTCGTGATGATCGCCATGTGTTGGGCGCTCATGCGGGATCTGCGCAGCGATCCGCTGATCGTGCGCGGCCAGAAGGGCGAGGAAGCCGTCGAGATGGCCGTCATCGCGGGCCATGAGCAGTACGACGGCGACTTCGAGTTCCAGATCGGGCCGGCGGACGGCGGGGAGAGCAGCGGCGCCACGGCCGTCGGGGAGGGTGCCGGGAAGTAGCCGGCGGAACCCTTGCAGCGGAGGGCCGGAGCCACCGGCCCTCCGCTGTCTGTCGTCTGTTACGTGGTTCCGGCCTCGCGCACCATCCGGACCACATCGTCCGCGCACCCCCACGCCACGGTCACACCCGCACCGCCGTGCCCGTAGTTGTGGACGCACAGCGTCCCGCCGGACAGCCGCTCCGCCGTCAGCCGCACCGCCGGGCGGGCCGGACGCAGCCCCACCTTGTGCCGGAGCACCCGGGCCTGTGCCAGCTCCGGGAATCGCCGGGCGCAGCGCGCCACGATCGCCTCCGCCACCGCCGGATCCGGCTCCAGCGCCTTAGGTCGTCGTCGCGGCGGCCGAGTCCGCCTCCACGAACCACTCCTCGACGCCGGGATTCTCCAGGATCACCAACTGCCCCTGGACGGAGCGCACTTGAGGATCGGGTACGAGATCCCGCGCGCCCAGCCCGGTGCAGTTCACGACCGTCGCGGCCTCCTGGCCCGCCTCCTCCAGCGAGGTGACCGTCCGCCGCTCCAGCGTTCCGCCGGCGTCCGCCAGCCGCCGTTCCAGGTAGCGGAGATGAGCCGGCATGTCGACGAGGGGCGTGCGGGCGCGCCATCCGGACGCGCACCCCTCGGGGAGTTCGTCCGGGCGCGCCTGACGCAGGCCGGGCACGGCGTCGTACCAGGCGGAGAGGGGCTCGGCGCCTGCCGTTGCCGCTGTTGCCGGGCCGGTCGCCACGTCCGTCATCGCGTCCGTCATCGTGCCCGTCACCATCCGGGAGCCCGTCTCGTCCGGCCGCTCGGCGAGGCCGGTGAGCACTTCGAAGGTGCGTACGGACCAGCGCACCGCCTCCTCGTACGGGTGGATGCGATAGGGCCAACACAGCGCTCCGGCCACCGCCGATGTCGTATCGGCGGCCGGGTCCCGGCTCACCAGCCGCACCCGGTGCCCGTCCTCCGCCAGCGCGACCGCCGAGGTCAGCCCGATCACGCCGGCACCGATCACGAGTACGTCACCCGCGTCGGTCGTCACATTGATCGTCATGTCTGGAAGCTACTGCCTGGGGCGCGGGTGGACGAGGGAGCGTTCTGGGCGGCCTCCATGCGGGGATACTCGGGACATGTCTGCGAAATCTGCGGAATACGCGACCTTCGGGCTGGCGCCGGCCATGCGCCCCGGTGGTGTGCTGCCCACCGGGGCCTATCAAATACACCGGGATTTCCTGGACTTCAGCATCGACGGCAGGCCGCTGCTGCTGCAGCTCGCCGATCTCGACGCGGTCTCGCCGCTCGCCGCCGACCTGGGCCCCTCGCTCTTCGCGGCGCAGGTGCGGCGGCTCCTGCTGGAGGACGGACCGGCGCCGGACGGCGGCCGCCGGGTCATCTACGGCTGTCCCGAGTGCGAGGGACCGGCCTGCGGCGCCGTCACCGCGGTCATCGAGCGCGACGGCACCGACTTCGTCTGGCGCGACTTCGCCTGGCAGACGGACGACATCGTGGACCTGAGGCGCAACGGCTACACGGGAATCGGGCCGTTCCGCTTCGAGGGCGCACAGTACCGCTCCGTACTGGAACAGCTGCTGACGTCCGACGCCGCGGGCCCGGCGCGGCCCGCCCGCCGGGTGCTGCTCATCGGGCGGCGGGCCGCCGTACTGACGAAGCTGGCCGCGGCGTTGCGCGGTACCGGCATCGGCGCGGAGATCACCCGCGACGCGACCGGCGCCGCACCGGACGAACTCCGCTCCTACGGGGCGGTGGCGCTCGGCCGCGGTGTGGGGGACGCCGAACGCGCCGCTGTACGGCAGGCGTTCGCGGACGCCGGATCGGCGGCCGTCGTCGTCGACGGCCTTGCGCCGATCGTCCCTCTGCTCGTCGCGCAGATCGAACAGGCGCTGGACCGCTGCCCGCAGGGCGAACGCCGGCTGCTGCGGCTCGCCGCGGAGCGCGGCACGGCGACCCTCACGGTCGCCATCCCCTGCCGGGTCCGGCTGACCGGATACCGCCTCGACCGGCTCTACCGCACCCGTACGACCGAGCTCTTCGACGGCCAACTGGAGGCAGGAGAGCACCGGTTGGGGCTGGCCGGGCCGGCTGGGGAGGCGTTTGTGGTAGCGCGGACCACCGGGGGTGTGCTGGTGGCGCCGGTGGACGGTGATGGGACGGGCGGGCGCTGAAAAGGTGAAGACGGGGCCCGCGGTGGCGTTCTAACATGGCGCGGTCCAACCCATGTGACGCAATACGACGATGGCCCCGGCGCGCCGCTAAGCGCCACCGATGATGCAGAAGATCTTCAGTGCCGGTACGAGTTTCCGGAGGGCCGCCTCCACCGTGCGATGAGCGGCCGCGCACGGCGTGCCGAACCCGCCGCAGGCCCCGCCATCCGTACCCGCACCCCCGGCGAACTCCGACGCTCCCGACGGCCGCGCGCCCACTCGTGCTGGGACCACCTCTACGCCGCCCCGCTGTGGCCGATGCACGGCGCCAACCTGGGCACCCTGCTGCGCACCTGTGACGCGGTCGGCGCCTGTCTGACCGTGCCGCGCTTCTCGTGGGTGCCGGAGGCGCTGGAGCGCGGCAATACGCTCCGCAGGCCCGCCTGTGTGCACTGGACCGGCGATCCGGTGGGCTGGCTGGAACGGCAGCGCGAGCGCGGGCTGCGGGTGGTGGGCGTGGAACTCGCCGACGAGGCGGTGCGGCTGGGGGGCCTGCCGGCGGCGCGTGAGCCCACGGTGATGGTGCTGGGGCATGAGCAGCACGGGATTCCGCCCGAGGCGCTGGATCTGCTGGACGAGGTGGTGGAGATCCCGATGGTCGGCACCGGCGCCAGCCTCAATGTCGCGGTGGCGGGGTCGCTGGTGCTCTACAAGCTGGCGGGGCTGATGTGAGGTCCGGGGGCTACGCGGACCGGAGTCGTCGTGTCCCGTCCGGCTGCGCTCCGCGTCGTCCGCACGTGATCTTGGTGTAACCCTCCGGCCGTCATCCGGACAAACCCGGACCTTAGGCTGGTAGCGGCACCGTCGGCCGATGACGCCCCTCGGATTCCGCCCGCCGCCGTTCGTCCGCCGTTCGTTCGCATCGTCTGAACTGAGACCGTCTGAACTGAGGCCGTCCGGGTGGAGACCGTCCAAGCTGAGATCGTCCGCGTTCAGATCGTCCGAGCTCAGATCGCCTGAGGAGGCCCATGCCCCGCGCGCAGCGCGCCGTGCCCGCCTGGCTCGCCCACCCCTTCCGCTGGCAGCGGCTGCCCGTCCCGTGGGCGGCCGTCGCACGCGGCGCGCTGTGTGCGGGGCCGCTGCTCGGTGCGGGGATCGCGACCGGCCACCCGGCGGCCGGCGTACTGGCCGGTCTCGGCTCGATGCTCGCGGGCGTCAACGACCGCCCCGGAACCCGCCGCACCGGCATCGTCCACATCGGTCTGCCCGCCCTCGCCTCGGCGCTCGGGATGCTGATCGGCGCCTCGCTGCAGGCGGCCGGCGCGGGCTGGTGGATCGTCCCGGCGCTGTTCGCCGTCGGCTTCGTCTCCGGCGCGGGCAGCGTGGCCGGGCCCGTACGGTCCAACGCCGGAATGCAGATGCTGGCCGCCACCATCCTCGGCGCGGGCATGCCGCTGCCGGGTTCGCCCTGGGCGAAGGCCCTCTACGTCTTCGCCGGATGCCTGTGGCTGCTCCTGCTGCGCCTCGTACTGCGTTCGCCGCGCCCTGTGGGCGGCGCGCTCAGCGGCGAGCGGGCGGCGGTGGCCAGGGTCTTCGACGCGCTCGCCGATGCCCTGGGCGCGGCCGGCGGGCCCGGCGCCGAGCCCGCCAGACGACGGCTGACCGCCGCTCTGGACCGGGCGGACGAGGCCCTGCGGCTGCACCGACTGACCAGTCGGCTGCTGCGTCGCCGCGCCCGCGCGGAGGAACTCCTGCTGGCCGAGCGGTTCGCCGCGGCGACGACGCTGTGCGAGGCCAGCGTCGCGCTTCTGTGGGAGGCACGCCCGCTGCCGGCCCGCGTCGCGGAGAGCCCCCGGCGGTTTGCCGAGGCGCTGCGCACCGGGCGCCCACCGGGCCGGCTGTCCGCCCCGGAGACCAGCTCGGCCGCGCGCGGAGCCTTCGACCAGGCCCTCCTGGATGCCGCGGTCGCCTTCGCCCGGCCGGAGCCGTTGTCCCAGCCGTATCCGGCGGCCGGCGCTGCTTCGACGCCTGGCTTCGGGCGGCTGGAGCCAAGGCCGGGGCCGGTGTCAGGTCCGGTTTCGGGGCCGGGCCACGGGCCGCCGCCGCCCCGCCGTCCCGCCTGGGTGTCCGTGGCCCGTCGTGCCCTGGGCGTCGTCGGCCGGCGGACACGGCGCGGGCGCAGTGTTCTCGGACCCGCCGGGCGGGACTACGGGCTGCGGGTCGCCGTCTGCATCGCAGCGAGCACCGCCGTGGCCCTGCTGCTGCGCGCCGACCACTGGTACTGGCTCCCGGCGACCGTCACCTTCCTGGTCAAGCCCGACCTGGGCCCGCTCTTCTCCCGTACGGTCAACCGCTTCGCCGGCACCGTCGCCGGCGTGCTGGTCTTCGCCGGGGCGGGCCTGCTGCTGACCGGCTCGTGGTGGCCGGTGCTGGCCGCCGGGGTGGGCGGTGCGCTGCTGCCGTTCGCCACCCGCCATTTCGCCCTGCAGACCGTTGCGATCACCCTCATGGTGCTGTCGTTCGTGCACGTCAGCGGCGATCCCCAGGCTGCCGCCGAGCGGATCGTCGACACCTCGATCGCCTGCGGCATGGTGCTCGTCGTCGGCCATCTGCCGCGGCTCGCGGACCCGCGCCGCCGGATCGGCCAGCGTGTCACCTCGGCCCTGCGCGCCACCGAACACTTCCTTCGGCACGTCCTGGAGTCGGAACCCGGGCAGGACCCCACCGAGCGGCTGGCGCTGCGCCGGGCCGCCTACCGGGCGCTGGGGGAGGCCCGGGCGGCAGCGGAGACCGCCGCGGCCGAACTCCTCGCCGCCCGCGACCGCAACCCCGACTGGCTGACCGTCGTCACCGCGGCCGAACGCATCGTGGACGCCGCGACCGCCTGCGCCGTACGTCTCGACCACGGCGCCCGCCGCCCGAGCCCGGATGACGCGCGCCGGCTGTGCCAGGCGCTGTCCGCCATGGCCGACGCCCTGGAGGACCCGCGCCGCCGGGCAACCGGGGCACCCGCCCCGGAGATTCACCCCGTCCCGGACTGCGCCACCCTCACCGACGTGGCCACCGAACTGGAGCGCCTCCGCGGGTATGCGGGCGCGAACTGATAACGGGTGCGAGCTGATAGCGGGAGCGATCTGACACAGGGAGCGACCTGACACCGGCCGACCCCTGTTGCTGCCCGCCTGGTCGAGGCCTCGGCCGAGGCGCCGCTGCGGACATGGCGATGCGGAGTCTGACTGAGCGAGCTGGGCTGCGGTGACGGAAGCCAGGCGGGGGTATGGGCGTTACCCTCGTCCTCGCCGCAGGCGGGCCACGTGACTTCCTCACAGCAGGTTGTGCGCAGAGCACATCGGGGCACCCGCAAGTCACCCGCGTCGGCTCCGTAAAGTGTGGGCCATGTCGGCGGAATCCCCCCTTATACAGAGCATGCGTACGGCCGTTGCGGCTGCGCCTGATGACGTGCCCCTGCGGCTGCACTTCGCTGAGTTGCTGCTGGCCGCGGGGCACGGTGACGCCGCGGTGGGGGAAGTGTCCGTGGCGTTGCAGCATGCGCCCGGTGATGTCCAGGCACGCGAGTTGATGGTCCGGGCCCTGACAGGTACTCCGGCAGCCACGCCCGGTGAAGCCGCACTGCCCGCGCCACCGCAGGCCCCGGTGCCCGGCCAACGTCCTGCCCCCGCCCCCACCCCCGCCTCGGGCCCGGGCTTCGACTGGAGCGCGGCCGAGGATCAGGTCGGCGATGTCGTGCCGCCACGGTTCGTGGAGGCGCCGCTCACCGTTGACGGCAGCGGTGATCCTGGGGACGCCGCCGCCTGGGAGGTGGAGCGGCCCGGGGCCATCCGTCTCGCCGATGTGGGCGGCATGCAGGAGGTCAAGGAGCGGCTGGAGGCCGCCTTTCTGGCGCCGTTGCGCAATCCGGAGCTGCGCCGCCTCTACGGCAAGAGCCTGCGCGGCGGGCTGCTGCTGTACGGGCCGCCCGGCTGCGGCAAGACCTTCATCGCGCGGGCCGTCGCCGGTGAGCTGGGGGCGAACTTCCTGTCCGTGTCGGTCAACGACGTACTGGACATGTGGATCGGTAATTCCGAGCGCAACATGCACGAGCTGTTCCAGACTGCCCGCCGCCAGGCCCCGTGCGTGCTCTTCCTGGACGAACTGGACGCGCTCGGTGGAAAGCGCAGCCGCACCCAGAGCAACGGAATGCGCAACACCGTCAACCAGTTGCTGACCGAGCTGGACGGCGTCGAGGCGGAGGCGAACGAGGGCGTGTTCGTGCTCGCCGCCACCAATGTTCCCTGGGACGTGGACATCGCCCTGCGCCGCCCCGGCCGGCTGGACCGGACCTTGCTGGTGCTGCCGCCCGACGGACCGGCCCGGGAGGCGATTCTCCGCTACCACCTGCGTGAGCGGCCCATCGAGAACATCGACCTCGGCAAGCTCGTCAAGGCCACCGACGGCCTGTCCGGCGCCGATCTGGCCCATGTGTGCGAGGCCGCGGCCGAGCACGCGCTGCTCGACTCGGCCCGTACCGGCACCGTACGCCTGATCGGGATGAAGGACCTGCTGGCCGCGGCGGGGCAGATCGCGCCCTCGACGGAGCCATGGTTCGCGGCCGCCCGCAACGTGGCGATGTACGCGAACGACGGCGGGATGTACGACGACCTGGTGGCCTACCTGAAGAAGAAGCGGAAGCTGTGACCACACTGAACCCGACCGTCGAACAGGCCCAGGCCCTCATCGACTTCAAACGCTACGAGCAGGCCCGCACCCTGCTGTCGCAGCACCTCGCCGAAGACCCCGGCGACCTGGCCGCCTGGATCGAGATCGGCAACTGCCACCTCAAGATGGAGCAGCCGGAGCAGGCGCTGGAGGCGGCTGACGAGGCCCTCAGACTCGCCCCCGAGGACTTCTTCGCACTCATTCTGCGCGCCCGGGCGATGACCCGCGGGCCCAATGGCTCATGGCGCGAGGTCGAGCCGGTACTGCGCGAAGCGGTCCGCGTCGATCCGGAGCACTGGTACGGCTATACGATGCTCGCCGATGCCGTGTCCCGCATGGCGCTGCTCCGCTACGTTCAGGCAACCGGTGTCAACGACCTCCGGAACCACGACCTCGGCCACGTCATGCGCGAGGCGTCCGACCTGGTCATGGAGGCGCTGCGGCTGGGCCCCGAGGAGGTCTACGCCCACGAAGTCGCCCTGCAGATCGCCAACTGGTCGAGCAACGTCACCCTCGCCGACCAGCTCGAACGCGCCATCCTCCGGCTCGACCCCACCCACGCTGAGGCCCTGACCGCGCAGACCCACAGGGCCGCCAACGCCCCGGGCGTCAAGGCTGCCAGGGCCGCCGACTTCTACGCCACCGGGCTTGCCGCCGCACCGGACTCCACCGGGATGCAGCGCGGTCTCGACCAGGCCACGTACCGCATGCTGCGCGGGGTACGGTGGCTCGCCCTGCTCTGCGTCGCCTTCGCCGGCACGGGGATGGACCTGTTCGCCGTCGAGGGCAAGGTGCAGCGGGAGTTGCCACTGCCGCTCGGCCAGCGCCTGTGGTACCTCGTGGTGGCGACCGCCATCTGGCTCGTCGGCGCCCTGCTGCGCTACCGGCGGCGGCGCGCCGGCGTCCAGCTCAACGTGCGGTCACTGATACACCGCCGCCGGTGGCCCCGCATAGTGCTGGCCCAGGCGGCCTGGGCCATGCTGTGCGCCCTGCTGATCGCCGAAGTTCCCTGGACGGACCGGCTGTTGCCGCAGGTGCTCTTCTGGGCAGGTCTCGCGCCGACGTTCGCCACGATCTGGTTCGACCGGAAGAAGACCCGGTGAAGAACCGAGCAATGCCGAGGCCGAGGCCGGGGCCTCGACGGCCGCGAGCAGCAGGTCGCCTTAGGCGAAGATGATGGCAAGCACGAAAAGGAGAGCAACCAGGGCGAGCGTCTCCCAACGCATCACGCGGCGCAGGTCCTCCAGCCGCAGGGACGACCCGCTGTGCGTGCTGGCCCGCCCGGAATCCGAATCGTCGCTGTAGTCGTCACTCATGTGTCCAGTACCTGATCTTTCTCGTCGGTCGCCGACATCGGTCCTGCCCGCGCGTCCAGTATCCCGAATCACTCGGACTCGATGGCACACGCTCAAGGTGCGTTGTCACGGACACCTGGCCATCTTGATCGATGGGCCGATTTATGGGAATCGGCGGCATTGAGCACGGGGGTTGCCGGGTGTGTGTCGTGGGGTGTGGTTAGCGTTGGCGCATGGCTTACGACGAGGTGCTGGCGGGGCGGGTCAAGGAGCGGCTGGAGCCCGACGGGGTGGTCGCGAAGAAGATGTTCGGCGGGATCACCTTTCTGCTCAACGGCAATGCGCTGGCCAATGTGTACGACGAGGGCCTGATGGTGCGGGTCGGGCCGGATGGCATGGACGATGCCCTGTCCCGCTCCGGCGCGCGGCCGCTGGTGTTTCGCGGCAAGGAGCAGAACGGCTGGGTGGTGCTGGCGGAGGAGACGCTGGACGATGACGTCCTGGACGACTGGCTGAAGGTGGCCATGGAGGTTACTGCGGAGCTGCCGCCCAAGTGATCCGGGTCGCCCGACTGCGGCCGTAGCCACCTGTTCACCGGTCCACGGCGTCCGTGCCGCCGGGCCCGTTCACCGCGTTCTCCCCGTCGGTTTCGGCAGACCCGGCAGATGCGGCCAGCGCACGGGCAGCGCGCAGCAGGCCGTTGCCCAACTCCTCAAGGTGTGGGGCGAGTTCGGGTGTTCCCCGAACGACGCCGTCCGGGTCGAGGGTGACCCCCAGGAGTTGTCGGGCGATCTGGTGGGGGCTGTCGGCCGCGAGGTCGAGGGCGCTGGTGTGGTCGTCGAGGGGGTGGACGCGGCCGGGGAGGGAGTAGGTGCGGGCGCGTACGGCGGCGGCGTCGGCCAGGGCGGTGGCGTGGATGGTGTAGCGGGCGGGGGCGGCGGCGATGCGCGCGGCGACGTAGGCGGCCGTATCGGTGGCGGGCAGTTCGCGGGGGGCGACGCGGCGGCCTGTGGGGGCGGGGTCGGTGAGGCGGTCGACGCGGAAGATGCGCCATTCCTCGTGGTCGGTGTCGTAGCCGGCGAGATACCACAGGGGGCCTGCGGCGACCAGGCCGTGCGGTTCGGCGCGGCGCGGCCCCGTGGTGCCGCTGCTGGTCTCGTAGGTGAAGGTGACGGTCTCGTGGTCGCGGCAGGCGGCGGCCAGGGTGGCGAGGGTGGAAGGGTCGGCCGTCGGGCCGGTGCTCCAGGGCACTGGAAGGGGAGAGGCCGTGGCGTGGATCGTGGCGACCTGGTGGCGCAGGCGGACGGGCAGGACCTGTTCGAGTTTGGCCAGGGCCCGGACTGCGGTCTCTTCGATGCCGGTGACGCCGGTGGTGGCGGTGCGCAGGGCGACCGCGATGGCGACGGCTTCCTCGTCGTCCAGGAGCAGGGGCGGCAGGTCGGCTCCGGCGGACAGGCGGTAGCCGCCGGCCTGCCCCGTCGTCCCTTCCACCGGGTAGCCCAGCTCGCGTAGCCGGCCGATGTCGCGGCGGATGGTGCGGAGGGTGACGCCGAGGCGTTCGGCAAGTTCGGTGCCGGTCCAGGCGCGGCGGGTCTGGAGCAGGGACAGCAGGCGCAGCATCCGGGCGGGCAGGTCCTGGGGCATGGCGCCTCCTCGGTCATGTCGTGTCCTGGGCCGTGTCTTCCAGGCTGCCAGGCAATGGTGACGCGAGGTGTCCTAATAAGGATCTACGGTCGATTTCAGCGGTCGTGAACCGCGCCGACGTCCCGGCACCGACCCTGTCGGGTCGCGGCACACGGCGAGGGCTCCGCCCCACGCGGCCTCGCCGCTCCTCTCCCATTACCTTCCCTTTGCCTTCCTTGAAAGGACAGCGCCATGACCATCCCGTCTCCCGGCAGTGTCGCCTGGTTCGAGATCGACACCGCCGACCCCAAGGCCGCCCAGGACTTCTACGGCACTCTCCTCGGCTGGACCTTCCAGCCCGTCCCCGCCCCCGACGGCCGGACGTACACGCTGATCACGGTCCCGGGTGACCCCTACCCGACGGGCGGCATCCGGCCGACCGGCACCGGTGGTGAGGAGGGCATCACTGTCTCCATGGTGTCCACGGACGCGGCCGCCGACGTGGCCAGGCTCAAGGATCTGGGTGCGACGGTGGTTCTCCCGCCCGCCAAGGCCGCCGACGGCGGCGACTACGCCCGCCTGAAGGACACCCGCGGCAATCTCTTCACCATCTGGACACCGCCCGTCACCAGCTGGACGCCCCCCGAGCAGTCCGCCGGGAACGGTGCGGGGCGGCAGTCGGACCAGCGCGCGGGCGCCCCGCAGCCCGGCTCGTTCGCCTGGTTCGAGATCGGCACCGCTGACATCGAAGCGACGAAGAACTTCTACGCAGAGGCGTTCGGCTGGACCTACCAGCGCGACCCCGGCGCGGTCGCCCGGCCGTACTACGGCGTCACCACCGGGGGCGAGCGTTCCACCGGCGGCCTGTCCGACAACAGCGCGGAGGCGGTCGTCGCGGAGTATGCCATCCCGCTGTTCCTGTCCTTGGATGTGCCCGCCACCGTCGCCAAGGCTCAATCACTCGGCGCGACAGTCGAGTTCGGGCCGGAAACCACCACCTACGGCCTGGCCTTCGCCCGGCTGAAGGACCCGCGCGGTGTGAGCTTCGGGCTCTTCTCCATGCCCCAGGGCTGACCCGGACGCGGACCCGGCCCGCGTGGGGCCGGGTCCGGCGCCGGCCCCGGGCGGGCACGTGTACATCTTCCGGGGCTCCCGATGCAGCAGCTCCTGAATCACCCCGGGTGACCCCTTCCACCCGTGGGTCCCAGATCCGACACCACTGCGCGCGGGGCCCGGTGTGTTTCCGGGCTCCACCTCCGCGCTACACGAGAGGCAGTTGCTCGCTCCCTCGCGGCGGTTGTTCGTCGGTTACGACCGTGACCTCGGGAACCCCACGATGAATCCTCGGCCACCAGGCGAACTGCCAGTTGCGGCACGTCCGGTGCAGTCTCGATCGACGTAGTGGAGCGTCGGCCGGGATGGAGTGGTCCTTCTGAGTAAAAGATCGGAACGGGGCATGTTCTGCTATTCGGTGACCTGATTTCCGGCTGACGCACAACTCAGTAAGGGCATGATAGGTCCAGTCGGGCTGTCATTCGATCAGCGCGCGGATACCACCGAGGCCGTGCTGGAGCTGGAGGATGGTTACCGGCATGTGTGGGAGGAAGTGGTCTCTGCCGCCAACTTGGAGGAGCAGATTCCGAAGCTGGAAGCCCTGGAACGTGCGCTGAGGGACACGTTGGAGGGAATCCTTGAAATCGCTCGACGATATGTGATCGATGCTGAGCGTTGGAGTCTCAACTGAAAGGCTGCTGACGCCTGCACAACCCGTTATCAGCGGAGACAAGTTCTGCCCCGGCATGTGCTGAAACGGTCTCTGTCCAGGTGGTGGGCCAGCCTTTGGCCCACCACCTGGCGTCAGTTCACGATGCCTTATGCCTGCATCTTTGCCCGCAGGCTGAGCGCGTCTTGCGGGCCGGCGACAGAAACCCTGGTGCAGTCATGTCCGTACGGCCAGACCTTCGCGCCAACCCTCGCCGCGGCTAGGGTTTCCGGCTCACCCGTGCGTGAGCGTGCTGCTGACCGCCTGCTCGGCGGTGCTGACCGGAGCCCATCTCGTTCGCGGCGATCGGGCAGTGGGCCCGCAGCGCCCCGCAGGACGCCCTCGCCCGGCTCGGTCTACGTGCTCATGACTTTGCAACAGCCCTGTCTCGGCAGGCCGGATGGCGTGCGAGGTTGAACAACAGGCTCAGAATTGACAGGGGCGAGGCGATATGCCCCCGGCGACTTGCTGAAACCAGCGTTTATTCACGGTCACTCAGGAATTGACAGGGGGGTGGCGATATGCCCCTGCAACTCGCGGAAATCAGCAGTCTATTGACGGGTATTCAGAAATTGACACGGGCGTGACGATTGCCTACGGTCCCATCGCGTCAGGTTTTTACCGATCGCACCCGAGGGTATTCATGACCACGTCCCCAACGTTGCCGAAGTTCAGGCAGCAGTTGATTCTTGCCGTTCTCATGGTGTGCTCGCTGCTGATCTGGCTGGACAACACCGTCCTGAGTGCCACCTTGGAGACCCTCGCCGACCCGGTTCGTGGACTGGATGCCGGCCCGGCCGAGCTTCAATGGGCCACAGGCTCGTACACCCTGGCCTTCGCCACCTTGATGTTCACCGCAGGTGCACTGGGTGACCGCTTCGGCCACCGGACTGTGCTCGCAACCGGATTGGTGATCTTCGCCGGCGCCTCGGTGTGGGCGGCGTACGCAGGCGACGCAGGCCAGCTGATTGCCGCTCGAGCCGCGATGGGAGTAGGCAGCGCGCTGATCATGCCCGCCAACTTGGCCATCCTTATATGGACCTTCACCGGCCCCGCGCGGGCAACCGCGATCGCCATTTCCTCGACATCCGCCGGTGTCGGAATGGCCGCAGGCCCGGTGTTGGCAGGGTTGCTTCTCGACCATTTCTGGTGGGGCTCGGTCTTTCTGGTCAATGTCCCGGTCGTGGCGCTGGCGTTGGTCGGGATCGTCATGCTGGTCCCGAATTTCCGCAGCCCCACCCCGCGTCCGCTGGACCCGGCTGGGATGTTGCTGTCGATCAGCGGGCTCGCGGCGTTGGCCTACGGGCTGATCCGTGCGGGGCAGGTGGCCGCCTGGAGTCGTACGGATGTCTGGGCGCCGATCGCCGTCGGACTGGCCCTGCTGGCCGCTTTCGTACTCGTCGAACTGCGTATCAAGGTGCCCAGCTTCGATCCCCGACTGCTCGCGCAACGTGCATTCGGTGGCGGCAACGCGGCGATCGGATTGCTCCTCTTCGCCACGACCGCCGTCACCTTCTATAACGCGTTCTACCTGCAGGGTGCACGCGGCTTTTCGCCGATGGAGGCGGGCTTGGCCAGTCTCCCGACCGCGCTCGGTGCGATCCTGGGGGCGTACCTTGGCGCGCGTCTGGTTCGTCGCTGGTCGCTACGCCCGATTACCGCACCAGCGCTCATCGTGGCGGCGCTGACCATGGGCGCGTACGGGTTTCTCGGACTGCAAACCCCACTCATCTGGATCGAGATCTTGTTGTTGGTCCAGGGCCTCTCCATCAGCATGGTGATCAGCCCAGTGACGGCAGCATTGATCAGCTCCCTGCCGTTGGAACGGGCCGGTGCCGGGTCGGCCGTCACCAACACCGTGCGACAGACCGGCAGCGTTATCGGGATCGCGGTTGGCGGCACGATCATGTCGATCGTGTATCGGCGCGCGATCGAACCCTCGCTGAGCGATGTACCCGGGTCGGTGCAGGACCGGGCGCGGGTTTCCGCCGAACAGGCCCGGCATGTCGCCACCGCGATCCACCGGCCCACTCTTGCGCACGCTGCCGATGATGCGTTTATTCACGCTATGCACGTCGGCGCGGCCTGGATCATGCTCATCGGGCTCTTCGGAGCAGCTGTGCTGGTGATTGCCTTGCGTCCTGTCGGAAAGTCCACGGGGCTGGTACAGGAGCCGGAATACGATCGAGGAGGCAGCCGCTCAGTGAATGGGGCGACCCCCCATTCTCGGGCTGACAACCAACCCGCTCGTGAGGGCGATGACGTGAGCAGCCACTGACACAATGGGAATCGGGCAAAAACTTCCTGGTGTCCTGCTTGATAGTCAGGCCACGTACCTACCCGACCGTCATATGTTTGCTTTGTGGACCTGGTCCGGCCGCGCCGTGGGGGCTGCCCCGCCGGTCGGTGATGTCGAGACCGTTGCCTTGGTTGTCCCGACGTCAGACCTTGGCGGGTTTGAGGTGTCCGACGTCGAATGCGCACTGATCGAGCCGGACAGGCTCGCCGGCGTGCCCCTCGACTCGCCTGGTCGGTCGGTGGATGTCTGGCGGGCGTGGATTGCGGGTGACGATTCGGCCCTGCCGATCGCAGCGCATGCCGTTCCCGATGCCACCGGTATCGCCGTGACGTCGGCGGAGCATGCCGTGGCCGTCTTCCGTCATACCAATGCTGTTGCGACCGAACTGCGCACAGCGCTGACCGCCAAGCTGCGGCCATATCAGGTTCGCGGTGTGAGCTGGCTGCGTGAGACCGTCGATGAACACGGCGGTGCGGTGCTGGCCGACGAAATGGGGCTCGGTAAGACGCTGCAGGCCATCGGCTATATCGCCGGGCGCGCCGAGGAGGGGCCACAGCTGGTGGTGTGTCCCACTTCGCTGGTCGGGAACTGGGCACACGAAATCGCGCGGTTCGCACCTGACCTGCGGACGATAATCTGGCGTGGCGGGCCGCTGAAAGCGGTGGATAGCGGGACGGTGGTGCTCACCGGTTACCCGACGCTACGCATACACAGCCCTGTCATGATGGAGCATCATTGGGTCACTGCGGTTTTCGATGAGGCCCAGGTGCTGAAGAATCCCCGCACGCAGGTATCGAAGGCCGCGCGAACCATTGCGGCCGACGCGCGAATCGCCTTGACCGGAACGCCCGTCGAGAATCACCTCGAGGAGCTTTGGGCGCTGCTCAATCTGGTCGCACCGCAACTGTTCGGGCACAAGACGCAGTTCCGTCGTCGCTTTGTCCGGCCGATCGCGGACGGCTCCCTCGCCGCCGCTGCCCGACTGCGCGGGGCAATCGAGCCGATCGTGTTGATGAGGAAGAAGTCCCAGGTCGCAGGCTCACTCCCACCCAAGATCCACGCCGACCTGATCTGCGACCTCACCGAGGAACAGCAGCAGTTGTACGACCAACTGCTGGAGCAGGCGATCGACGATGGCTTCGGCAGCGGCGCACAGCGCCACACCAAGGTGTTGGCAGCCCTCACCGCGCTCAAACAGGTCTGCAACCACCCGGGCCTGATCACCGGTGACCTCGGTGAGCTGTCAGGAAGATCGGGAAAACTCGACCTCTGCACCGACATTGTGGCCAACAACCTCGAAATTGGCTCTCCAACCCTGATTTTCACCCAGTACCGACAGACCGGTGAGCTGCTGGTGCGACACTGCGGCGAACAGTTCGGCGTGTGTGTGCCGTTCTTCCACGGCGGCTTGAATCAGGAGCAACGGGCCGACATCGTCCGCCGGTTCCAGGCCGACAACGGCCCGAAAGTGCTGGTGCTCAGCCTGAAAGCGGGTGGCACCGGGCTCACTCTCACCCGCGCAGCCGACGTCATCCACTTCGACCGATGGTGGAATCCGGCCGTGGAAGCGCAGGCCTCCGATCGAGTCCATCGGATCGGTCAGACCCGCACCGTCACCGTCACCACTCTGACCACGGGGACCACCGTCGAGGAGCACATCGCGGCCATGCACTCGCGCAAATCCGCACTCTCCGATATCGCTGATTCGTCCAGTGTCGCCGAATTGGCCCGCTTGGATGATGACCGCCTCATTGCGATCCTGCGCCGGAAGCGAGACAGCTGACATATGCCCGACAATGATTTCGGCTACACGGTGTGGGGGAAGGACTGGGTTCGGCTCGCTGAGTCGTTGCGTCAGACCCGCCCTGATCCGCAGCTGCCGGGCGCGCGCAGAATCGCACGCGACGGGAAGGTGCAGGTCACGATCGACGGCCGGATCGTGCGCGCCGTCGTACACCGTGGTCGCAGCGCTTCGGTGGCCAACATCGAGGTTGCGCCAATGTCCCGGGAGGCGATAGTCGGGATCTCCCGCCAGTTGTGTGGCGTTCGGCCCGTCCTCACCGACGAGCTGTATCGCGCGATCACCGAAGCGGGCCACCCGCCTGCACCGAAACTCGTCGGCGTCGACTGCTCCTGCTCAGCCGACACTCCACGATGTATCCACGTGTTGGCCGTCTACTACGAAATGGCACGACGCGTCGATGACGATCCTCGAATTGCTCTCGATATCCAGGACTTCTTCCGCGCCTCATCGGACCGTACTGAAGTATCCACCGCAGTAACGCCGCAGCGGTGGATCGCGCTCAATGCCCTTAATCCGGCCGACTACTTCATGGTGTCCAAGTAGTCGCACCATGCGGCGTATGTCAACGACTGTTGCGCGGGCAGACATCGGCAGGGTGTCCCGCGTGCCATCGTGTGCCGCAGCGAACGATCCCGTCTGCTGCGTCGACGAGAACCGTCGCCTCTCCTTGCTGTTGGCATTTTGCTGACTGTGAAGCAGCGCAGCGGGAGCGAGGAACGTTGCACGCGGACCTCAAGTGCAGCCCCGGCGGCACGACAGGGGTTGGGCCGCGCTTCTGCACCTTCCCGCAGGGCGACCGCCCTGCGGGAAGGTGGCTGCCGTGTCCCGATTTCCGCTGCAATTCGGCTGGTTGCCGAGTGGCGCGCGTGCTTCACCCATTTGGCTGATCTGGATCGAATGCCGCTTTCCCGAGGCGGAACACGCCGGTTTGAATCCGGCCGTCCGGGCAGCGGTCCGTACCCTGGCCCCACGGCGAGCGCCGCACGGCACCGCCCCGTCATCGCTGGGCGGGCTGTGGCGTATAGCTGAGGATGATCATGCCGGTGCTGTGTGCCTCCGTGCCGTTCAGTGTGAACGCCGTCGGCAGCCCGTCGCGGTAGAGGAGTTCCGATGGCGCGGCCTTCCCCGACAGGACCGGGTGCAGCCAGATACGGAGTTCGTCGAGCAGGCCGTTGTCCAGCAGCAGTCGGGTGACCTGGCCGAATCCGTACTGGAGGATGTTCCCGCCGGGGCCCGCCTTGAGCTTGCGTACCTCGGCGGCGACATCACCGCTGATCACGCTGGTGTTCGTCCAGGCGGGGTCGCGCAGCGTCGTCGAGACGGCGTACTTCGGCATGCTGTTCATCCGGTCGGCGAACTCGTCCGCGCCGGCCCGCTGCGGCCAGGCGTCGGAGAACGCCTCGTACGTCTTCCGGCCCATGATCAGCGCATCGCTCCCGAAGAGCTGGGCGGTGGCGGCCTGCCGTGCCTCCTCGCCGAAATACGGGAAGTGCCAGTCCTGCATGTTGGTGATGTCGCCGTCGAGCGTCATATAGGTGGCGTTGATGATCTTCCGCATGGTCTCGTCCTCTGGTGGTGTGCAGTGGGCCGCCGAGGCGTTCTCGGACTGTTCGAAGAGATAGACGGCTGCGGCCGCCGATACTCATCGCTGGCTCTTCGTCAGCCGCGCGGACCTGCGGAAATATCCCTTACGGGGGCGAACGCCTGCTCGGATAGGGTGATGGGCGGTCGCGGAACGACGTGCGGCACGGGGGCAGGGGGCAGGGATTCATGGGGGCACGGGGGGCACCGGTGGCACAGGCGGATCGGGCCGGCGACGGCGGGCTCGGCGAGGACGAACTCGCCGCCTTCGACCGTACGGTCGCCCGGCTGCGGGAGCTGCCCGTCGACGACCCGGTGCGGTTGCGTGCGGAGCGGGTCGTCGGCTCGTTCCTGCGCGAGGGCCGGCTGACCCGTCGCAAGGCGCTCAAGCGGGAGCGGGCCATGGCCGACGCGGCGGCATTCGCCGCGACCGCGACCGGGGCGCTGGACCGGCGCGAGGACACCGCTCTGGACGAACGGGCCGGTAGAGGCGGCGAGTTGTCCCGCCCGCGTCGGTGCTATGTCTGCAAGTCGCTCTACCGGCAGATCGATTCCTTCTATCACCTGCTCTGTCCTGAGTGCGCCACCGACAACACCGCCCGCCGTTCGCTGTGCACGGATCTCACCGGGCGCCGCGTGCTGCTCACCGGGGGCCGGGTCAAGATCGGGTTCCAGCTGGCGCTGATGATGCTGCGCGACGGCGCGGAGCTGCTGGTCACCACCCGATTCCCGCGGGACACCCTGCGCCGGTTCCGGGCCGCGCCCGGCAGCGCGGGCTGGCTGGACCGGCTCACGGTCGTCGGCATCGACCTGCGCGACCCACGTCAGGTGCTCGGACTGTGCCAGGAACTGCGGGACGAGGGGCGGCCGCTCGACATCCTCGTGAACAACGCGGCGCAGACCGTACGCCGACCGCCGGAGTCGTACGCGCTGCTCGCGGCGGGGGAGCGCGGAGAGTTGGCGGGTGAGCGCGGCGAGTCGGAGGGGGAGAGCCGTGGCGAACTGCCGGTGTGTGTCCGGCGTGCTCCCGGGTTCCGTACCGATCTCGCGCTGACGGATCGCGCCGAGAACACCCAGCGTCGAACAACGCACGCGCTGGAACTCGTGCTGCCTGCGGCCACCCCCGATCTCGCCGCCGCCGTGGACGAGGCCGGGCTGCTGCCGGACGCCGCGCCCGTCAACTCCTGGTCGGCCCGGATCGGAGACCTCGACCCCGCCGAGCTGCTGGAGACCCAACTGGTCAACGCCCTCGCGCCCGCACTGCTCTGCGACCGGCTGCTGCCTCTGCTGCTCGCCTCGCCGCACCCCCGCCGTTACGTGGTCAATGTGACCGCCGTCGAGGGGCGGTTCACCGTGCGCAGGAAGACCGGTGGCCATCCGCACACCAATATGGCCAAGGCCGCCCTCAACATGCTCACCCGCACCAGCGGCTCCGAACTCGCCGCTCAGGGCGTCCACATGTGCAGCGTCGACACCGGCTGGATCACGGACGAGAACCCGCTGCCGACGAAGGCCCGGATCGCCGAGGCCGGCTTCCGTACCCCGCTGGACATCGTCGACGGCGCGGCCCGCGTCTATGACCCGATCGTGCGGGGCGAGGCGGGAGACCCGGTCGCCGGTGTCTTCCTCAAGGACTACCGGGAAGCGGAGTGGTGAGCGTGCCCCAGGCCCAGCCCCAGGCCCAGCCCCAGGCCCAGGCCAGGCCGGAGCGATAGCCCCGGCCGGAGCCCGAGCCGGAGATCGAGTGGCCCGTGGGTCCCGGCCCGGCCGCCCACCCCGGCCGTCCGCAGCGTGCACCGTACGGCCATGGCACCCACGTCACCGACGGTCCCCGTCTCACCGACGGCACCCCGTCACCGACCGCGCCCACGGAAGACGACCGCCGACGGCTCGGGGGCACCCCGCCTCACCCCCGGGGTATCAGCGCGAACGTCTCGATCCAGAACCGCTGGGCGTCGCTCGACGCGCCGACCAGGTACGTGGAGCGCAGCTTCGGCGGCAGCAGAGCCACCAGCCGGGCGACCACCTTGCGGTGCTTCTTCAGCTGGGACAACTCGGCGTTGGCCAGCACCTGGTGGACCACGTCGCTGTCGTTCGACCCCTCGCTGGACGCGGCCGCCGCCTTCCGGAGCCGCGCTTCCCAGGCATCGATGTCGTTGGCCAGCTCCCGCAGCCCGGTCACCGGACGTTCGTTGAGCCGGTCGATCAGGGCGGTCAGCGGCACCGGCGCATACTCGCCGTCACCCAGATAGACCGTACCCATCTCCAGCGGCAGCCCCCGCTGGTGGAGTTTGATCAGCCGCTCGATGGTGCGCTTGGTGATCCAGGCCCGGCCGTCCTCGTCGATGTCGTGCTTCCACCACTCCAGGACCGTCTCCGCGACCGCACCGTACTTCGCGATCAGCCATTCGTTGGCCGGGATGTCGCCGGGCGCGACCACCAGCGAGGCCGTGAAGCGGGTGGCCTGCGCGATGTTGTTCCGGGCGACCAGGAGCTTGCGGCCGAGGTGGTACGGCGGATTCTGCACCGCGATCTGCGCCCGCAGATTCTCGATCCGCCGCCCCGCCAGCGACCACTCCTGAGTGATCTCCATCAGCTTCGCGAACGCGGCCTTGTCCTTGGGCCGGTTGTACTCGTCCCACACGATCGCCTTCGGCTCCGGCCCGAGGAACGGCCCGGCCAGGAGGTTCTCCAGCGCACCGTCGGTGGTCGGAATCGGCGCGCACAGGTCCTCGACGTTGGTCACCGGCATGGAGAAGTACAGCGGCTCACGCCCGCCGAGGCCCTCACGGACCGTCTCCCGCACCAGCTCCGTCTTCCCGCACCCCGGCGGCCCCTGGAGCAGCACCGACCAGCGGTTGCGCAGCGCCGCGCGCACCACCGCGCGCACCGGATCGGGGATCGTGGTCGGGTTGTCGGCCCCTACCGCGGCCGCGATCCGGTCCAGCACCTCCGCCGTACGGTCCTTGCCGCGCTTGCCGTCGATCCGGGTCTCGACCAGTCGCAGCCGCTCCCCGTTGACCAGCGGAAGGCCCCAGCTCAGCGGGAATCCCTCGCGGGCGTTGGCAAGGATGTGGTCGATGGTGCGCGGCGAGAGCTGCTCGCGCAGCGCCGGGCTGAGGGTGGCCCAGGTGGTGAACACCTCGCGCAGGTTCCAGTCGCGGTACTTCGCGGCGAGCTCATGCCGCCAGGCCGTGTCATTGGCGGTGAGACGGGTCGTCACCATCCGGTCCAGCACGGCCAGATCGCTGCGCCGGGCGGCGGTCTCCGCCAGGGATTCGTTGTCCGTCAGGAAGACGCCGATGCAGCCCAGCGCCCGCAGGTCGAATTCGCCCAGCGTCCAGTTGCAGGCGATCTGCATCAGCTGCGACTGGATCGTGGCACCGGCCTGCAGCGAGTCGTCTATCAGCAGGACGAACGGCTTGCCCGGCCGGAGCTGGCTCATCACCAGCTGCCGCAGCACCAGTTCACCGGTCCTGGCGTCGCGTACCGGGGCGTTGGCGAGCAGATCGTCCGGCGTGAGATTGGCGGCCGGCACAAAGACCAGCTCGGCGTCGGGATACGCCTTGGGCAGATACGAGAAGAAGGTGGCCGTCTTGCCGATGCCGTGCTCGCCGAAGATCTGGCCGGTCTGCCCCATGTCGATCATCGCGTCGATGAACGACTCCAGCCGGGACACCCCCGTCCAGCCCTCGGGCGGCTCCGGGTATGTGGCGCTCGCCCGCCAGCCCTTCCTTGCGGCCGGGGTGACCGGCGCCGCGGAACCGGGCGTCGCGGCCGAAGCGGGCGTCGCGGTCGGCGTGGTCGTGCTCATCGGTCTCCTGTCGTCACTCGATGGCAGGCCATCGGCGTGCTGTGGTGGTCGGGCCAGTCGTCGCCGCCGGCGGTGATCAGCCAGATCCACTTGTCCGGCTCGGCGGGGGTGATGTGCGGGGCATAGCCGTCGGTGAGCATCACGACGGCGTCCGGTATCTCGTCGAAGTGCGCGCCATCGACGGCCGTGCGGCCCTCGACGTAATCGGCCACCGCCTGGAAGCTGGTGCCCCCGCCGCCGTACACCGGCTCACCGGGCCTGAAGGGCATCACCACTCCGTCGAACGACAGCCAGTGCGCCTCCACCCCGTCGATCGCGCCCACCAGCTCCGTCAGCCAGGACACCACCCCATCGGGCATGGAACCCGAGGTGTCATACGCGATGACCAGGACCTTCTCGCGCACCGGTCCGCGCCGCGACAGCATCGGATCGTGGCCCAGCGCGGCCAGCAGGGCACCGCGCTTCTTCGGATAGACCAGCCGCTCGCCCTCCCGCAACTTAGAGGCGAGGACATCGACGAGCCAGCGCTGCCACCAGTCGACCTTCCCCGTCCGCGCGGGCCGGCCGCGCAGCGCCCCCGCGCCCAGCCGCCCCCACACCCGGCTCGCATGCTCCGACGCCCCGTCCGAACGGTCCATCAGGTCGAGCAACTCCCGTTCCGCGCCCGGGTGTCCGCGCCGCGCGGCGAGCAGGGAATTGAGCAGTGCGGAGGAGGCCGTCTCGTCGATGGTCTGCTGGTCGCCCGCCAGCCCGGGATCGGTGAGATGTACACACGGCACGGCGGGAACCGGTGGTTGCCGCATCCTCCTGAGCTCGGCGAAGACGCTCATGTCCGTCTCGACGAAGTTGTCGTAGCCGAGCGGCTCCAGGCCCTGGTCCGTCAGATCGGCGACATAATCCGCGTAGATCTCGTGTGGATCCACACCCGCGGGCCGGCCGTCGATCAGCGGCAGCTCCGTACGCCCCAGCCGCACCAGGGCGACGTGGTTGATGGAGACCTCGGCGGCGATGGTGAAGACCGGGTCCTCGCGCAGATCGAGATCGGCGAACAGATGCCGGTGCACCAGATGCCGCGCCTCATGGAAGAGGACGAACTTCACCCCCTCCAGGCCCAGTTGGACGAAGAAGTCCGGGTTGTAGAGCAGCAGGCAGGTGCCGTCCCCCGAGGCCACCACGGCGGCCGTGCCGACCGCCGTCGTCGGGATCTGGTGATGGCACTTCGCATAGATCCACGACGCGACCACGGAGTCCGTCAACCCGAAATCCAGCAGCGCGGCCTCCTTGAGCCGCCGCGCCTCTTCCACCACACCCGGCTCCGCCGGCCGCCAACTCTCCAGCGCCCGCCGGTCGGTCAGCTCGACCACCGGCCGGTGCTGCGCCGCCCGTGCGTCCAAAGCCACGTCCCACCCCCGTTCTCAGCTGCTCCAATTCGTATCAGGAGCCACTGACAATTAAGCTTCCGGGCAAGGGGCGGGGTCGTATCGCAGAGGCAGTCGAGCCCGGTCTCCAAAACCGCGGAAGACGCTGGTTCGAATCCAGCCGCCCCGCCCCCCTCCGGCCCTGGACGCCGTCAGGCCGCGGTCGACGCGACCGCCCCCGCCGTCCTCGCCAGCTCCGGCAGCGTCCCGTCGAAGGTCGGCAGCAGCTGTGCGAACACCGCCCAGGCCTCCGTGTTCCCGCCCAACTCCGTCCGTACGAGCGGCCGCAGGGTCTCCAGCGCCTGCGCCAGCCGGTGCGGGAACGCCCAGCGGCCCACATCCAGGACACGCAGCACGTGCCGGGGTTGGGCGTGGCGCGAGACGAAATCCTCCGGGTCCTGCACGATGCCCGCCTGCGCCAGCCGTCTGCTGAACTTCGGGTGGGAGCCGAACTGTTCGCGCAGCGCGGGCGGGCAGTCGACCCGGACGGCGAGGTGCCAGCGGGCGTAGCCCGGCAGCGGCTCCGCGCGGTCCGCGGCGGCGACCGCCTCCCAGTCGCCGGGTGTCACCGTCATCGCCGCCGCCCGGCCGTGGCTCATCCGGCGGGCCCGGCGCAGCTCGCCGATGACGCCGTGCGGGCTGTCCGCCAGCCGGATGCGGGGCGGCTCATCGCTGGCGATGCTCTCGTGGACAGGGACAGGGACAGGGACAGGGACAGGGACAGGGACAGAGACAGGGACAGGTCCCGGATACGGCCCGAACGGAACGCCCCGAAGGATGTCCCGCCGGATGGCCGCGGTCGCCCGCTCCGACGCGTAGACCTCGCGATTGATGTCCGGGTCGTCGTATTCGAGCATCCACAGCATCACCGAGGCCGGTGTTCTCCGGTCGTTCAGAATCCCGCGCGCCTCGGACGGGACGACCGGCCGCCCCGCCCCGTCGTCCGCGGCGAGGCCGAGCCGGTCGCGTACCCGCTCGGCCTGCGCCGCGTCGATCAGCCCCGGCAACAGCGAGAGATGCTCCCGCTGCCGCCGGTCGCCGTCGTCCGGCATCAGCGCCCGCCCCGCTCCTTGCCCAGGAGCCCGGCACGCCGCAGAGCGTCGGCCATCGCGTCGTTGGCAGGCCCGGCATCGCGGCCGCCACGGCGGTCCCCGCCGCGCGGCGCTCCGCCGCCCTGCCGCTGCCGGGGTGCGCCGCCACGACCGCCCTCGCGCGGTCCGCCGCCGCTGCCGCCCCGGCGCTCGCCGCCCGCACTACCACGGCGCTCACCGCCGGCGCGCCGCTCGCCGCCGCCGGCCGAAGCGCCCTTGCCGTGCTCGTCGTCCAGCCGCAGCGTCAGCGAGATCCGCTTCCGCGGAATGTCCACATCGAGCACCTTGACCCGCACGATGTCGCCGGGCTTCACCACGTCCCGCGGGTCCTTGACGAACGTCTTCGACATCGCCGAGACATGGACCAGACCGTCCTGGTGGACGCCCACGTCCACGAACGCCCCGAAGGCGGCGACATTGGTCACCACACCCTCCAGGAGCATCCCCGGCTGCAGATCGCCGATCTTCTCCACGCCCTCCTTGAAGGTCGCGGTCTTGAAGACCGGACGCGGGTCCCGCCCCGGCTTCTCCAGCTCCTGGAGGATGTCGGTGACCGTCGGAAGACCGAACGATTCATCGACGAAATCCGCCGGCCGCAGCGCGCGCAGCGCCGTCGCATTGCCGATCAGCGAGCCGACCTCGTTGCCCGTGGACGCCACCATTCGGCGCACCACCGGGTACGCCTCCGGGTGCACGCTGGAGCCGTCCAGCGGGTCGTCGCCGCCGCGGATCCGCAGGAAGCCCGCGCACTGCTCGTACGCCTTCGGGCCGAGCCGTGCCACATCCTTGAGGGCCTTGCGGGAGCGGAACGGGCCGTTGCTGTCCCGGTGCGCGACGATGTTCTCCGCCAGGCCCGAGCCGATGCCCGACACCCGTGAAAGCAGTGGCGCGGACGCGGTGTTGACGTCCACACCGACACCGTTCACACAGTCCTCGACCACCGCGTCCAGGGAGCGCGACAGCTTCACCTCGGACAGATCGTGCTGGTACTGCCCGACCCCGATCGACTTCGGGTCGATCTTGACCAGCTCGGCCAGCGGGTCCTGGAGCCGGCGCGCGATGGACACCGCGCCGCGCAGCGACACATCCAGCTCGGGCAGCTCCTGCGAGGCGAACGCGGAGGCGGAGTACACCGAGGCGCCCGCCTCGGACACCATCACCTTCGTGAGGTTCAGCTCGGGCTGAGCGGCGATCAGATCGGCCGCCAGCTTGTCGGTCTCCCGGGAGGCGGTGCCGTTGCCGATCGCGATCAGCTCGACGTCGTGCTCGCGCGCCAACCGCGCCAGCGTGGCCAGCGACGCGTCCCACTTCTGCTGCGGCACATGCGGATAAATCGTTTCCGTGGCGGCCACCTTGCCCGTGGCGTCCACGACCGCGACCTTCACACCCGTACGGAAACCCGGGTCGAGGCCCATCGTCGCGCGCGTCCCGGCGGGCGCCGCCAGCAGCAGATCGCGCAGATTCGACGCGAAGACCCGCACCGCCTCATCCTCGGCGGCCTGCCGCAGCCGCAGCCGCAGATCGATCCCGAGGTGCACCTGCACCCGGGTGCGCCACGCCCAACGGACGGTGTCCTGGAGCCACTTGTCGGCCGGGCGGCCCCGGTCGGCGATGCCGAAGCGGTGCGCGATGGACCGCTCGTACGCACTGGGCCCCTCGGTCACCGCCGACGGGTCCTCCGGCTCCAGCGTGAGGTCGAGGACCTCCTCCTTCTCGCCGCGGAACAACGCCAGCACCCGGTGCGAGGGCAGCTCGGTGAAGGGCTCGGCGAAGTCGAAGTAGTCGGCGAACTTCGCGCCGGGCCCCTCTTTGCTGTCGCCCTTGCCCTCGCGCACCTTCGCCGCGACCCGTCCGCGCGACCACATCCGCTCGCGCAGCTCGCCGATGAGATCCGCGTCCTCGCCGAACCGCTCGGTCAGGATGGCCCGCGCACCCTCCAGGGCGGCGGCCGCATCGGCGACCCCCTTGTCGGCGTCCACGAACGCCGCAGCCGCAGCCGTAGGCTCCACCGACGGATCGCTCAGCAGACCCTCGGCCAGCGGCTCCAGGCCCGCCTCCCGCGCGATCTGCGCCTTGGTGCGCCGCTTGGGCTTGTACGGGAGGTAGATGTCCTCCAGCCGCGCCTTGGAGTCGGCGCCGCGGATCTGCGCCTCCAGGGCGGCGTCCAGCTTGCCCTGGGACCGTACGGATTCCAGGATCGCGGTCCGCCGCTCCTCCAGCTCCCGCAGATAGCGCAGCCGCTCCTCCAACGAGCGCAGCTGCGCATCGTCGAGCAGCTCGGTCGCTTCCTTGCGGTAGCGCGCGATGAACGGGACCGTCGAGCCGCCGTCGAGGAGCTCGACCGCGGCCTTCACCTGCCGCTCCTTGACGCCGAGCTCCCCGGCGATCCTCGCTTCGATGGACCCGAGGGTCCCGATGGGCTCAGTGGATGCCGTCACGTTGATCCTGACCCGCCTTCCAGCGCTTGCTTGAGCCTGCATTGTGCAGGTTGGCGGGCCGGACTGTCGCGCCGCCCAGCCGGGAGCGCCGGGGTGTGAGAAGCCGCACGCACACCCCGGCCGGCGACGCAGTGCTTCTCAGTCCTTGCCGAACAGCGCCGCGGGGAAGGCCCCCGCGTTCATGGCGGCCGTGGTGAACCCGGTCGCCAGCTCGGTGAGCCGGGCCACGCCGTCGGCGCCCAAGTGCTCGTACGGAGCCCGGTCCAGTCGGTCCGTCGTGGTCTCCAGGTCCTTGCGCAGCTGTGCGCCGGCCTCGGTCAACTCGCCCTCGGCGTCCAGGATGCCGCGGGTACGCAGCCGTTCCTGGGCCGCCGTCCAGTCCTCCTGCGACCAGCCGCGGGTCGTCATGACGCCGTGGTAGCTCATGCCGCGGCCGGTGGCGTGGTGGGAGACCAGCGCCTCCAGGCCGTCCAGTTCGGCGTCCAGCAGCGCCATCAGATGGCCGTCGCCGCGGTGTTCGCGCAGCAGTGTCGAGGCGTGCCAGTACGCGAGGTGCGGCGCGTCGGGCACCGGCAGATCGGCGTGCGCGGCGTACAGCGGCCGGGCGTGGCGGGTACAGCCCTCGACGGCGCGCAGCGCGAGCTTCGCCGCCTCCGCCATCTCCGGGGACTCCAGGGCTTCGTCACCGAGCAGCCGGCGCAGCGTCGCGTCGGCGGCGCGCAGCCGGGCCTCCAGGACGGCTTCGGGCGAGGCCACCGACCAGATGTGCGGGACGTGCCGCGCGATGAGCTCGTGGTTGAAGTTGTAGAAGGTCGCCGTGATGGTGCCGGGGCCCACCGCGCCCATGGCCGCGCCCCGTGCGGCGAAGTACGCGGCACTGCGGTTCTCCAGTCCGAGCTCGGCCAGCTCGGCGGGGAACTCGGGCGCGAAGTAGTGCGTGGAGTGGAACGGATTGATGACGTTGTGGCAGTGACGTCCCGCGGTCTCGGACAGTGCGCTCGTAGATGTCATGGCAGCAGGTTACCGACCGCTCGGTATGAGGCTAGGGGGAGGCCCCCTCCGGTGCGACCGATGGCAGTAAAGGTGGGTTATTCGTCATTGCTGTCATCACCGTGACTGCCCAGGATGGACGGTATGGAACAGCGCGATGTGCTGGTCGTCCTCTTCGACGGCCTCCAGAGCCTCGATGTGACGGGACCGGTCGAGGTCTTCACCGGTGCGAACGGCGGCCTGCCCGGCGCCTACCGCATCCGCACCGCGAGCCTGGACGGCGGCCCGGTCCGCACCTCCAGCGGCCTGACGCTCACCCCGGACCTCGCGCTCGCCGACGCCGCAGCGCCGCACACCCTCCTGGTGCCGGGCGGTGACGGCACTCGTCACCCCGACCCGCGGCTGATCGACTGGCTGCGGACGAACGCCCCCCGCGCCCGCCGGAAGGTCTCGGTGTGCAGCGGTGCGCTGCTCCTCGCCGAGGCCGGACTGCTGGACGGCCGCCGCGCGACGACCCACTGGGTGCTGTGCGACACGTTCGCCGAGCGCTACCCCGCCGTCCATGTCGACCCGGAGCCGATCTACGTACGGGACGGCGACCTGGCCACCTCAGCGGGCGTCACGGCCGGTATCGATCTCGCCCTGGCTCTGGTCGAGGAGGACCTGGGCCGGGACCTGGCGCTGTCCATCGCCCGCCAGCTCGTCGTCTTTCTGCGGCGGCCGGGCAATCAGACCCAGTTCAGCGCCCAGCTCGCCGCCCAGACCGCGGAGCGGCGGCCGCTGCGCGACGTCCAGCAGTGGATCACCGAGAACCCCGCGGCGGATCTGTCCGTCGACGCCCTCGCGGCCCGCGCGGGCCTCTCACCACGGCACTTCGCCCGCGCGTTCCGTGACGAGGTCGGTATGACCCCGGGGCGCTATGTCGACCGGGTACGGCTGGAGGCCGCCCGGCGGCGCCTGGAAGACACCGTCGACGGCATCGAGCAGGTGTCGCGCCACTGCGGCTATGGCACCCCCGAGGCGATGCGCCGCGCATTCGTCAAGGCTCTCGGTGCCGCCCCGGCCGAATACCGCCGCCGCTTCCAGCCGGCACTGCCTGCCCACCCGGGCGGCTGACCTGCACCGACCCGCTCTCCCCGTACCTCTCTTCGCACCACACGGCACGTCTCTCCGCATGACCGCCGTCATTCGACCGCCGGAATTCGACCACCGGTATTCGACCATCGAAAGGACCCCGCAATGCAGATCGCGATCCTCCTCTACGACCGCTTCACCACGCTGGACGCAGTGGGCCCGTACGAAACCCTGAGCCGCATCCCGGGCGCGGAGACCGTGTTCGTCGGCGAGCGCACCGGCCCGTACCGCAATGACAACGGCTCGCTCCGACTGGTCGCCGACGCCCCGCTGTCCGACGTCACCGCGCCGGACATCCTCGTCGTACCGGGCGGCCCCGGCCAGATCGCGCTCATGGAGGACGGCCCGCTGCACGAGTGGATCCGCGCCGTGGACGCCCACACCACCTGGACCACCTCGGTGTGCACCGGCTCCCTGATCCTGGGTGCCGCGGGCCTCCTCAAGGGCCGCCGGGCGACCTGTCACTGGCTCGCGCTGGACCAGCTGCCGGGGCTCGGCGCCGAGCCGACCGGGGAGCGGGTGGTCTTCGACGGCAAGTACGTGACGGCGGCGGGCGTCTCGTCCGGCATCGACATGGGGCTGACGCTGGCCGGCCGGATCGCCGGGGACATCGTGGCCCAGGCGATCCAGCTCGGCATCGAGTACGACCCGCAGCCGCCCTACGACGCGGGCTCCCCGGAGAAGGCCCCGGCCGAGGTCACCGCGATGATGCGGGAGCGCAGCCGGTTCTTGCTCACGGGGGAGGAGTAGCGGCCCGCGCCGGACGGACATCGGACAGACCCTAGCCCGCCGGCCAGGTGAAGCGCGGCGCCCTGCGCTCCAGGAAGGCGGCGGCACCCTCGGCGGTGTCGCCGCTCTCGCGCGCCTGCGCGGCCCAGTACGCGCCCCGCTCCTCGGCCTCCGCCGGCGGCACGTCCCACGTCCCGTTGGCCAGCTCCTTCGCCGCGGCCTGCGTCACCAGCGACCGGCTCGCCAGGACGGCCGTGAACTCCGCCACCCGCTTGGCCAGCTCGCCCTCGGGCAGCACTTCGTCCACCAGACCGGTGCGCAGGGCCCGCGCACAGTCGATCAACTCCCCTGAGAACAGCAGGTACTTGGCGGCCGAGGGCCCGACCAGCCGGACCAGTCGCCGGGTCGCGGACGCCGAATAGGCGATGGCCAGCTTCGCGGGCGTCACACCGAAGAGCGCGCCCTCCTCCGCGAACCGCAGATCGCAGGCGGCCGCCAACTGGGCGCCGCCGCCCACGCAGTAGCCGCGTATCGCAGCCAGCGTCGGCCTGGGAAAGGCCGCCAGCGCCTCCTCGGCCGCCACCGCCAGCCCCTGCGACTCGTCCGCCGCGTCCCGTAGCGACCCGATGTCCGCACCGGCGCAGAACGTCCCACCCTCGCCCGTCAGCACCAGGGACCGTACGGCACGGTCGCCGGCCAGCCGCTCCAGCAGCGGCGGCAGCTCCCGCCACATCTGCACGGTCATCGCGTTCCGCTTCTCGGGATTGCTGATCGTGACGGTCGCCGTGCCGTCGCTGACATGCGTCTTCAGAGCCGGTTCCATATCCCGGATATTAGGACGACCCACGTCCACCCGGCCGGATACGATCGACGGTCTGATGTCAGCAACCCTTGTCGCCAAAGATCTCGCCGCCGGCCACGGCGAGCGTGTCCTGTTCTCCGGCCTCGATCTGGTCGCCGCCCCCGGCGATGTGATCGGCCTCGTCGGCGCCAACGGCGCGGGCAAGTCCACCCTGCTGCGCCTGCTCGCCGGGCTGGACACTCCGGAGGAGGGCAAGCTCGCGCTCAGCCCGCCCACCGCCACCGTCGGCCACCTCCCGCAGGAGCCCGACCGCCGCCCCGGGGAGTCCGTACGGGCCTTTCTCGCCCGGCGCACGGGCGTGGCCGACGCCCAGCGTGCCCTGGACGCCGCCACCCAGGCGCTGGTCGACGAACGGCCCGGCGCGGACGACGCGTACGCCACCGCCCTGGAGCGCTGGCTCGCGCTGGGCGCCGCCGACCTCGACGAGCGCGCCGAGGAGACCGCCGCCCAGCTCGGCCTCACCATCGGCCTCGACCAGCCGATGACGTCCCTCTCCGGCGGCCAGGCCGCCCGCGCCTCGCTCGCCTCGCTGCTGCTCTCCCGCTACGACATCTTCCTGCTGGACGAGCCGACCAACGACCTCGACCTGGACGGCCTGCAACGGCTGGAGTCCTTTGTCACCGGGCTGCGCGCCGGCACGGTCCTGGTCAGCCACGACCGCGAGTTCCTGGCCCGTACGGTCAACCGCGTCGTTGAACTCGACCTCGCCCAGCAGCAGGTCAACACCTACGGCGGCGGCTACACCTCGTACCTGGAGGAGCGTGACCGGGCCCGGCGGCACGCGCGCGAACAGTACGAGGAGTACGCCGACACCAAAGCCGCCCTGGAGACCCGCGCGCACACCCAGCGCAACTGGATGGAGAAGGGCGTCAAGAACGCCCGTCGCAAGGCCCCCGACAACGACAAGATCGGCCGCAAGGCGCGGGTGGAGGCCACCGAGAAGCAGGCGGCCAAGGCCAAGCAGACCCAGCGCCTGATCGAGCGGCTCGATGCCGTCGAGGAGCCCCGCAAGGAGTGGGAGCTGCGGATGGAGATCGCTGCCGCGCCCCGCGCCGGCGCGGTCGTCGCCACCCTGCGCGGCGCCGAGGTGCGCCGCGGAGACTTCCGCTTCGGCCCGGTCGACCTCCAGATCGACTGGGCGGACCGGGTCGCCATCACCGGCCCCAACGGCTCCGGCAAGTCCACCCTGCTCGCCGCGCTCCTCGGCCGGCTTCCGCTGGACGCCGGGCAGGCCTCGCTCGGCCCCGGCGTGGTGGTCGGCGAGATCGACCAGGCGCGCGGCCAGCTTTTCGGTGAACACGGCCTGGGCGACGAACCGCTGATGGACGCCTTCCGGGCCTCCGTACCGGATCTGTCGCCCGCCGATGTCCGCACCCTGTTGGCCAAATTCGGCTTGAAGGCGGCGCATGTGCTGCGCCCGGCGCGCACGCTGTCACCGGGGGAGCGGACCCGTGCCGCGCTGGCTCTCCTCCAGGGCCGCGGGGTCAACCTCCTCGTCCTGGACGAGCCGACCAACCACCTCGACCTGCCGGCCATCGAACAGCTGGAGTCCGCGCTCGCCTCGTACACGGGCACCCTGCTGCTGGTCACGCACGACCGGCGGATGCTGGACGCGGTGCACACCACACGGCGCATCGAGGCGGACGGCGGACAGATCGCCGACCGGGCGGTGTAAGGGGAGCGGCGGAGGGGGCTTCGGCCCCCGCTGCGATTATCGATTTGGTCATGGGTCCGGCGGCCCGTAAGGTGGGGTTCACCGACGCGGGGTGGAGCAGCTCGGTAGCTCGCTGGGCTCATAACCCAGAGGTCGCAGGTTCAAATCCTGTCCCCGCTACTCAGATGGAACGGCAGGTCCGGTGCTCAGGCACCGGGCCTGTTTTCCTGTACGGATCTTGTGTGCGGTCCGCGGTCGCCGTTCTCCGGTGTCGCCCTTCGGGTTCGCGCTTCGATGCCGTACTTCGCCGTACCTCGCGCTGATCTGATGGCGCGTACCGTGCGGTGGCTGCTTGCGGGCAGACCGCGAGTAAGGAACAAAGCGCACGGATACGGTCGCCAGGCCGATCAATTCACTCAGAATCGGTCGTAAGGCGTCGATAGGTGCTGACTTGTGTTCAGCGGGCCGGTCCGGACCAGCGCATTCTCAACACTCGTCCTGTGAGGATGCCTTCCGGACCCCCCGCAGAACCCCCCGAGGAGCTGACCTCCCCGCTCGCGTACGAAGGCGTGTGGCGGTTCACCGCCCCGGCGCTGGAGTCGTCGGTGCCGCAGGCGCGCCACGCGGTCCGGGATCTGCTCGACGAACAGCGCGTGCCCGTCGCCGCCGACATCATGGACGGCCTGCTCCTGATCGTCTCCGAACTCGTCACCAACGCCGTGCGGCACGCCGCCCTGCTCTCGCCCCAGATCGCCGTCCAGCTCACCATCGGGGCGAACTGGCTGCGGGTCGCGGTCGAGGACAACCACCCGTACCGCCCGAAGGCGCTGGAGGCGGACCAGGGTGATGTCGGCGGCCGGGGCCTGTGGCTGGTCAAGACGCTCACCGCGGAGGTGGGCGGCAAGTGCGATGTCGAGCACACCGCCACCGGCGGCAAGGCCATCTGGGCCGAACTGCCGCTGGTCCCGCTCGCTACCAGCCCGCCGAATTCCCGGTGAGCTCGCGGACCGCCGGGCGCGCCGCGTCCAGCACGGTCATGAACCACGCGGAGAACGGCGCCTCGGCATGCCGCTCGGCCAGCTCGTCGGGCGTCACGAACGCGATCTCGCCGATCTCCTCCGGATCCGGTGCGGGCTCGGCCCGCACCAGCCCGACGAACAGGTGGTTGTACTCCTGCTCCACGAGGCCGGAGGCCGGGTCGGGGTGGTTGTAGCGCACCGTGCCGGCCTCGGCGAGCAGCGTGGGCGCCAGCCCCAGTTCCTCGGCGACGCGGCGGGCGGCGGCCGCGAACGGCGTTTCGCCCGGGTACGGGTGGCCGCAGCAGGTGTTGGACCACACACCGGGGGAGTGGTACTTCGACAGCGCCCGGCGTTGCAGCAGCAGCCGGCCCTTCTCGTCGAAGAGGAAGACCGAGAACGCCCGGTGCAGCTGCCCGGGGGGCTGATGCGCGGCGAGCTTCTCCGCGGTGCCGATCGTCGTGCCGTCCTCGTCGACCAGCTCCAGCATGATCGGTTCGGCGGAGCCGTCCCGTGAGCTCACCGCCGAGATCCCGGCGGTCTGTCCGTTGGCAGGTGTGATCGGCATGCCCATCCTTGTCGTCGGTCTACGACGCCAAGTCTGCCCTAGCCACGCGCGCATAAGTCGCAGAGTGGTGCCGTGCGGGTGCGCGGCGCCGGCGTGTTCGAATGCGAAACGATCACGCGGTCGGGCGACGGACAGCACAGCACCGGCCGTCCCGCACGGTGCGTCCGGCCCGTGAGATGGTCCACACCACTTCCCGCCGCCCGCCCGGCCACCCCGTGCCGACACGGGGCAGCGACCACCGGCTCCGCACCCGGCATGGATCTCGCCACATCCGCCCCGGCACAACCCGCCCACCCATGACCAGCCCTCTCATAACCGGCACCGGATCGGGCATCGCGGCCGGACGCCAGTTGTTCCCGCCCCACCCGATCCACCATGATGATCGCGGCAGGCGCAGCCGTCGGTCACTCGATCGTGCGGTGAATGCGCGGTGAACGGCCGCATCCGGCGATCCGATAACCTCTGCCGACGTGCCACCCAGCCCCGCCGGGCCCGAGGTGTGCCACGCCCGCTGCCCGGGTAGTCCGTATCGAATGCGGACGCACCGGAGCTGCCTTGTCAGCATTCAAGGAGTGAGTTCGTCTGTCGACCGCCATCCTCACCGGTCCGCCGGTAGCCGGGTCGCCGCTCGAAGGCGACCTGCGCACGCTGGGCTTCGACGTCCGTACGGCGAGTGACCCGGCGTCCGTCGCCGAGCTGATCGCCGCGGTGCCCGCGCAGGAGCGGGTGGCCGTGGTGGACCCCCGTTTCGTCGGCCATCTGCATGCCCTGCGGCTGGCACTGACCGACCCGCGCTTCCCGGCCGCGGCCGTGCCGGGCGCGCTCACCGCGCAGCCCGAGGCGCGCTCCGCGCTTGCCCGTGCGGCCGCGCGGATCCCGGTCGGCGCCGGTACCGCCCACCTCACGGACGTCCTGACCGGCACGCTGACCGAGTCCCTCGACGGTGAGGACATCGGTCTGCACCGGGTCGAGCTCGGCAGCCTGGTCGCGACCGTCGCGCTCACCCCCGCGCAGCGCGAGGACGCCCAGGAGGACGTCGCGGCCGTCGACGACGAGGCCGTACGGCTGCGCACCGCCGTGAAGTCCCGCGACGGCTTCTTCACGACGTACTGCATCAGCCCGTACTCCCGCTACCTCGCCCGCTGGTGCGCGCGCCGCGGGCTCACCCCCAACCAGGTCACGACCGCGTCCCTGCTCACCGCGCTGATCGCGGCGGGCTGCGCGGCCACCGGCAGCCGGGGCGGCTTCATCGCCGCCGGCGTCCTGCTGCTGTTCTCGTTCGTCCTGGACTGCACCGACGGGCAGCTCGCGCGCTACTCCTTGCAGTACTCGACGATGGGCGCCTGGCTGGACGCCACCTTCGACCGGGCCAAGGAATACGCGTACTACGCAGGGCTCGCCCTGGGCGCGGCCCGCGGCGGTGACGACGTATGGGCGCTGGCGCTCGGCGCGATGGTGCTCCAGACCTGCCGCCATATCGTCGACTTCTCCTTCAACGAGGCGAATCACGACGCCACTGGCAACACCAGCCCCACCGCGGCGCTCTCCGACAAGCTCGACAGCGTCGGCTGGACGGTCTGGGTACGCCGGATGATCGTGCTGCCCATCGGTGAACGCTGGGCCATGATCGCGGTCCTCACCGCGCTCACCACCCCGCGCATCGTCTTCTACGCCCTGCTCATCGGCTGCGCGCTGGCCGCCTGCTACACCACGGCCGGCCGGGTGCTGCGCTCGCTGACCCGCCGGGCGCGCCGTACCGACCGGGCCGCGCAGGCGCTGGCGGACCTGGCCGACTCCGGGCCGCTCGCCGAGCTCTTCGCCGAGGGCCCGGCATCGCGCGGAAACATGACCGCCCCCTTGATGGCGCTGGCGGGTGTGGCCTTCCTCATGGCCCAGCTGGCGTGGAAGGAAGGCGGCAGTTGGTGGCCCGTGCTCGGCGCGGCCGTCTACGCGGCCTTCTCCGGCGCCGCCGTCGCCCGTGCCCTCAAGGGCCCCCTCGACTGGCTGGTGCCGCCCCTCTTCCGGGTCGGCGAATACGTCACGATCCTGGTCCTGGCGGCCCGGTCGGACGCGCAGGGAGCGCTTCCTGCCGCGTTCGGGCTGGTCGCGGCGGTCGCCTACCATCACTACGACACGGTCTACCGCATCCGCGGTGGCACCGGAGCCCCTCCGCGGTGGCTGGTCCGGGCGACCGGCGGGCATGAAGGACGGATCCTCGTGGTCACGGTCCTCGCCGCCCTGTTGTCCCCCACAGGTTTCACAATCGCGCTGACGGCCCTTGCTGTGGTCCTGGCGCTGCTGGTGCTCATCGAGAGCATCCGCTTCTGGGTGACCGCCCATAAACGTGGTGCACCCGCCGTACACGATGAAGGAGAACCCGCATGATCGGCCTCGTGCTGGCAGCCGGCGCTGGACGGCGTCTGCGCCCCTACACCGACACCCTGCCCAAGGCTCTGGTGCCGGTCGACGGCGACACGACCATCCTGGACCTGACCCTCGGGAACTTCGCCGAGATCGGCCTGACCGAGGTCGCGATCATCGTCGGTTACCGCAAGGAAGCCGTGTACGAGCGCAAGGAGGCCCTGGAGCAGAAGTACGGCCTCAAGCTCACGCTGATCGACAACGACAAGGCCGAGGAGTGGAATAACGCCTACTCCCTGTGGTGCGGCCGTGACTCGATCAAGCACACCGTGATCCTCGCCAACGGCGACACCGTGCACCCGGTCTCCGTCGAGAAGACGCTGCTCGCCGCCCGCGGCAACGGCCAGAAGATCATCCTTGCGCTGGACACCGTCAAGCAGCTGGCCGACGAGGAGATGAAGGTCATCGTGGACCCCGCCAAGGGCGTCCAGAAGATCACCAAGCTGATGGACCCGGCCGAGGCGACCGGTGAGTACATCGGCGTGACCCTCATCGAGGGCGAGGCCGCCGAAGAGCTGGCCGACGCCCTGAAGACCACCTTCGAGCGGGACCCCGACCTCTACTACGAGGACGGCTACCAGGAGCTCGTCAACCGCGGCTTCAAGGTGGACGTGGCCCCGATCGGCGACGTCAAGTGGGTCGAGATCGACAACCACGACGACCTCGCGAAGGGCCGTGAGATCGCATGCCAGTACTGACCCGCCTCATCCCGTCCCCGGTCGTCGTTGACATCAACGCCGGCGCCCTGGACGACCTGGCGGGCCTGCTGGCCGATCAGCGCATCTCGGCTTCCGGCAAGCTCGCCATCGCGATCAGCGGTGGCTCCGGGGCACGGCTGCGCGAGCGGCTGGCCCCGGCGCTGCCCGGCGCCGAGTGGTACGAGGTCGGCGGCGGAACCCTGGACGACGCGATCAAGCTCGCCGATGCCATGAAGAAGGGGCACTACGACGCGGTCGTGGGCCTCGGCGGCGGCAAGATCATCGACTGCGCGAAGTTCGCCGCCGCCCGCATCGGCCTGCCGCTGGTCGCCGTCGCGACGAACCTGTCGCACGACGGCCTGTGCTCGCCGGTCGCCACCCTCGACAACGACGCGGGTCGCGGCTCCTACGGTGTGCCGAACCCGATCGCCGTGGTGATCGACCTCGACATCATCCGCGAGGCCCCGGTCCGCTTCGTCCGCTCCGGTATCGGCGACGCGATCTCCAACATCTCCGCGGTCGCGGACTGGGAGCTCTCGCACCGCGAGACCGGGGAGAACATCGACGGGCTGGCGGCCGCCATGGCGCGCCAGGCCGGCGAGGCCGTGCTGCGCCACCCCGGTGGCGTCGGCGACGACAACTTCCTCCAGGTGCTGGCCGAGGGCCTGGTCCTCACCGGTATCTCGATGTCGGTCGCGGGCGACAGCCGGCCGGCCTCCGGGGCCTGCCACGAGATCAACCACGCCTTCGACATCCTCTTCCCCAAGCGGGCGGCGAGCCATGGCGAGCAGTGCGGCCTGGGTGCCGCGTTCGCCACGTTCCTGCGCGGGGACAAGGAGACGTCCGCGCTGATGGTCGAGGTGCTCCAGCGGCACGGTCTGCCGGTCACGCCGGGTGAGATCGGCTTCACGGACGAGGAGTTCGTCCAGGTCGTCGAGTTCGCCCCGAAGACCCGCCCCGGCCGTTACACGATCCTGGAGCACCTGGACCTGTCCACCGACGAGATCAGGGACGCATACGCCGACTATGCCAAAACCATCAGTAGCTGAACTCCGCCCGGTCGTTCACCCCCCGGGTGTGAAGGACCGGCGGAGCGGTGAGCACTGGGCCGGCCGTCTGTACATGCGGGAAATCTCGCTGCGCTGCGACAGGTACCTGGTGAACACCAGGATCACGCCCAACCAGCTCACGTATCTGATGACCGTGGCCGGTGTCCTGGCCGCCCCGGCCCTGCTGGTGCCGGGGATCCCGGGCGCCGTGCTCGGCGTGGTGATGGTCCAGCTCTACCTGCTGCTCGACTGCGTCGACGGCGAGATCGCCCGCTGGCGGAAGCAGTTCTCGCTCGGCGGCGTGTACCTGGACCGCGTCGGCGCCTATCTGTGCGATGCCGCGGTCCTGGTCGGCTTCGGGTTGCGCGCGGCCGACCTGTGGGGCTCCGGGCGGATCGACTGGCTGTGGGCCTTCCTCGGCACCCTCGCCGCCCTCGGCGCCATCCTGATCAAGGCCGAGACCGACCTCGTCGGTGTCGCCCGTCACCAGGGCGGGCTGCCGCCGGTCAAGGAGGCGGCGGCCGAGCCGCGCTCGTCCGGTATGGCACTGGCCCGCAAGGCCGCCGCGGCGCTGAAGTTCCATCGGCTGGTCCTCGGGGTCGAGGCGTCGCTGCTGATCCTGGTCCTGGCGATCCTCGACACGGTCAGGGGCGACCTGTTCTTCTCGCGCCTCGGTGTCGCCGTGCTGGCCGGGATCGCCCTGCTGCAGACCCTGCTCCACCTCGTGTCCATCCTCGCCTCCAGCAGGCTCAAGTAATGGGGGCGTCCCGAATGCGGCTCGGTGCGGTTGTCCTGACCATGGGCAACCGCCCCGAGGAGCTGCGCGCGCTGCTGGACTCGGTCGCCAAGCAGGACGGCGACCCGGTCGAGATCGTGGTCGTCGGCAACGGTTCGCCGCTGCCCGAGCTCCCTGAGGGCGTACGGACCGTCGAGCTGCCGGAGAACGTCGGCATCCCGGCGGGCCGCAACGTCGGCATCGAGGCGTTCGGGCCCGGTGGCAGCGACGTTGATGTGCTGCTCTTCCTCGACGACGATGGGCTGCTGTCCAGGGAGGACACCGCCGAGCTGTGCCGGGCGGCCTTCGAGAAGGACCCGGAGCTCGGCATCATCAGCTTCCGCATCGCCGACCCGGACACCGGCGAGACCCAGCGCCGGCACGTCCCGCGGCTGCGCGCCGCCGACCCCATGCGGTCCTCCCGGGTCACCACCTTCCTCGGCGGTGCCAATGCCGTCCGTACGAAGGTGTTCCAGGAGATCGGCGGGCTGCCGGACGACTTCTTCTACGCCCATGAGGAGACGGACCTGGCCTGGCGGGCCCTGGACGCGGGGTGGCTGATCGACTACCGGTCGGACATGCTGCTGCTCCACCCGACCATGGCCCCCAGCCGGCACGCGGTCTACCACCGGATGGTGGCCCGTAACCGTGTGTGGCTGGCCCGCCGCAACCTCCCGGCCGTACTGGTTCCGGTCTATCTCGGTGTCTGGTTCCTGCTCACGCTGGCCCGGCGCCCCTCCTGGGCCGCGCTGCGGGTCTGGCTGGCGGGCTTCAAAGAGGGCTGGACGACCCCGTGCGGTCCCAGGCGTCCCATGAAGTGGGCTACGGTTTGGCGACTGACCCGATTGGGTCGCCCTCCCGTCATCTGACAAGCTCGTATCTGAGAGCATCAGCCGCGAGCCGGGGCGTGGCCCCGGCAGCGCACCTTGAGGACGAAAGTGTCAACTGTGAGCGAGACCACGCACGACAGTGCGGTCGCCATGAGTGCCCCGCCATCTTCCGATGAAGGGCTCACTCCGGCCCAGCGGGCCCAGAAGTACGGGCTGTCGCAGAGCGGGGCGCGCCCCAGCCTCCCGCAGTACATCCGGGAGCTGTGGGACCGGCGGCACTTCATCTCCGCCTTCGCCAGCGCCAAGCTGACCGCGCAGTACAGCCAGGCCAAGCTGGGCCAGTTGTGGCAGGTGGCGACGCCGCTGCTGAACGCGCTCGTCTACTACTTCATCTTCGGCGTGCTGATCGGTACCCGCGACGGCATCAAAGACTTCGTGCTGTTCCTGGTCACCGGCGTCTTCATCTTCACCTTCACGCAGAACTCGGTGATGGCCGGCACCCGCTCCATCGCCGGCAACCTCGGCCTGGTGCGGGCCCTGCACTTCCCGCGCGCCTGCCTGCCCGTCTCGTTCTGCATCATGCAGCTGCAGCAGCTGCTGTTCTCGATGGGCGTGCTGGTCCTGATCATGCTCGCCAAGGGCCAGATGCCGATGTGGTCGTGGCTCCTGGCGGTCCCGGTGCTGGCGCTGCAGTTCGTCTTCAACACCGGCCTGGCGATGATCATGGCCCGGCTGGGGAGCAAGACCCCGGACCTCGCGCAGCTGATGCCGTTCATCATGCGGACCTGGCTGTACGCGTCCGGCGTGATGTTCAGCATCGACAACATCGCGAACAAGGCGGACATCCCCGGCTGGGTGCAACCCGTGCTGGAGTACAACCCCGCCGCGATCTTCATCGACCTGATGCGCTACTCCCTGATCGAGAGCTTCACGGACGACCGGCTGCCTGCTCACCTCTGGGCCGGCGCAGGCTGGGCCCTGCTGCTGGGCGTCGTCGGCTTTGTGTACTTCTGGAAGGCTGAGGAGCGGTACGGACGTGGCTGAGCAGAAGAACGGCATGCAGCCGACGGAGGCGGCAGAGGCCCGCGTACCGACCGTGATCGCGGACGATCTGCACATCGTCTACCGGGTGTACGGCACCGGTGCGGGCAAGGGCGGCGCCACCGCGGCGCTCAACCGGATCATCCGGCGCAAGCCGTCGGCGGGCGTACGCGAGGTGCACGCGGTCAAGGGGGTCTCCTTCACCGCGTACCGGGGCGAGTCGATCGGCCTGATCGGTTCGAACGGCTCCGGCAAGTCGACGCTCCTCAAGGCGGTGGCCGGACTGCTTCCCGCGGAGCGCGGCAAGGTCTACACCCATGGCCAGCCCTCGCTGCTGGGTGTGAACGCGGCCCTGATGAACGACCTGACCGGCGAGAAGAACGTCGTCCTCGGCGGTCTGGCGATGGGCATGTCCCGCGACCAGGTCCGCGAGCGCTACGACGGCATCGTCGACTTCTCCGGCATCAACGAGAAGGGCGACTTCATCTCGCTGCCGATGCGCACGTATTCCTCCGGTATGGCGGCCCGGCTGCGGTTCTCCATCGCCGCGGCCAAGGACCACGATGTGCTCATGATCGACGAGGCCCTGGCCACCGGTGACCGCAGCTTCCAGAAGCGCTCCGAGGCGCGCATCCGCGAGCTGCGCAAGGAGGCCGGCACGGTCTTCCTGGTCAGCCACAACAACAAGTCGATCCGGGACACCTGTGACCGGGTGCTGTGGCTGGAGCGGGGCGAGTTGTTGATGGACGGTCCGACGGATGAAGTGATCAAGGCGTACGAAAAGGAGACGGGCAAGTAGCCCCTCCCGCGTCCGAAGGCCTCCACGAGCCCGGCTCGTGGAGGCCTTCGAGCGTGAAGAGATGGTCAACTCGTCCGGGTCCGGGAACAGTTGGTCCCCTTTTGGTGTTGACTGGGTCGTCGCCGGAAGCCTCGGTACCCACTCGGACACGGACGAGATGTACAGCGTAAGCTGTACGCGTACTGAACAGCACAAGTGGTATAAGTCGGGCAATGCTCACCTGGACGGGCGATGGAAGCGCGAACAGGGGCGCGTCGTGACCTGCGGCGTGTCCGAAATGGGATGCTTTAGCTTGGCGGTGTAGAACGGGAGACGTGACGGCAATGGCTAGTGGTTCGCTCCGGCTCCGAAACGCGCCGGGCAGCCCCCGGTGAGCGGAGGGAGGCGCAGCGTCTTCAACAGGCGGGCGGTGGTCTCCGGCGGGCCGGCGGACGCACAGTCGCGCACCGTACTCGACCAGGCCGCACACGAGAACTTCCCGGTGGCGCCGTTCTTTCTGCCCCGCGCCTGGTGCGCCGACCTGATGGCCGTCTACGGCTTCGCGCGGCTCGTCGATGACATCGGCGACGGTGATCTCGCCCCCGGCGGTGGCGATGCCGCGCTGCTCGGCCTGGACCGCGCGCAGAGCGATGACCGCCCCGCGATGCTGGACGCCCTTGAGGCCGACCTCCACCGCGTCTTCAGCGACCGCGCTCCCGGCCCCCGGCATCCGCTCATGCGCCGCCTCGGTCCGACCGTCCGCCGTCGCGCGCTGACCCCCGAACCCTTCCTCGGCCTGATCGAGGCGAACCGGCAGGACCAGCGGGTGTCCCGCTACGGCACCTACGACGACCTGGTCGCCTACTGCGAGTTGTCCGCCAACCCCGTCGGCCGGCTCGTCCTCGCCATCACGGGCACCGCGAGCCCCGAGCGCATCCGGTGGTCGGACGCGGTCTGCACCGGGCTGCAGATCGTCGAACACCTCCAGGACGTGGCCGAGGATCTCGGCCGGGACCGCATCTACCTCCCCGCCGACGACATGAAACGCTTCGGCGTCACAGAAGCCGATCTGGCCGCCCCGAGTGGGGGCGCATCGGTGCGCGCGCTGATCGCCTACGAAGCGGAACGCGCCCGTGACCTGCTGGATGAGGGCACCCCGCTGGTGGGTAGCGTCCACGGCAGACTCAAGCTGCTGCTGGCCGGCTTCGTGGCCGGCGGGCGCGCCGCACTCCAGGCGGTAGCGGCCGCCGATCACGACGTACTACCTGGACCGCCCAAGCCGACCACGCTCAGCCTGCTGCGCGAGGTGGGGGCGGCATTGCGAAGAGAGGGGTGAGCCGGACCGTGGAGGTAACCGCACACACGTCCGCGCCGGTGCTCGCTGCGTATCGCTACTGCGAAACCATCACCGGGCAGCAGGCACGGAACTTCGCCTACGGCATCCGGCTGCTGCCGGCCGACAAGCGGCAGGCCATGTCGGCGCTCTACGCCTTCTCCCGCCGGATCGACGACATCGGCGACGGCACCCTGGAGCCGGCCGCCAAACACGAGCGCCTGGAGGAGACCCGGGCGCTGCTGACGCGTGTCAAGGACGACCGGATCGACGAGGACGACACCGACCCGGTGGCCGTCGCGCTCGCCGACGCCGCCCGCCGTTTCGCGCTGCCGCTGGACGGCCTCGACGAGCTGATCGACGGCGTGCTGATGGACGTCCGCGGCGAGACCTACGAGACCTGGGACGACCTGAAGGTCTACTGCCGCTGTGTCGCCGGGGCCATCGGCCGGCTCTCGCTGGGCGTGTTCGGCACGGTGCCCGGCGCGCCGGACGCCGAACGCGCCTCCGAGTACGCCGATACCCTCGGACTCGCCCTCCAACTGACCAACATCCTCAGGGACGTTCGTGAGGACGCGGGCAACGGCCGCACCTATCTGCCCGCGGAGGACCTCGCCAAGTTCGGCTGCGCGGCGGGCTTCCAGGGCCCGGTCCCGCCGGCCGGCTCGGACTTCACCGGCCTGGTCCACTTCGAGGTCAGCCGCGCCCGCGCGCTGTTCGCCGACGGCTTCCGGCTGCTGCCGATGCTCGACCGGCGCAGCGGTGCCTGCGTGGCCGCCATGGCCGGCATCTACCACCGTCTGCTGTCGCGGATCTCCGCCGATCCCGAGGCGGTGCTGCGCGGCCGGGTCTCGCTGCCCGGCCGGGAGAAGGCGTTTGTCGCGGTGCGCGGACTGTCCGGGCTCGACGCCCGCGCGATCGGCCGCAAGCAGGCCGTCAGGAGGCGCGGATGATGCGCCGGGCCGCGAACGACAGCGGTGACCCCGCATCAGTGCGCCGGGCAACCCTCCCCCCGGCGACTGCGTCCATGACTGACGTATGGGGGGAGAACGCATGACATCGGGAGCCACTCGGCCCGCGCTGCACCGTGCCCGGCCCTCGGACCGTCGCGACGGGGCGGCCGCGGTGGTCATCGGCGGCGGTCTCGCGGGCACCACGGCCGCGCTCGCGCTGGCCGAGGCCGGGCTCCGGGTCACCCTGGTCGAGGGCCGGCCCCGCCTGGGCGGACTGGTCTTCTCCTTCCGGCGGGACTCCGCCGCGGGCGAGCTGACCGTCGACAACGGCCAGCATGTCTATCTGCGTTGCTGCACCGCCTACTCCGCCTTCCTGGAGCGGATCGGCGCCGCGCATCTGGTGCCCCTCCAGGACCGCATGGACGTACCGGTCCTGGACGCCGACAGGATGCGGCTCGGTCGGCTGCGCCGCACCGCGCTGCCCGTCCCGCTGCATCTCGCCAAGAGCCTGGCCCGCTACCCGCACCTCTCGCCCGTCGAGCGGGCCGGCGTCGTACGCGCCACCCTCGCGCTCAAGCGCCTGGACCCGGCCGATCCCGCGCTGGACGGCGTGGACTTCGGCAGCTGGCTGCGCCGGCACGGCCAGTCGGCCCGTGCGATCGAGGCGCTGTGGGACCTGGTCGGTGTCGCCACCCTCAACGCCACCGCCGGCGACGCGTCCATGGGCCTGGCCGCCAAGGTCTTCAAGACCGGACTCCTCTCCGCGCCGGGCGCCGCCGACATCGGCTGGGCCGGTGTCCCGCTCGGCGATGTCCACGACACCCTCGCCCGCACTGCGCTGGAGAAGGCCGGCGTCCGGATCGCGTTGCGCACCCGCGCCCAGGCCGTCACGCGTACGGACGGCGGCTGGCAGGTCTCGGTGGCGGACGGCCCGCGCGGCAGCGAGCAGCTCACCGCGGACACCGTCGTCCTCGCCGTGCCGCAGCGCGAGACCCACGCCCTGCTGCCCGACGGCGCGCTGGACGGCAAGGACCGGCTGCTGGACATCGGCACCGCGCCGATCCTCAACCTGCATGTCGTCTACGACCGCCGGGTGCTGCGCCGCCCCTTCTTCGCCGCGGTCGGCTCCCCGGTCCAGTGGGTCTTCGACCGTACGGAGGCCTCCGGGCTGCCCGGACTGCCCGAAGGGGCCGGCAGCCAGTATCTGGCCGTCTCGCAGTCCGCCGCGCAGGAGGAGATCGACCAGCCGGTCGCCAAGCTCCGCGCCCGCTATCTCCCCGAGCTGGAGCGGCTGCTGCCCGCCGCCCGGGGCGCCAGGATCCGCGACTTCTTCGTCACCCGCGAGCGCACCGCGACCTTCGCGCCCGCCCCGGGCGTCGGCCGGCTCCGCCCCGCCGCCCGCACTCAAGCCCCCGGCCTGTTCCTGGCCGGCGCGTGGACCGCCACCGGGTGGCCCGCGACCATGGAAAGCGCTGTTCGCAGTGGCACCGCAGCCGCTCGCGAGGCACTCACCGAACTCGGCTGCCCCCAGGGCCAGTTGCCCCAGGAGGCGGCATGACAACGAGCACGAGCACTCGCACGAGCACGAGCACCGGAAACAGAGGAGAAACCGTGAACCCGGCTTCCCCAGCTATCGACACCGAGAGCGTCACCGCGCTGCTGGAGCGCGGGCGGACACTCGCCACTCCCGTGCTGCGTGCCGCCATTGACCGGCTCGCTCCTCCCATGGACACCGTCGCCGCCTACCACTTCGGCTGGATCGACGCCGAGGGCCGCCCCTCCACGGGCGACAGCGGCAAGGCCGTACGGCCCGCGCTCGCCCTGCTGTCCGCGGAGGCCGCGGGCCAGGCCCCCGAGGTCGGTATCCCCGGCGCGGTCGCCGTCGAGCTGGTGCACAACTTCTCGCTGCTGCACGACGACCTCATGGACGGCGACGAACAACGCCGGCACCGGGACACCGTCTGGAAGGTGCACGGCCCCGCGCAGGCCATCCTCGTCGGCGACGCGCTGTTCGCCCTCGCCAACGAAATACTGCTGGAGCTCGGCACCGTCGAGGCCGGCCGCGCGACCCGCCGGCTCACCCTGGCCACCCGCAAGCTGATCGATGGTCAGGCCCAGGACATCTCCTACGAGCACCGCGAGCGGGTCACCGTCGAGGAGTGCCTGGAGATGGAGGGCAACAAGACCGGCGCGCTGCTCGCCTGCGCCGTCTCCATCGGTGCGGTCCTCGGCGGCGCCGACGACCGCACGGCCGACATCCTGGAGAAGTACGGCTACCACCTCGGTCTCGCCTTCCAGGCCATCGACGACCTGCTCGGCATCTGGGGCGACCCGGACGCCACCGGCAAGCAGACCTGGAGCGATCTGCGGCAGCGCAAGAAGTCACTGCCGGTCGTCGCCGCCCTGGCCGCCGGCGGACCGGCCTCCGAGCGTCTCGCCGGCATCCTCGCGGCCGACGCGAAGAAGAGCGAAACCGAGATCGCCGACTTCACCGAGGAGGAGTTCGCCTCCCGCGCGGCCCTGATCGAAGAGGCCGGCGGCCGCGAGTGGACCTCCCAGGAGGCCCGTCGCCAGCACGCCACGGCCATCGCCGCGTTGAACGAAGTGGACATGCCGGAAAGGATCCGCGCGCAGCTCGTCGCGCTCGCGGACTTCGTCGTCGTACGGGAGAGATGATCACCATCGAAACGAACTAGTTCGCAGTCGCCGGCCGGTGCCCTCCCGGCGCCGGCCGACGGAATCCCTGAGCACGCTTCACAGTTCACTGCAGAAGGGGAAGCCATGACAGCGACGACCGACGGAAGCACCGGGGCGCTGCCGCCCCGGGCCCCATCGGCCAGCGATGCCACCGCTGAGAAAACCGGGACAAGAGAAGAGAGACGGTCTGCCGCGCCTCGGGACACGGCGGCCGCCGCACGGCGTGCGACCGCCCTCGCCACCGAGCATCTGCTGTCCCTCCAGGACTCCGCCGGATGGTGGAAGGGCGACCTCGAAACCAACGTCACGATGGACGCCGAGGATCTGCTGCTCCGTCAGTTCCTGGGCATCCAGGACCCCAAGCTCACCGAGGCCGCGGCCCGGTTCATCCGCGGCGAGCAGCGCGCGGACGGCACCTGGGCCACCTTCTACGGCGGGCCCGGCGAACTCTCCACCACCATCGAGGCCTATGTGGCCCTGCGGCTCGCCGGGGACGCCCCGGACGCACCGCACCTGGCCAAGGCGTCCGCCTGGATCCGCGAGCAGGGCGGAATCGCCGCCTCCCGCGTCTTCACCCGTATCTGGCTGGCGCTGTTCGGCTGGTGGCAGTGGGACGACCTGCCCGAACTCCCCCCGGAGCTCATCTACTTCCCCAAGTGGTTCCCGCTCAACATCTATGACTTCGGATGCTGGGCGCGGCAGACCATAGTGGCGCTGACCATCGTCTCGGCGAAGCGCCCGGTGCGCCCGGCGCCGTTCGCCCTCGACGAGCTGCACACCGACCCGCGCAACCCCAGCCCGCCGCGCCCGCTCGCCCCCGTGACCAGCTGGGACGGCGTCTTCCAGCGTCTGGACAAGGCGCTGCACGTCTACCACAAGGTCGCCTCGCGCAAGCTGCGCGGCGCCGCGCTGCGCTCCGCCGCCCACTGGATCATCGAGCGGCAGGAGAACGACGGCTGCTGGGGCGGCATCCAGCCACCGGCCGTCTACTCGGTCATCGCCCTGCACCTCCTGGGCTACGACCTCGACCACCCCGTGCTGCGTACGGGACTTGAGTCGCTGGACCGCTTCACCGTATGGCGCGAGGACGGCGCCAGGATGATCGAGGCCTGCCAGTCCCCGGTCTGGGACACCTGCCTCGCCACCATCGCGCTGGCCGACGCCGGACTGCCCGCCGATCACCCGCAGTTGGTCAAGGCCGCCGACTGGATGCTCGCCGAGCAGATCGACCGGCCCGGCGACTGGACCGTCCGCAGGCCCCGACTCCCCTCCGGCGGCTGGGCGTTCGAGTTCGAGAACGACAACTACCCGGACATCGACGACACCGCCGAGGTGGTGCTGGCGCTGCGCCGGGTCGCGCATCCGGATCCGCAGCGGGTCGACGCCGCCGTACGCCGCGCGGTGCGCTGGAACGTCGGAATGCAGTCCAAGAACGGTGCCTGGGGCGCCTTCGACGCCGACAACACCAGCCCGCTCCCCAACCGCCTGCCGTTCTGCGACTTCGGGGAGGTCATCGACCCGCCGTCGGCCGATGTCACCGCCCATGTCGTCGAGATGCTCGCCGACGTCGGTCGTACGCACGACCCGCGCACCCGCCGGGGCATCGACTTCCTGCTCGCCGAGCAGGAGCCCAGCGGCGCCTGGTTCGGCCGCTGGGGCACCAACTACATCTACGGCACCGGATCCGTACTCCCCGCGCTCGCCGCGGCCGGCATCCCCGGCTCGCACCCCGCCGTCCGCCGGGCCGTCGGCTGGCTGGAGCGGGTGCAGAACGACGACGGCGGGTGGGGCGAGGACCAGCGGTCCTACCAGGACAAGGCGTGGGCCGGGCGCGGCGCGTCGACCGCCTCGCAGACCGGATGGGCGCTGATGGCGCTGCTCGCGGCCGGCGAGCGGGACAGCGAAGCCGTACGGCGCGGAGTGCGCTGGCTGGCCGAGACCCAGCGCGAGGACGGCTCCTGGGACGAGCCGTACTTCACCGGCACCGGCTTCCCCTGGGACTTCTCCATCAACTACCACCTGTACCGCCAGGTGTTTCCGCTGACGGCGCTGGGCCGCTATGTCAACGGCGGGCCGACCGATGCGCCCTTGGGGGCCTGATGCCGAGACGGCCCCCGCCGGACGCGGAACCGCCGTTGCTGGTCGCCTGTGCGCTCGGCATCGAGCGGTTGGCGCTCCGGGGCGGTGGCCGAGGCGGCGCGGGTCCGCCCGTCATCACGCTCCGTACCGGCATGGGCCCGCAGGCGGCGGAGCGCGCCCTGGCCAAGGTGCTGGGCGAGGGCTGTGCCACCGCGCGGTCCCCGGTCGTGGCCAGCGGTTTCTGTGCCGGGCTCGCCCCCGGGATGCGGCCCGGGGACGTCGTCGTCGCCGAGGCCACCCGTGACCACCGGCCCGCCGCGCCGGAGGTGATCTGCCGTGACAACGGTCCGCTGCTACGGGCTCTGCGGCAGCGCGGCCTGACCGTGCACACCGGCCTGCTCCGCGGCTCCGACCACGTCGTACGCGGCGCGGAGCGGGCCGCGCTGCACGCCGCGGGGGCCGTCGCGGTGGACATGGAATCGGCCGCGACGCTCCGCGCTGCGGTGCGCGCCGGAATCCGTCCGGTTGCCGCCGTCCGGGTGGTCGTGGACGCTCCAGAACATGAACTCATGCGAATCGGCACCGTGCGCGGTGGAATATCGGCCTTCCGTGTGCTGCGCTCCGTTCTTCCTGTCTTTTTTGAATGGCACCGTTCTTTGCTGCTCCCCAGGAGGTGAGCCAGATGGCAATGCCGCTCCGTCAGTCCATCCGGGTCGGGACCTATCTCTTTGAACAGAAAGTGCTGCGACGCCGTGAGAAGTTTCCACTCATCGTCGAGCTCGAACCGCTCTTCGCCTGCAACCTGAAATGCGAGGGCTGCGGAAAGATCCAGCATCCGGCCGGCATCCTCAAACAGCGGATGCCGGTGGCGCAGGCCGTCGGCGCGGTGCTGGAATCCGGCGCGCCGATGGTTTCCATCGCCGGTGGCGAACCCTTGATGCACCCGCAGATCGACGAGATCGTGCGGCAGTTGGTTGCGAAGAAGAAGTACGTCTTCCTGTGCACGAATGCGATGTTGCTGCGCAAGAAGATCGACAAGTTCACGCCTTCGCCGTTTTTCGCGTTCGCGGTGCACATCGACGGGATGCGTGAGCGGCATGACGAATCCGTCGCGAAGGAAGGCGTTTTCGACGAGGCGGTGGAGGCGATCAAGGAGGCCAAGCGGCGCGGCTTCCGGGTCACCACCAACTCCACTTTCTTCAACACCGACACCCCGCAGACCATCATCGAGGTCCTCAACTTCCTCAATGACGATCTGCAGGTCGACGAAATGATGCTGTCGCCCGCCTACGCCTACGAAAAGGCCCCCGACCAGGAGCACTTCCTGGGTGTGGAGCAGACCCGGGAACTTTTCAAGAAGGCTTTCGCCGGCGGCAACCGCAGCCGCTGGCGGCTCAACCACAGCCCGCTCTTCCTCGACTTCCTGGAGGGCAAGGCGGACTTCGCGTGCACCGCCTGGGCGATCCCCAACTACTCGCTCTTCGGCTGGCAGCGCCCGTGCTACCTCATGAGCGACGGATACGTCCCGACGTACCGGGAGCTCATCGAGGAGACCGACTGGGACAAGTACGGCCGCGGCAAGGACCCGCGCTGTGCCAACTGCATGGCGCACTGCGGCTACGAGCCCACCGCTGTGCTGGCGACCATGGGCTCCCTCAAGGAGTCGCTCCGGGCCGCCCGGGAGACAGTCGCGGGAAACCGCGGGTGACATGAGGAGCGGTGCCGGTGGGCCGCCTGCGGTGGGCGGGGACGCGTCCACCGCACCTCCCGGCACCCCGGCGTCACCGTCAGCCGAACCAGTAGAGGGGGACCTACCATGACGATGCTGGAACATATCCGCGATCCGCGCGATCTCAAGGTGCTGCCCGAGCACCGTCTGGACGAACTCGCCGAGGAGATCCGGCAGTTCCTCGTGCAGGCGGTGGCCCGCACCGGCGGCCATCTGGGACCCAACCTGGGCGTGGTCGAGCTGACCATCGCCCTGCACCGGGTCTTCGACTCGCCCGCCGACCGCATCCTGTGGGACACCGGGCACCAGTCCTACGTCCACAAGCTGCTGACCGGCCGCCAGGACTTCTCCAAGCTGCGTGCCAAGGGCGGTCTGTCCGGCTACCCCTCGCGGGCCGAGTCCGAGCACGACGTGATCGAGAACAGCCATGCCTCGACGGTGCTGGGCTGGGCCGACGGCCTCGCCAAGGCCAATGAGGTGCGCGGCAAGGGCGACCACGTCGTGGCCGTCATCGGTGATGGGGCCCTGACCGGCGGTATGGCCTGGGAGGCGCTCAACAACATCGCGGCCGCCAAGGACCGCCCGCTGATCATCGTCGTCAACGACAACGAGCGCTCCTACGCCCCGACCATCGGCGGCCTCGCCAACCACCTCGCCACCCTGCGTACCACCGACGGCTACGAGAAGTTCCTGTCCTGGGGCAAGGACGTCCTCCAGCGCACCCCGGTCGTCGGACAGCCGCTCTATGAATCGCTGCACGGGGCGAAGAAGGGCTTCAAGGACGCTTTCGCCCCGCAGGGCATGTTCGAGGACCTGGGCCTGAAGTACGTCGGTCCGATCGACGGCCATGACATCGCGGCCGTCGAATCCGCGTTGCGCCGCGCGGCCGGCTTCCACGGGCCGGTGCTGGTGCACTGCCTGACCGAAAAGGGCCGCGGCTACCAGCCCGCCCTGGAGGACCACGCGGACCGCTTCCACACCGTCGGCATGATGAACCCGCTGACCTGCGAGCCCGTCGCCCCGCCCAGCGGTCCCTCCTGGACGTCCGTCTTCGGCGACGAGATGCTCCGGATCGGCGCCGAGCGCCCGGACGTCGTCGCCCTCACCGCGGCGATGCTGCAGCCCGTCGGGCTGGGGGAGTTCGCCGCGGCGTACCCGGACCGGGTGTGGGACGTGGGCATCGCCGAACAGCATGCCGCGGTATCGGCGGCGGGGCTGGCCACCGGAGGGCTGCATCCGGTCGTCGCGGTCTACGCCACCTTCCTCAACCGCGCCTTCGACCAGGTCCTCATGGACGTCGCCCTGCACAAGTGCGGTGTCACCTTCGTCCTCGACCGGGCGGGTGTCACCGGCGTCGACGGCGCCTCCCACAACGGCATGTGGGACCTCTCGGTACTGGGTGCCGTACCGGGACTGCGGATCGCCGCTCCGCGCGACGCCGACCAGCTCCGCGCCCAGCTGCGGGAGTCTCTGGACGTGGACGATGCACCGACCGTCATCCGCTTCCCCAAGGAGTCGGTGGGCGAGCCGATCGCCGCGGTGGAGCGGATCGGTGGCGTCGATGTGCTCCACCGCGCTCCGGAGGCCGACGTCCTGCTGGTCGCGGTCGGCGTGATGGCTCCGGTCTGTCTGCAGGCCGCAGAGCTGCTCGCGGCGCGCGGCGTCGGAGCGACGGTCATCGACCCGCGCTGGGTCAAGCCGGTGGACGAAGCCATCGTCCGACTCGCCGCGCAACACACACTGGTGGCCGTCGTGGAGGACAACAGCCGTAATGGCGGCGTTGGTTCGGCGGTCGGCCAAGCGCTCCGCGACGCGGACGTGGATATGCCGCTGCGTACTTTCGGCATCCCGGAGCAGTTTCTGCCGCATGCCAAGCGCGGCGAACTGCTGGCCGATCTCGGCCTCACCCCCGCCGAGATCGCCGGCCGGATCAGCGCCGCGCTGGCCGCCCGCAAGGAGAACGCCTGGTGACCGGATTCGACCTGGCCAAGCTGCTCGCCGAACGCGGCGGCGAGCGCTACGACCTGCACACCCGCCACCTCAACCACCAACTCCCGCGCATGCTGCACACCATCGGCTTCGACAAGGTCTACGAACGGGCCGAGGGCGCCTATTTCTGGGACTCCGACGACCAGGACTACCTGGACATGCTCGCCGGATTCGGAGTGATGGGCCTCGGCCGCCACCACCCGGTCGTCCGGCAGGCGCTGCACGATGTGCTGGACGCCGGCCTGCCCGACCTCACCCGCTTCGACTGCCAGCCGCTGCCCGGCCTGCTCGCCGAGAAGCTGCTGACGTACGCGCCCCATCTGGACCGCGTCTTCTTCGGCAACAGCGGCACCGAAGCCGTCGAAACCGCCCTGAAGTTCGCCCGCTACGCGACCGGAAAACCACGCGTTCTCTACTGCACCCACGCCTTCCACGGCCTGACCACCGGCTCGCTCTCCGTCAACGGCGAGGACGGCTTCCGGGACGGCTTCGCGCCGCTGCTGCCCGACACCCCCATCGAGATGGGCGACCTGGAGGGGCTGGAGCGGGAGATCAAGCGCGGCGATGTGGCGGCGCTGGTCGTCGAGCCGGTCCAGGGCAAGGGCGTACTGCCCAGCCCGCCCGGATTCCTGCGCGCCGCACAGGAATTGCTGCACCGGCACAAGGCCCTGCTGATCGCCGACGAGGTGCAGACCGGCCTCGGCCGCACCGGTGACTTCTTCGCCTACCAGCACGAGGACGGTGTCGAACCCGACCTGGTCTGCGTGGCGAAGGCGCTGTCCGGCGGCTATGTCCCGGTCGGTGCGACGCTCGGCAAGGACTGGATCTTCAAGAAGGTCTACTCGTCCATGGACCGGGTCCTGGTGCACTCCGCCAGCTTCGGGTCCAACGCCCAGGCGATGGCGGCGGGCCTGGCGGTGCTCTCCGTGATGGAGGACGAGCAGATCGTCGCCCATGCCCGGCGCACCGGCGATCTGCTGCGCACAAAGCTCGCCGCGCTGATCGACACGTACGAGCTGCTGCATGACGTCCGGGGCCGTGGCCTGATGATCGGCATCGAGTTCGGCCGCCCCAAGTCGCTGGGCCTGCGGAGCCGTTGGACGATGCTGCAGGCGGCCCGCAAGGGGCTGTTCGCGCAGATGGTCGTGGTGCCCCTGCTGCAGCGGCACCGCATCCTCACTCAGGTCTCCGGCGACCACCTTGAGGTCATTAAGCTGATTCCGCCGCTGATCATCGGTGAACGGGAAGTGGACCGGTTCGTCGAGGCTTTCACGGCCGTCATGGACGACGCCCACGGAGGCGGCGGCCTGATGTGGGACTTCGGGCGGACGCTGGTCAAGCAGGCGGTCGCCAACCGCTGACGACTTTGGTGGGGGAAATGGTCGACGCGACGACGGTACGGGCCGTCAACGACATGACGGCGCGCTGGGCGCGGGACGCCGTGGGGGAGCGGGGCACCGTACTGACCGCGGCCGGTGTCTGGCCGCTGCTGGCCCTGCTCGCCGGACCGGCGGCCGGCCAGGCCCGCAAGGAGCTGGCCGAGGCGCTCGGCACCGATGCGGAGCACGCCGTACGCGCAGGCTGCGACCTGCTTGCCGCGCTGGACGCGGCGGACGGCGTCGATGCCGCGCTGGGGCTGTGGACCCAACGCCTGCTGGCGCTGCGCCCCGAGTGGCTCGGCAGTCTGCCGCTGGATCTGCACGGCGAGCTGACCGGGGACGCCTCCGCGGACCAGGAGACACTGAACGCCTGGGCGCGGCGGCACACCGACGGCCTGATCGAGCACATGCCGGTAGAGGTGACCCCCGACACGCTGCTCGTCCTGGCGAGTGCGCTGCTGGTGCACACGACGTGGGCGTATCCGTTCCGGGAGCGTCCGCTGCGGGTGGACGAAGGACCTTGGGCGGGACGGGAGTTGACCGGCCTGAGCCTCTACGGGGTGGCTCCGGAGCAGTTCCGTGTGTACCGCACGCCGGCCGGGCCGCTGACCGCTTTCGATGTTGCGGGGGACAACGGCCTTGACGTCCAACTGCTGCTCGGCCCGGAGGACATGCCGGGCGGTGAAGTACTGCGCCATGGCCTGGCCGCGCTGGGCGGCGGATATGTGTCGGTGTCCGGGGCGGAGCTGGCCGAGGGAGCGGGCCCCGGGCTGACGGTGACGTCGGAGCCGAGCTGGGACGGCGCACCGCGGGTGGATCTCCTCACCGCGCGGTTCACCGTCGACACCGAGCACGATCTGCTGGAGCGGGCCGGGCTCTTCGGGCTCGAAACGGCCATGGATGACTCACGCGGGCACTTTCCGGGCATCAGCGAGACACCGCTTGCGGTGTCGTCGGCCAAGCAGGCGGTGACCGCGACGTTCGGGCCGCTCGGGTTCCGGGCCGCCGCCGTCACAGCCATGTCACTGGGCCTGGGCAGCGTGCCGCAGACCCCGCCGTACGAGGCGCGACTGGTGTCGGCCCGCTACGACCGGCCGTTCGGCTTTCTCGCGGTGCACCGGGCGTCGGGCCTGGCACTTGTCGCGGGGTGGGTGACGGATCCGGACGTATGGGACGGGAGCCTGGGCGGTCCGGGCATGTGGTGAGGCGCCCGATGAGGTGACGCGGAACGGCCCGGTGGGAGATCCACCGGGCCGTCCGTCTGAAGTGGTGCGGAACCGCCGGTCAGTCGGTCAGCAGCCGGGCGCGCAGCCGCTCGCGGGTCGCGGGCGTCAGCTGCAGGCCCTCGGTGAGATAGGCCTCCGTCGAACCCCAGGTCTGCTCGATCGCGTCGAACGCGGCCTCAAGGTATTCGGTGTGCGCCCCGAACAGCGGCGACAGCAGCTCCAAGACCTCCTGGGACATGCCGACCGCGGAGTTGTCGGAGCGACGGATCTTGTAACGGCGGCTGGGGTCATTGGACTTGAGATAGTCGGCCTCGATGGCGTCCCGCTCCACACCGACGGCCAGCAGCGTCACCGCAATCGACAGGCCCGCGCGGTCCTTGCCGGCGGCGCAGTGCATCAGCGCCGGGACGCTGTCCTCGGCGAGCGAGTGCAGCACCCGGCTGTGGTCCTCTGTGCGCGTGGTGATGATGTGGCGGTAGGTTCTGGTCATTCGGGCGGCGCCCTTGCCGTCACCGAGCGCGATACGCAGCTGCTCCAGCTCGCCGTCGCGCACCATCGACCAGAATTCCGCGCCGTCGGCCGGATCGGTGAGCGGGATGTTCACATTCCGCACGCCCGGAAGCGCGACATCGGGACCTTCCTGCTTGATGTCGGAGGCGTTACGGAAATCGAAGACGGTGTGCAGTCCGAGGCCGGTGAGAAATGCGGCGTCCGCCTCCGTCGCATGTGCGAGGTGGCCGCTGCGGAAGAGCCGTCCCTGCCGCATGCGACGCCCGTCCACGGTCGGCAGCCCGCCCACATCGCGGAAGTTGCGCACCTCCGTGAGCTCGGACTCGGTCGACGGGATCTGCGGCGTCTGCGTCACGGGCGCTCCTCGGGGTCGGCCGCCGACGCTGCTCGTCGACAAAGCGGGCCACCTTCGACGATACGACATTCATGCAAGGGGAAATCAGGCCGTAATAGCGTTGATGTGCGACGTGTAGCCATTCGTGTCGCGTGGCTGAGCGATTCAGGGACGGTCGGAGAGCCGCTCTCGATCGAACATTATTCCAACTTGGTGAGAATTTGACCGGGTGGCATTAATCACCTGCCGTCAACCCCTGGTTACGGTGGCGTAAGTCACTTCTCACAGTGAAGTATGTCCTGGTGGCAGACGATTCGAAGAACATCAAGAGCGGCGTCAACGGCGCCATCGGGTCGTACGCAGCCGTCGGGGACAGCTTCACCGAGGGGGTCGGGGATCCCGGCCGTGACGGGGCGTACATCGGTTGGGCGGACCGGCTAGCGGTCCTCCTGTCGGACCAGCGGGAAGAAGGGGACTTCCGCTACGCGAATCTGGCCGTCAGGGGGCGGCTGCTTGGCCAGATCGTCGAGGAGCAGGTGCCCAGGGCGAAGGAGCTGGCCCCCGCGCTGGTCACGTTCTGTGCCGGCGGCAATGACATCCTGCGACCGGGCTCGGACCCGGACGCGGTGGCCGAGCGCTATGAGCGGGCGGTCGAGGACCTGCGGGAGTCGGTCGGAACGGTGCTGCTCTGCACCGGCTTCGACACCCGCGGCGTCCCCGTCCTGAAGCATCTGCGGGGCAAGATCGCGACGTACACGGCGCATGTCCGGGCCATCGCGGACCGGCACGACTGCCCGGTCCTCGACCTGTGGTCGCTCAAGTCGGTGCAGGACCGCCGGGCGTGGAGCGATGACCGGCTGCATCTGTCCGCCGACGGACACACCCGTGTGGCGCTGCGCGCGGCGCAGGTGCTCGGTCTGCGGGTGCCGGCCGACCCGGATCAGCCGTGGCCCCCGGAGGCGGAGCGCTCGGCCGCCGATGCCCGGCGGGACAACGTCCACTGGGCGCGGGAGCACCTCGTCCCGTGGATCGGACGCCGGCTGCGTGGCGAGTCCTCCGGCGATCATGTCGAGCCCAAGCGGCCCGACCTGCTGCCCCTGTAAGCGGGCAGCGGCAACCCGGACGGCACGGGCCGCAAGAGGCCCTGCCGTACGACATGAGGCCCCGACTTCCGCCGATGGCGGAGCGGGGCCTCAATGTGCTGCGGCGGTATACGGCAGATCCGCCCAGACGGTCCGGCCGAGGCCGCTGTCATCGGGCCGGGACCCCCAGCTTTCGGACAGTGCGCCGACGAGGAAGAGCCCCCGTCCGCACTCCTTGTCCACGCTGCCGGGCTGGACCTGCGGGGCCGACGCGCCCCCGCCGCCCTGGTCCGTGATCTCTATCCGTATATGCGTGCCGACGAGGGCGAGCTCACAGCCGACCTTCTCGCTGCCGGTGTGCCGTACCGCGTTGGTGAACAGCTCGGTCACCACCAACTCCACGTCGTCGCGGACTTGTTGAGCCGCGCCCCATGCGCGCAGCAGCGCACTGACGCGTCTGCGCGCCTCGGGAACGGACGTGCGTCGCGCCGGCAAATGGAACGCGTCCTGCGGGTGCTCGGCGACAAAGCCGCTACAGCGCCCTAACAGAGGAGCGTTGTTGGAGGAAGCCACTCCGTAACTATGTGCGATGCCGGTCTCGGATGGCAAGGATCATTCTGTAATTTGCAGAATCAGATGTGCAGTCTGTTCGTGTAGCTGACGACATGACACACTGCTGATCACTGGAGTGAGTTGGAGGGGATCGGACGTGGCGGATCCACGGTCGGCAGGGGCGCCGACCGTCCTGCGGGTGGTGCTGGGCAAGCGTCTGCAGGACCTGCGCGAGAAGGCGGGACTGTCCTTCGAACGGGCCGCCAGGGCCCTCGATGTGACACACGCCACGATTCGACGCATGGAGAAGGCCGAGGTCGGCCTCAAGATCCCCTACGTCGAGAAACTGCTGGCGACCTACGGCGTCACCGACCAGGAAGAGATCGACGGCTTTCTCTCCCTCGCCCGTGAGGCCAACAAGCCCGGCTGGTGGCACAACTTCCGCGACGTCCTGCCCGAGTGGTTCAGTGCGTTCGTGAGCCTGGAGAGCGAGGCCAACCTCATCCGGGCGTATCAGCCGCACTACGTTCCCGGGCTGCTGCAGACCGAGGACTACGCCGCCGCCGTCCTGCGGGCCGGTATGCCGCACGCCCCCGCCGAGGACATCGACCGCATCGTGGCGCTGCGCCTGGAGCGGCAGTCCCTGCTGACCCGCGAGAACGCGCCGATGCTGTGGGTGGTCATGGACGAAACCGTCCTGCGGCGCCAGATCGGCGGCCCCAAGGTGATGCGCGACCAGATCACCCGGCTGATGGAGGCCACGGCACTGCCGAACGTCCGGCTCCAGGTCATGCCCTTCGCCGCCGGCCCGCATCCCGCGATGTACGGGCCGTTCCACATCTTCCGTTTCCCGATTCCGGAACTCCCGGACATCGCGTACGCGGAGAGCCTCGTCGGCGCCGTGTACTTCGACCAGCGCAACGACGTCTCGCAGTTCCTGGAGGCCCTGGACCGGATGTGTGCGCAGGCCGCGCCGGCACACACCACCGAGGCCATTCTGGGTGGCTTTCGCAAGGAGATCTGAACCGTGGATGGCATACGCGTCTACAACGGCATGCCCGCCAAGGAACTGGGCAACGAGGGCTGGCACAAGCCGTGGAGCGGGGGCAACGGCGGCGAGTGTGTCGAGGCCATGCGGCTGGGGGACGGCCGGGTGGCGCTGCGCCAGTCGACCGACCCGGACGGCCCGGCGCTGATCTACACCCACCACGAGATGGTGAGTTTCATCGAGGGCGCGAAGGCCGGGGACGCCGACTTCCTGCTCTCCGCGGCACCGTGCCGGCGTACCGAACGGAGGACGGCGTGAGCGAACAGGACATACCTCAGGGGGAGCAGGGACCGGAGGTTCCGCAGTTCCCGCACTACGCACAGGCACCGGAGCACTCGGGCTTCTCGGCCGAGGAGATCGACACCGGCCGGCCTCATCCGGCCAGGATGTACGACTACTACCTCGGCGGCTGGGACAACTACGAGGTCGACCGGGTGGCCGCGGAGCGGGTCATCGAGGTCCACCCCCAGGTGCGGGTCAGCGCCCGCGCCAACCGCGCGTTCCTGCACCGGGCCGTCCGCGAACTCGTCGTCGGCGGCATCCGCCAGATCATCGACATCGGCACCGGCATCCCGACCTCGCCCAACACCCATGAAGTGGCCCGCGAGATCGCCCCCGAAACCCGCGTCGTCTACGTCGACAACGACCCGATCGTCGCCACCCACGCCGGGGCACGGCTGACCAACACCGAGCGCACCGGCTTTGTGCTCGGCGATGTCCGCGACCCCAAGGCGATCCTGGACCACCCGACCGTCCGGGAACTGATCGACTTCGACCAGCCGGTGGCCCTGCTGCTGGTGGCCGTACTGCACTTCGTCCGGGACGACGAGAACCCCGCGGGCCTCGTCGCCACGCTCGCCGACGCGCTCCCCGCGGGCAGTCATCTGGTGCTGTCACATGCCACCGATGAGCCCTACGAGGCGTACGAGGCAGGCCGGACGGACGTCAAGGCGCGAGAAGGCGTGGTGAACGTCTACAAGAGCGCCACCGCCACCCTCAATCTTCGGTCGAAGGCCGAGATCCAGCAGCTGTTCGGGCCGTTCGCGCTGATCGATCCGAGCGTGGTGCGGGTGCCGCTGTGGCGGCCGGACGGCGAGGTGCCCGGCGCGCAAGAGCTCAACAACATCATTTTCTACGGTGGGGTGGGCCACAAGGCCGGGGATCTCGGCCGACGGCTCAGCTGACGGGACGGGGCCCGGCCGCCGGGATCCGCTCCAGTACGCCGCCCGCGAACACGTCGTACAACGGCAGCGTCTCCAGATGGACATAGCCGATGTGGCAGTCGCAGACCGCCAGCGGGCAGGGGCGCGGGCGGAGCGCCGCGCGATAGCTGCCGTCGTAGAGATTGCCCAGCTCGGCGCGGACGAAATGGCAGCGCCGGACCGTGCCGTCGCCGTCCACCGAGATCACCGACTCGCCGGTCCGGCACGGGAGCCCGGCGCTCTCGTGCGGACGGCGGCTGAACGGGAACAGCGGATCCAGCTCCGTCCAAAGGGCGGCCTCCGCGTCCGGATAGTCGCGGCCCTCGGCGGCGTTGACCCAGAGATAGACCTGCTCGGGGAGGTCGGCGCGAAGCCGCCGGGCGTGGTCGAGGTGCTCGGGGAAGCCCACGATTCCGACGCTGAACCGGACGCCGCGCTCGGCCAGCTCCCGGGTCTTCGCCAGGAAACGGGCGTACGGCGTCTGCCCCGGGTGGTAGGTGCACCACAGGGCCAGCGTGCCGAGATCCGCCTCGGCCAGCCAGTCGGTGCGGCAGCTGAGGTTGGTCTGGATCGCCACCCGCCGGATGTGCGGCAGCCGGCTCAGCTCGGCGAGGGTGCGGCGGTACCAGGAGCGGACCATGCCCTCGCCCCACGGCGTGAAAAGGATCGACAGCCGGTCGCCGTGCTCGCCCTGCTGCGCCGCCCAGCCGGCGAAGCGGGCCAGCGCCGCGCGGTCGGCGCGCAGCTGCTCACGGCTGTCCCGCCGCTTGGCGAACGGGCAGTACGGGCAGTCGTAGTCGCAGGACGCCAGCGGGCCGCGGTAGAGAATCGTCAAGTCCACGAAACCGCGCCTTACTTGAGGTCGTAGGCGGCCATACGGGCCCGTACGGCAGGAGAGAACAGCATCGGTCCCAGGGCGTCGGAATACGCCAGCCCTTCCGCCGACAGGCGCAGCCGTCCGGGGGCCGCGGTGGTGTCCAGCCAGCCGCGGTCGGCGAACCGCGCCAGTTCCTCAGGGAAGTCATCGGCGGGCGAACTGCCGAAGCGGGCACGGTAGTCCGCCGTCGCCATCCCCTCCGCCTGGAGCACCGACTGCAGCAGATGCCGGCGCCGCGCCTCGTCCTCGGTCATCTCCCAGCCGAACTCGGCGTGCGCGAACGCCGAGGCCGGCCGGGATATGTAGTGGTCGATGATCGTGCGGATCTCCGTCATGCCGACGGCGTAGTCGAACGAGTAGTGCAGGCGGGAGGTGTACGACCGGGCGCCGCAGCCCAGACCGATCATGCCGTCGGTCTGGCAGGTGTGGTCGTCGCCGCCCGAGGCGGGCGCGACGGTGCCCCGGCGGCGGAACATCCGCATGGACACCTGCTCATAGCCCGCGGCCAGCAGATGGTCGCGGCCGTGCCGGTAAAGCCGCAGCCGCTGGGCGTCCCACTCGGGGTCCGGAGCGCCGGGATCCCTGCGGCCAAGGCCGGTCAGCGGGCGCACATACAGCGGGTAGAGATACAGCTCTTCGGGGCGCCAGGCCAGCGCGGTGTCCAGGGACCGCCGCCAGCTGTGCTCCGTCTGGCCGTCGATGCCGTAGATCAGGTCGATGTTGAGGACCGGGACGCCCGACTCCCGGATACGGTCCAGGGCGGCCTCCACTTCAGCCGGACGCTGCGGGCGGACCGCGGCCCGGGCCTCCGCCTCGATGAAGCTCTGCACCCCGATGCTGATCCGGGTCGCACCACGCTCGGCCAGGACGCCCAGGCGGTCCGCGGTGGCGGTCGACGGGGAGGTCTCCACGGAGAGCGGCACCGCGCGCAGATCGGCGCCCATCCGCAGCTCCGCGATATCGCAGAGCCGGGACAGCTCGCCGGCGCTGAGGAACGTCGGGGTGCCGCCGCCGAAGGCCGCCGAGGCGAAGCGGGCGTCGGCGTGCAGCGCGTCCCGGACGGCGGTCGACTGGCGCTCCAGCGCGTCCAGATACGCCGAGGTCATGTCCCCGGGGGCGCCGATGCGGGTGAAGAGATTGCAGAAGCCGCAGCGCACCTCGCAGAACGGTATGTGGAGGTAGAGCGAGAGGGCGTCCTGCGGCTCGGCCGACCAGAGGTCGCGCAGCGACGGACGGTCCGGGCGGGGGCGGTAGGCCGTTTTGTGGGGGTAGGCGTAGACGTAGCTCTCATAGGGGGAGCCGGTGGGCGGGGAAGCGGTGGGCACGGTCTCGGTGAGGGGCCCGGTGAGGGTGTGCGGGGCGGTGGTCATCGGGCGGCCTCGATCGTGAACTGGGCGTAGGGGACGGTCCATACGGCCTCATGGCCGAGGCGGTGGCCCGTATAGCCGTCCTCTCCGTACGTCGTGCCGTGGTCGGAACAGACGATGGCGAAGCACGGACGGCGGCTGCTCGCGGCGGCGAAGAGCCGGCCGACATGGCGGTCGACGTACTCCAGCGCGGCGGCGTGCGTGGCGCGGCTGTCGCCGGCCTCGCGGGTGGCACCGGGCAGATGGAACCAGTTCGGCTGGTGCAGCGCGGCGACGTTCACGAACAGGAACAGCCGCTGCTCCGCCGGGAGGGCGGCGACCACCTCTTCGGCGCGGGCGACCTGCGCCTCGAACGAGGTCGCGGACGCGACACCGAACTCGGGCTCCCAGTGGCTTTCCTGGAACAGCCCGGGAAGCACGGAACCGAGCGCGGCCTGCCGGTTGAAGAAGCCCACCCCGCCGATGCACACCGTCCGGTAGCCGGCCGCGGCCAGGCCGGAGACCAGGTCGGGGGTGTCGAAGACCCAGGTGCCGGGCGCAGTGGTCTCACTGCCCGCGAACCGCGCCGCGAACAGCCGCTGATGCGGTCCCGGAGCTGCCGGGGTCGGCAGGAATCCGGCGAACATCGCCTGGTGGGAGGCGTAGGTGAAACTGCCAGGGGCGTGCCGGCGCTCCCAGCGGCCGCCCGGCAGAAAGCGGGCGAGGTGCGGTATCCGGCCGTCCGCCGCCAGCTCCTGTGCCACGTCGTAGCGCAGTGTGTCGAGCGTGACGAGAAGGAGGTCGTGGCTGCCCACGATCTCGTTCATGTCGGGCGTGGTGGCGGCCGGCTCAGGAGCCCGCGGGGGTGTTTCAGAGGCGTGCACGGTGCGTTCCGATCTTTCCGTTGTTGCTCAGCACGGCGGCGACCTGCGCGCCGTACGTGTCCAGTCCCTCGGCGCCGCTCCCCGGCAGGCCGGTCAGCCGGGGCAGCAGATCACCGAAGGCGTTCACCTCACCCACCACGAAGCGCCGCCAGCCCACCATGGGCAGCAGATCCACGCCCACACACAGGGTGCGCGGGAAGCAGGCTGCTGCCGCCTCGCAGACCGCGAGGGCATCGGCCCAACGGGCTCCCGACGCCTCGACGGACGCCCGCGCCGCGCCGAGGTCACCGCGCGCGCCACCCAGATGGAGGTTGGTCATCGGCGAGCGGCTGGTCCGTACGACGGCATGGGTGGCGCGGCCGTCCACGACCACGACCCGCAGATCGGCGGCCCGGCCGGTCTGCGCCGCCTTGGGAATCCAGCGTTCGATGTGCAGACCGTCCGGCGCCAGCGCGTCGACGATGGCCGCGATCTGCCGCTCGTCCGTGTAGCGGCGGACCCGTAGTGAGTTGAACAGGCTGCCGTCCGGGCACAGTTCGGCGGAGGTCGTGGCCCGGAACCGGCTGCGGCCGTCCGTCTCCAGGGCCAGCACGCCGGACGCCGAGGAGCCGTGCGCCGGCTTGAGGAAAGCGCGTCGCAGGCCGGCGTCCCGCAGCAGCTCGCGGGTGTCCGTCCAGCCACCGACAACCGGCCCGGCCGGCCCGGAGGTGGGTGACTCGGGAATCGGTACCCCGGAGGCACGCAGCACCCCATGACACCGTCGCTTGTCGAACAGCACCGCCATCTCGGCCGGATCGTCCAGAAGCGTGGCACCACCGGCCGAAGCAGCGTGGGCGACCTCGCGCACCGCCTCCGTGAAGCGGGCGTACCACCGGGCCGTGCCCTCGACCCGGGTCGGATCGACGACGCCCCGCAGCAGCCGCTCGACCTCGGCGTTCTCCCCGGGCGAGTCGATCCGTACGATCTCCCCGGAGGCGAACTCCGCGCCCGCGCACAGCACATCGGCCCAGGGCAGCACGCGCGGCGCGGGCAGCCCCGAGGCGCGCACCGCTTCGGCGAAGAGCGTCACCCGACGGTTCTCGGGGTTGCCGACCACGGCGAAGCGGGGCACGGCGGTGCCCGTGCCATCGGTGCGGCCGACGGTGCTCACCTGCCCATCACCTACTCGGTCACCGCGGCATACCGCCACACCGTGCCGTCGTCCTCGTCTTCCTCGCCCCGCTCATCGATCACGACCTCGACCCCGCTGGGCTCCAGAGCCTCGCGCACCCGCCGCACCATCGCGTCGGTGAGGTAGTGGTGGTCCAGGTCGAGCTTCTTGAGGTGGGTGAGCGGCTGGCCGCCGAGCAGCGCCTCCGCGCCGGTGTCCGTCAGCGTGCCCATCGACAGGTCCAGCGTCTCAAGGCCCGCGACGACCGGAGCGGCGCCGACCGCCGCGGCGATCTCGTCCTGGATCTCGCTGTTCTGCAGCCCGAGGTGGCGCAGCGCGGGGAAGCGGCTGCCGGAGAGCGCGGCGGCCAGATCCTTGACCTCGTAGTCGCCGCCGTACCCGGGAACGCCCAGCCAGAGCGTCAGCGACTCCAGTGCCGGGAAGTCGCTCTCGCAGATCCCGCGGACCGCGGCGGCCGGCAGCCCGCCCGACTCGAACCGCAGCTCGCGCAGCGCCTCATGCCGTACGGACGGGAAGACCAGGCCGTCCCCGCCGCGAACGGAGAGGCTCCGCAGCGCGGGGAAGGACGTGAGCAGCGGTGTGACATCGGACTGCTGGATCCACGAGATCTCCGACTCCTCCATCACCATGTCGCCGAGGAAGATCGCGCGCAGTCCGCTGAGCCGGTCCTTCGCGGCGACGACCGCCGCCACCACCACGGCCGAGGAATTCTCGTACGTCTCACCCCACTGACCTATCACCAGGGCGCGTACGCCGGACAGGTCCACGGCCTCGGTAAAGCGCTGCCAGCACTCGGCGAAGGTCTCTTCGTCCTCGTACGGGTCGACGGACAGCCGCCAGGCGACCGCGCCGGGCTCGGGGAGGGCCGTCGTGTCGGCCGTGTCCTGCGGGAAGTCGTGGACGGGCAGGCCGTCCAGCTCTTCCACGTGCTCGTGGATGCTCATGGTCCGTATTCCTATCAACAGCCACTGACAATGCCGTCCCCGCACGTCGTCCGGTCACTGTCCCGTCACCGTCCCCACGGCCCATCTCCGACGATCTCGCGCACAGCCTCGCCTCGTGCAGTGATCTCTCCAACGGTTCGTACGACAGCGAGGGTTCGAGCGGCAACGCATCCCGCCGGCACACCGACTGTCACCCAACGCAGCGTCTTTCCGCAGGTCAGAGCCGATTGTCAGACCCACCCTCTAACGTTTTCAGCATCGGGCACGGCGGCGGATGAGCGTCGGCGATGCGACGGAACGCGGACGGTACGGACGAGTACTGACGAGTGCTGACGAGGGGGAGGGACGGCCTTGTACCGACAGGGAGATGTACTGATCGTGCCGGTCGAGGAAGCGGCGCTGCCGGAGCATGTGAGCGGTCTGCCGGAGGAACCGCGGGATGCTCGCGGACGGATGGTGCTGGCGCTGGGCGAGGTCACCGGCCATGCCCATGCGGTGGTCGGCGCCGGGGCGTTGAAGCGCGAGACCGGGGTTTTCGGGCCCGCATTGCTGCACCTTCCCGACGGCGGCCGCGTCGTGCATGAAGAGCATGCGGCGATATCGCTCCCCAAGGGCTGGTACCGCGTGGTGCGCCAGCGGGAGTACGTGCCGGGGTCCGTGCGGTTGGTGGCCGACTGACGGACGGACCGACTTGGCGGTCGAGCTGACGGACGGGCGATGAAGGGGGCGGAGAAGTGGTGCTGGTGAAGGGGGAGTCGGACATGGAGACGGCCGGAGGAGCAAGGGGCGAGGCCCTGTATGCCGGAGACGGCGTACGGGCCGCAGAAGTCGAGGAGTGGCGTCAGGTGGCGGCCGCGACGGGGGCGGCGGACCGGGCGGCGGCCGAGGCGGGAGTGCGGCTGGCCTATCGCCTCGCGGGGCTCGCGGAGCCGGAGCGGGTGGAGTGGGCCGGTTCGCCGCGGGAGGCGACGGCGCGTGTGCTGGCGTCGTCGCAGGCGGAGCTCGGGGCGAGTGTGCGCGACGCGGTGCGGACCCGGCCCTGGGCCGACGAACGGGCCGCGCTGCACGCCGAGTTGGGCCGGGCCGCGTGGGGCGAACGATGGGGTCTGACCGGCGGCCGTCTGTGGGATACCACCCGTGCACTCGCCGAGCGGATACGCACCGGGGTCGTCGAGGCTCTGGCCGAGACGCCGCAGGACGAGCCGGCGGTGCGCCTGGCACTGCTGGACGTGGTGCTCGGGCAGCATGACGCGCCCTGGCTGGCCGCGTTCGCGGGGGCCGGTGAGCGGCTGGCGGGCATCGCCGAGGTGGCTCGCAGCGCCGGCTGGTGGTGGCCCTACGAGAAGGTGGCGATCATCGCCGAGCGGCCGGTCGAGCTGCATCGCGACGAGGCCGGGCGGCTGGACCGGGGCGATGGCCCGGCGCTCGCCTTCCCCGACGGCTTCGCCCTGTACGCCTGGCGCGGGATGCCGGTCCCGGCCACCTTCCTGGACGGGCTGGCCGGCCTGACACCGGAGCGCATCCGGAAGGAGGAGAACGCCGAACTGCGCCGGGTGATGCTGGAGTTCTACGGCTACGACCGCTACCTCGACGAGTCGGGAGCGCAGCCGCTGCACCGCGACGAGGCGGGCATCCTGTGGCGCATCAACCTCGACGACGATGAGCCGGTGGTGATGGTCGAGGTGGTCAACTCCACGCCCGAGCCGGACGGCACCCACCGCACGTACTGGCTGCGGGTGCCGCCCCGGACCCGTACGGCGCGCGAAGGCGTCGCATGGACCTTCGGACTGGGAGAGGAGGCCTATGCGCCGGTACGGGAGACCTGAGCGCCCGGCGCACCCGGAAGCTCGGCAATGGGTGGAGCGGCAACGGCGCCGACCTTCGCGGCGACCGCGGCTGCGGAGGTGACCGTGGCCGAGCCCGTGGCGGCCGTCGGGACCGTGGCTGTGATCGGGGCCGGGGCCGGGGTCGGGGCCGGGACAGTGGCTGCGGTTCGGGTCGTGGGGGTCGTGTTGAGGGCGTAGTGGAGTTCGTCCGCCTTGATGAGGGCGGTATGGGTGCCCCGCGCGGTACAGGCGTGGGCCCCCGCGACGGTCCCCAGTCGTGCGCACTCCTCCAGGTCCTGGCCCGCCAGCCGACCGTAGAGGAATCCGCAGGTGAAGGCGTCGCCGGCGCCGTTGCTGTCCACGACGCGGCCGGGCGGGACCGCGGCGGGGATCAGCCGTGGGGTGCGGTCGTCGGGGGTGAGGAGATACGCGCCGCCCGCGCCGGCCGTCGCGATCACCGCCTCCGCACGCCCCTTGCGGAGGATCTCCCGCATAACGGGCCCGATCCGCTCACCGGCCCCGGCCGTGCTGAGGAACACCAGGTCGGAGCGGAACGCGAACTCCCGGTGATGGCCGCTCATTCCGTTCCAGTCGTGCAGATCGGTGGAGACGGGGATGCCGAGGGCTTCGATGTCGTCGTACAGAAAGCGGGCGAAGTGTGTGATCGACAGGTGGACGTGGCGGGCACGGCGAAGATGGGGCAGGTAGTGCTCGGCGGGCATACGCAGGTCGAGCGGGTCGCGGGCGTCGTAGAAGGACGTCCGGCGGCCGTCGGGGGCGACGAGGTTGACGGCACGCCGGGTGCCGTGCGGGGAGGTCAGCGGCCGGAAGTCGACGCCGGTACCGGCAAGTCGCTCACGGACCAGGGTGCCTTGGTGGTCGTCGCCGATGAAGTCCACGAATCCGGTGGTGAGTCCGAGCGTCGCACAGCCGAGCGCGACTCCGGTGCCTGTGTGTCCCGCCCATTCCTGGATGGGGGGCACTCCGTATGAGTCGGCGGACGGTACGGGCAGTGCGCCGACGCGCACGATGGTGTCCACGCCCGATCCACCGACGACCAGGACGTCGTACGGCTCATTTTCCTGCTGGAATGTCACAAGCGTCCTTGTATCCCTTGCTGGTGAGACCGCCTGCGGACGTTGCGTCCGCAGCCGGGATTCTAGACGCAGGGTCGCCTTATACCGGGACGATAGGGACTGGCGTGACGTGCGGGGGGAAACAGCTTCCGGGAAGTCGTGACCGGTGGCCGCGGCCGGCGGTCCGTGGCCGGCGACTTGAGTCCGATGGCGAGCGGCCGCCGAGCCCCATGAGCCCCGGTGACCCCTTGCCGGTCCTAGGGTCTGTCCGGTGAATTCCCTTGGGCCGGTTGGCAGAAAGGGGCGTTGACACGGATGTGGTGTGCACTGAAGTCTGAGACCGGTCAGCGATCATGGCCGGCAATCCGGCCGACGGGGGAGCGGAGGAGGAATGGCAGAGGGCATCGATGGTGACCGCACTGCGATCGTGATCGGTGGCGGGCTCGCCGGAATGCTCGCTGTCGCCGCCCTGTTGGGACATGTCGACGCGATCACAGTCGTCGAACGCGATCGGTATCCGGCCGGGCACGCCTTCCGCAAAGGCGTCCCGCAGGCCCGCCATCTGCACGTTCTCCTCAGCGGTGGCCGGCGCGCGCTGGACACCCTGCTGCCCGGTACGGTCGCCGCGCTGACCGAGGCCGGGGGGCGGAGCCTGTATCTGCCGCGCGATCTGCTCACCCGCACCCCCACCGGCTGGCAGCGGCGCTTCGACGAGCGCCGGCACCCCACGCTGAGCGTGACCCGACCCGTCCTGGACGCGGTCGTACGGGAGCGCGCCATGCAGGCGGCCGCCGATTCGCCCACCCGCGTCGAGGTCCTGGAGGCGACCGAGGCGACCGGCCTCACCGGGGACGCCCAGCGGGTGACCGGCGTACGCGTACGGTCACGGAACGGTGAGCGTGCCGACCGGGCCGAGCGTGTGCTCTCCGCGGCGCTCGTCGTGGACGCCTCGGGCCGCGGTTCCCGGGCGCCCCAGTGGTACGCCGAACTCGGCCGGACCGCGCCGCACGAGGAGACCGTCGACGCGGGGCTCGCCTATGCCACCCGGATGTATCGCCCCAGCGACCCGGCCGGCGCACCGGACGCGGGCGTCAATATCCCCGGCTGGCCGGAGTGCCCGCGGGGCGGCGCATACGTGCCGGTCGAGGACGGCAAGTGGCTGCTGACGCTGTCCGGAGTGCGCGGGCACCACCCACCCACGGACGCGGCCGAGTTCACCGAATTCAGCGCCACGATCGGCGACCCATACGTCCGTGAACTCCTCGCGCACGCCGAGCCGATCTCGCCGGTGCACGGCTTCCGCGACACGTACAACCGCCGCCGGCACTTCGAGCGTTCCGGTGCCGTGCCCGAAGGGTTCCTTGTCCTCGGCGACGCCAACTGCACCTTCAACCCCGTGTACGGGCAGGGCATGTCGGTCGCGGCTCTCGGCGCGCTGGCCGTCCGCGGCAGGCTCGACGCGGGCGGTGGCCTGCGCCCCGGGATCTCCGCAGGGGCGCAGCGGGCGGTGGCCCGCGCCGCGGAATCCGCCTGGGTCGCCGCGGTCGGCTCGGACCGCCCGTACGCGAGCGACGGCGACGCCAAGGCGAGCCTGGGCGAGCGGCTGAGCACCTGGTACCTGGACCGGCTGATCGCCCGCGCCGCCATCGATCCCGTCGTCGGCGCGACCTTCCGCGACGTCTTCTGCCTCACCGCCCCGCCGTCCCGTCTCGCCGCCCCACGCATCGTGTTCCGCACCGTCTTCCTGCCGCGCCGACCGGGCCTGCCCAGCCCACCGGCCGTCATCGAGCGAGTGTGAGCCGCCCTGGAAGCCGGTCCTAGGGGTGGGGCCGAGTCCCGAAAACGGGACTCCCCGGGCCGTGAACCGCGGAAGACTGAGCCAGAAGGTGAGCACTGAGCCAGAAGGTGGGCCATGGCGTGGACGACGACACAGGACCTTGACGCGTTCGAGGCGGCCGCCGGCACGTTCTTGCGGGCGCGGCCGACGGACCACACCGTACTGCTCTCGGTGACGGCCTCCCTGCGTGAGCTGGGGGCGGATGCGTACGGGGCCGACGCGCCGTGGTTCGGATGGTGGCAAAGGGGCGGGAGGGAGACAGCTGTCGAGGCCGCGCTCGTATGGACCCCGCCACGGACCGTGCTGCTCTCGCCGACACCGCACGAAGCCGCCGCGGAATTGGTGGATGAGCTGGCGCGGCAGCGGCTCACGATTCCCGGGGTGAATGCCGTTCGTGCGGCGGCTGAGGCCGTGGCCGCGGCGTGGCGGCGACGCCACGGCGGCACGGTGCAGACCGCGGAACGCCACCGGCTCTACCGGCTCGGTGTGCTGACGCCGCCGACGCCCGCCCCACCCGGTGTGGCGCGGGGCGCCACGACCGCTGACCGCGACCTCCTCCTCGCCTGGTTCGCGGCCTTCGCCGCCGAGGTCGGCGATCCACCGCCCCGGGACGCCCGTGCCGTCGACGACCGGATCGCCCACGGCCGCTGCACCCTGTGGGAGGTGGACGGGCGCCCCGTCTCCATGGCCGGAGTCACCCGTACGCTCTGCGGTACGGCCCGCGTCGCCCCCGTCTACACCCCGCCCGACCTGCGCGGACGCGGCTATGCGGGGGCAGTGGCCACGGCCGTGTCACGTGCGGCGCAGGAATCCGGAGCCGCCGGTCTGCTGCTCTTCACGGACCTGGCCAACCCCACCAGCAACGCCCTCTACCAGCGTCTCGGCTACCGGCCGGTCGAGGACCATCTCGTCCTGGAGTTCGCGCCTGCCTAGCCCTCGCGCCGACAGGTCCCGGCAGGCCTGGCCGACGGACGTAGTCAGCTGCCGGTCGAACATCACTCCATCCCGGAATTTCCCGGCCCGTCGCGCGGTTTGTTTCTGCGGGTGATGGTGTGGAGGCCCGGGTGAGCGGCCCGGCGCGCCGGAACCCACCGCTCGCGCGGTCCGTTCACTTCGCGACTGCCCCGACCCTGGAGGTGCCGTGACCGGTTCCCGACCCCGCCGTACGCCACTCGCCGCGCTGCGCCCCGCGAGTTTCGGCGCCGAGCCCACCGGGGAGCGGCTGGCCAGGATGCGCAGGTCGCCGCAGTTCGTGGACGGTCAGTTCCGCAATCCGGCACAGACCAGACAGCTGCTCCAGGGGTCCGCGCTGCCGATGGCGCGTACGCAGCTGAGCCGTGAGGGGCGGCTGCGCCGGGCGCCGGTCGGCCGGATTCCGGTGCATCACCCGAGCGCGGCGGACTGGGGCCGGCCGCCCGGCTCAGGGCTGCGGCTCACCTGGATGGGGCATTCCAGCGTGCTCGCCGAGATCGACGGGCAGCGGGTGCTCTTCGACCCGGTCTGGGGTGAGCGTTGTTCGCCGTTCAGCTGGATCGGACCCAAGCGGATGCACCCGGTGCCGGTCGCGCTGGAGGACCTCCCTCCGGTCGACGTCGTGGTGATCTCGCATGACCATTACGACCATCTCGACATGCCGACGGTCCAGGGGCTGACCAGCACCGGCGCGGCCTTCGTCGTGCCGCTCGGGGTCGGCGCCGACCTGGAATTCTGGGGCGTCCCGGCGGAGCGGATCACCGAACTGGACTGGCACGAGTCCACCCGCGTCGGCGGGCTGACCCTCACCGCCACGCCCGCGCAGCACTTCTGCGGCCGCGGGCTGCGGGGCCCGCAGCACACCCTGTGGGCGTCCTGGGTGGTCGCCGGGCCCGAGCACCGCATTTACCACAGCGGCGACACGGGCTACTTCTCCGGTTTCGCGAAGATCGGCACGGAACACGGACCGTTTGACGCGACGATGATCCAGATCGGCGCGTACAGCGACTTCTGGCCCGACATCCATATGACTCCGGAAGAGGGGCTGCGCGCCCACGCAGACCTCTCCGGCGGCAGCCCGGCCGGCGTTGTGCTGCCGATCCACTGGGGCACGTTCAACCTCGCGCCGCATCCGTGGTCCGAGCCTGTGGAGCGTACGGTCGCGGCGGCGCACCGTACGGGTGCGAAGGCGGCCACGCCCCCGCCGGGCCGGCCGTTCGAGCCCGCGGGCGAGCCGGTCGTGGCACCGTGGTGGCGGGCGGTGGCAGTGCCTCCCGTCCAGGGTTGGCCGAGCTGGCCGGGGGCGCGTATCGCACCGTCGGACACCATGGAAGAGACCCCGTCCGAGGCGCCAACTCCCTCCGTTTGAACGGGAGTTCGGATCGATTCGCACGACAGTGCCATGGCACCCACTTACGGAGGTGGCGCGGGGTAGCGAAACCCCGAGTCGGTCTGAACCCCACCCCCGCAACAACTAGCGTGCGTGCTCCGCGAACTGCCAACGGCCGATCCGGAGGGCGCCGATGCCTACCGCTTTCCCCCTGGGGACGCAGTCGTCCCAGGAGGCTCAGAGGTCCCCGGGGACCCAAGGGTCCCCGGGGGCCGCCCCCGTACCCACATCCGCAAGGCGGCGGGAGCGTGACGGCGCACGGCACGGCCGGGCCTCGTTCCCCGAGTCGGCCGCCGACTCGGCGATACGGTCCCGCCTGGTCCGCCTCGCCGCCGTCCCCTGCCTCCTCGTCGCCGTCACCGGTGCCGCCGTCACCGCCTTCGTCGTCCAGGCCGGCGGCGCCCAGATCGGCAGCCGCGAATGGGCGGTGCTCTCCGGCGGGCTGACGCTGATCTGCGTCATCGTGCTCACCGCGGGCGCCGCCGCCAACTCCGAGGCCCGCGCCACCGTCACCCGCTACGCCCGCCTGCGCCAGGTCTGCGCCCGCAGCCAGTCCGACCTCTACGACGTGCTGGACCGTGTACGCCAGGGCGAGTGGACGCCGCACCGCAACCCCGACCCGGATCTGCTGCCCACCGGCGACACCCTCGATCTGCTCGCCCACGAAGTGGCCGCCGCGGGCCGGGCCGCCGAGTCCGCCGTCATCGACGCGGTGGCCATCGCGCGCAGCAACGCCACCGGCAGTGAGCAGAAGGTCGAGGTCTTCGTGAACCTCGCCCGGCGTCTGCAGTCCCTGGTGCACCGCGAGATCGAGCTGCTGGACGAGCTGGAGAACCAGGTGGAGGACCCGGACCTGCTCAAGGGCCTCTTCCATATCGACCACCTGGCCACCCGCATCCGCCGCCATGCCGAGAACCTCGCCGTCCTCGGCGGCGCCATCTCACGCCGCCAGTGGAGCCGCCCGGTCTCCATGACCGAGGTGCTGCGCTCCGCCATCGCCGAGGTCGAGCAGTATCCGCGGGTCAAGCTCGTCCCGCCGATCGAGGGCACCCTGCGCGGCCACGCCGTCGCCGACGTCATCCACCTGCTCGCCGAACTCGTCGAGAACGCCTCGATCTACTCCGCGCCGCAGACCCATGTCCTGCTGCGCGCCCAGCTGGTCACGGCCGGCCTCGCCGTCGAGGTCGAGGACCGTGGCCTGGGCATGTCGGTGGAGGAGCAGACGCAGATGAACGCGCTGCTGGCCGACCCCGAACACATCGATGTCGCCGAGCTGTTGAGCGATGGGCGGATCGGTCTCTTCGTGGTCTCCTCGCTCGCCCGTCGGCACGGCATCGTGGTCCGGCTGCAGAGCAACATCTACGGCGGTGTGCAGGCGGTCCTGGTCCTGCCGCAGGACCTGCTCGGCGCGGAGTCGAGCCAGGGGGCCGCGGCCCGTACCGGGTCCCCGGACAGCGACCCGGTACGCGACCGCCACGGCGACTGCGACGACTGGCAGGACCTGCGTCACGAGCCGGGCAACGGAAGCCTGGATGCCGCCTCCCATCCCGACGCCGATCGCGCTCTCGACCTACCGCATCGGGGCTACGACGACCGGACGGTCACGGCCCACGCCCACGGCGACCCCGACTCCGGCACCTCGAACGGCCGAGCGGTCCGTGGCCGTGGCGCCACGAGCGCCTCTGACGAACGCCCCGCCGACCCCGGCCCGGTCGTGCTGCCGCCCGCCCCGCCCGCCCGGCTGGACAACAGCGCCCGGCCGCGGCTGCCCCGCCGACGCAAACAGGAGCACCTCGTCCCCGAGCTGCGCGGCGACCCGATCCTGCCGTCCGCCATGCGCAGTACGGGTCCGGAGCCCGAGCCGGACCCCGGCCTGATGGCCGCGTTCCGGCGCGGCTTCAGTCTCGCCGACGAGAGCTACGCAGCCGGCCGCCGCTCCGGGAACACCGCCGGCGGCAATGCCGACACCGCAGGCCAGGGCGGCAACAGCAGCACCGCCGGCGGCAATGACCCGCTCTACGACCCTGACCACGACGCCCCGATGTCCCGCCCCCGAGGAGACGACCCCCACCATGGTGAGTGATGTGCACGCGCAGCCGCATGCTCCGCTGCAGCGAGGTCAGCACACCGATCTGTCCTGGCTGCTGACCGGACTCGTGAAGCGCGTCCCGCATGCCCGCAGCGCGCTCCTGCTGTCCTCCGACGGCCTGGTGAAGGCCGCCGACGGCTTCGACCCGGACAGCGCCGACCACATGGCGGCCCTGTCCTCCGGTCTCTACTCGCTCGCCCGCAGCACCAGCGCGCGCTTCGGGGAGGGGGACAAAGTGCTTCAGGTCGTCGTCGAGCTGGAGTCCTCGTTCCTGTTCGTCTCCGCCGCCGGCACCGGCGCCTGCCTGGCCGTCCTGGCCGGGCGCGAGGCCGATGTGGCGGTGCTGGCCTACGAGATGGGCATGCTGGTCAAGAGCGTCCGGCCCTATCTGTCCACCCCCGCACGCCAGCAGGCACCGGCGGGCGGGCTCTGACCATGGCGCTGAGTCGTCGACGGCGGCAGAGCGGCCAGGACGCACCGTGGTACGACGACGCGGCCGGCCGGTTGGTCCGGCCGTACACCATCAGCAACGGCCGGACCCGCCCCACGGCGCACTTCGACCTGATGACCATGGTGATGGCCACCGGGCGGCGGCCCGCCTCCTGCCAAGGTCCGGACTACGCCCAGGTGTTGGCGCTGTGCGGCGGGCCGGTCTCGGTCGCCGAGATCGCCGCCCACATACGGCTGCCCGCCGTGGTGACCAAGGTGCTCCTCGCCGACCTCGTCGACTGCGGGGCGCTCACCGCGCGGGCCCCGGCCGCTGTTTCGGCAGGGCCCGCGTCCCCTACCGACCGAGCCCTACTTGAGGCGGTGTTGAATGGACTTCGCAAACGACTGTGACCCCCAGGCGCTGGGGGATCCCTCGCCCGACCTCTTCCCGACCGCGCTCAAGATCCTGGTCGCGGGCGGCTTCGGGGTCGGCAAGACGACCTTCGTCGGAGCGGTGAGCGAGATCGAACCGCTCAGTACGGAAGAGCTCCTCACCCAGATCAGCATCGGCACCGACGATCTGGCGGGCATCGAGGACAAGAACACCACCACCGTCGCCATGGACTTCGGGCGGATCACCCTCAGCCCCGACCATGTCCTCTACCTCTTCGGGACGCCGGGCCAGGAACGTTTCTGGTTCATGTGGGACGAACTGTCCCACGGCGCGCTCGGCGCGGTCATCCTCGCCGACACCCGCCGCCTGGACCAGTGCTTCGCCGCCGTCGACTTCTTCGAGCGGCGCGGCATCCAGTTCATCGTCGCCGTCAACGAGTTCGACGGCTCGTTCCACTACGAACCGGACGAGGTCCGCGCCGCCATAGACCTGGAGCCGGAAATCCCGGTCGTGCTCTGTGACGCCCGCCAGTGCAGCTCGGCCACCCACACCTTGGTATCGCTCGTTCAGCATCTGCTCACCCCCGCCCTCGCCGCGACCCCGGAGCCTCCGTGAACCACCCCGTGTCCCGCGTCCCGTACACCTCCTACGACCCGACGCGCCATCTGCTGCTCACCCCTCAGGACGACGAGGCCCCGGCGCGCGTCGCCCGGCTGCGCGCCCTGGGCATCGGCGATTCCCCGCTGCCCGCGTTCGACGAGTTCGCGCGGAAACTGGCGCGGACGACCCAGGCGCCATACTCCATGGTCAACTTCATCGACGAACACCGGCAGTACTTCGCCGGGCTCTACGCGCCCGCGCAGGACCATGCCGTCGAGTTGGGCCCGGCGCCCGCCAGCGCCCAGCCGGGCCGGGTGATGGCCCGCGACCACGGCTACTGTCCGCATGTCGTGGTCCGCCGCAAGGCCCTGGTCCTGGAGGACGTCTGCGACTATCCACGGTTCGCGGGCAACCCCGTCGTCGACGAGATCGGCATCCGCTCCTACCTCGGCGCGCCGCTGATCGACCGTACCGGGATGGCACTGGGCACGGTCTGTGTCGTGGACCTCGAACCGCGTCCCTGGGGGCGGGAGGGGCTGGCGACGATCAAGGCGATGGCCGCCGAACTCGTCGAGCAGATCCACCGGATGGAGGACCGGCAGACCGACATGTCCTGATCCGGCCCTGCCCGGCAGGACGGGCCCGGACCGCGGCGCCGGCTCGGTGCCGAGGGCCGCGGCCCCGGGTCAGGACCGGTCGCTCACCCTGAAAGGCGCGAACCAGGAGCGCCGCCCCGCGGAGGGGCCGGTGCGCTGGCCCGGGACGGTGGCACTCGCCTCCTCCGGGTCGCTTGTGTCCTCCTCATCGGGCCATTCGGCCGGGTCCAGCCGCAGCAGCTCCGCGAGGCGGCTGGACCACTCGCCCTTCGCCTGGCCCAGGGCCAGCTCGCCCAGGCGCAGCAACTGGATGTCGGAGGTGCCGGCCGGCGCGAAGATATGGTGCGCGTCCCGCAGGAAGCGCTCCACCGGCCGGTCGGTGAACAGCCCGCACGCGGCGTGTATGTCCATCGAGTCCTGCGCCGACTCCAGCGCCGACTCCACATTGACCAGCTTGGCGTTCATCAGCTCCGCGTCGCACGGCATCCCCTGGTCCAGCAGATGCACCGCGTGGTACGCGGACAGCCGGGCGAGCAGCAGCCGCGACTGGATGCGCCCGAGCTTGAGCTTGATGTTGCTCAGGTCCGCCAGCGGTTTGCCGTAGCGCTGCCGCTCGGCGCAGAACTTCGTCGTCTCGTCCAGCACGGCCTGATGGATCCCCAGGGACACGGCGGTCAGATTCGGCCGTCCGTACAGCACGCTGGAGGAGTAGGCCACGGACAGACCGTCGCCCTCGCGGCCGAGCAGATTCGCCGCCGGGACCCGGCAGTTGTCGAAGAACAGCTCACCGAAGCTGAAGCCGTGCAGTCCCATCGCGGGCTTCTGCTCGCCGACGCGGAAGCCGGGGCTGTCGGACTCCACGAGGAACGCCGACAGCCCCTTGGAGCCTTCGCCGGTGCGGACGACCACGCCGTGCAGATCGCCGACATGGCTGTTGCCGACGTAGATCTTGCGGCCGTTGAGGATGTAGTCGTCGCCGTCGCGGACCGCGGTGCTCTCCATCCCCAGCACATGGCCGCCGGACTGCGGTTCGGTGACGGCGATGGTGGGCAGGCAGTCACCCGACGCAATGGCCGGCAGCCAGGTCTTCCTCTGCTCCTCGCTCCCGAAGTGGACGATCTTCGCGACGCCCAGCTGTGAAGCCTGCACCATGGCGCCCATCGCGGCGCTCACCCGTGAGAGCTCCTCGATGATCAGGGTCTTGGCGACATGGCCGGCGCCCATCCCGCCGTACGCGCGGTGCACGGTCGCACCGATCCACCCCTGACGGGCGATCAGGCGCGAAAGGTCATGACAAACGGAACGGCTCGCCTCCATCTCCGCAATCCGGGGGCGGACTTCGCATTCGGCGAAGTCCCGGACCCGATGCCGGAGCGTTTCATGTCTCTGGTCGGTGAAATAGCGGTGCAAGACGAGCCCTCCTCCGCGATCTCCCCCGCGCTGTTCGCTCCCCGCCTCGGGACGGCACTGGCGATACCGTCTGCTGTGGTCATTTCGGAACGTGATCTGATGCTTACTGCGAGCAATACCCGTTGGCATACCTACTGCGGAACGCGTGAAACATCAACAGGGTGTCTTTATGTGCGGGTTGGAGTGTGAGGAACCCCCTCACCACCCCCGCCGGATCCGCGACGGTCCGTACACCCTGGTCGGCGATGGCCGGGCGCGGCCCCGGGCAGGCCCCGGGAACCGCGCCGCCCCACAGCCCCAGGCGGGCGCTCAGTGACCGGCATCGCAGCAGGACTCGCGGCGCTGCTGCCGGCCCACCTCCAGCCAGTCGACGGCGTCCGACCGCAGCGCGCGGGCGGACGGGGCGGGGAAGGAACCGACCAACTCCCGCTGCTCGAACAGTCGTCCGCCACGCAGTACCGCCGAGGTCCGCACCAGCGAGTCGAAGTCGGTGAAGGGGTCACCGTCCACCAGCGTCATATCGCCGAGCTTGCCCACCTCCAGCGTCCCCAGGTCCCGCTCCGCGCCGAACACCTTGGCGGGCAGCGCGGTCGCGGTGCGCAGCGTCTGGCTCACGCTGAGACCGCCCCGGTGCAGCGCGCGCAGACACAGGTGCAGGCCCAGGCCCACCGGCGTCAACGGCTGGTCGGTGCCCAGTGCGACCAGCCCGCCGCCGCTCAACACCCTTCGGTAGACGGCGACTTCGGTCTGGATGTCGGTCAGCTGGACGGGCGTGGGACGGTGCCCGGCGTTCTCCCGTACGAACGCGGTGTCCCAGGGCGGCATCAGCGTCCCCACACGGGCGTCATCGGCCAGCGCCGGATCGTCGCCGAGCAGCGCGGACGCCGAGAACGGCGTCGCGAGGAGATGGAAGCCGGTGCCGGTGTAGACCTCCTCGACGTCCTGATAGGAGTGCGCGGAGCCGGACACCGCATGGCCGAACTCCGCCCGCTGGGTAGCCTGTAGATGGGTCGTCAGGTCCTGTCCCAGCTGCACGCCCGGGGTGAGCAGATGGCTGCCGGCCCGGACACCGAGCCGCTCGTGGGCGAAGCGGGCGGCCTCCTCCATCACCCAGCCCGGCGCCCGTACGTACGTCTTGACGAAGTCCCAGTCCAGGGCCGCGCCGCGGTCCAGCGAGCGGCGCAGCCCGGCGCGGGTGCCATGCGCCCGCCCCATGCTGTACGCGACCCGCCCGCCGTCCAGCAGCTCCCCGGAGGTCAGCAGCCGCGGCCCGGCGAGCACACCGGCGGCGACGGCCTCCCGGATGCGCGCCTGCTCGTAGGAGAAGCCGCCGCAGGAGACCGCGGTGGTGATGCCGTAAGCGAGCTGCAACGCCGTCTGTCGGCCGCCGTACGTCGTCTGCCACGGGTGGGTGTGCGCGTCCCACAGGCCGGGCAGCACGGTCTGCCGGGAGGCGTCCACCGTGCGGGCCGTACCGGCGCGGGCCGCACGGTGCGGTTCCACGGCGGTGATCCGTCCGTCCCGGACCACCACATCGACGTCCTCACGCACCTCGTCGCCGGTACCGTCCCAGAACCTGCCCGCATGGACGACGGTGTCCCGGGCGCGCGACCCGCGGTGTTCGAGGGACAGCGGCACGGTCCGCGCCGCCCCGCCGGACAGCCCGATCAGCCGCAGTTTGCCGGCCGAGAGATACAGCAGCGTGCCGGAGTCCCCGGACCACGACGGATGGTCGGCGCACTCGTCGGTCAGCCGCCGCGGCGCACCGTCCGGCGTGCCGTCGGGCCGCACCGGCAGCACCCACAGGGCGGACTCGGCGATCACCGCCATCCACCGCCCGTCGGGCGACCAGACGGGCCCGGAGTCATAGCGGTCGGCGAGGGAGACATGGTCGGCGAGCGCGTGCAGCCGGGCCTTCCCGGTCTCGGTGTCGACGACCCGGATGACGTTGTAGCCCTCGCGGAAACGGCGGTTGAGGCGGTTGCGGTCGCAGAACGCCAGATAGCGGCCGTCGGGCGACCAGCTCGGGCGGCCCGGCAGCCCGCCGGTGCCCATCGGGGCGGCCAGCACCTGCTCCTTGCCGTCGGCCGGCGTCCGCACGACGAGATTCCCCGACATGTCGAGCGCGGCCAGCCGTCCGCCGTCGGGCGACAGCGCCGGCTGCACGCGGCCGCCGGTGGCCAGCACCGTCTCCTCGCCGGAGGCGATATCGCGGCGGCGCACGGCGAACAGCCCGTCCCGGTCGTCCGCGTACAGCAGCGAACGGCCGTCACGGGACCAGCTCGGCGCGAAGACATAGCGGGTGGCATCCGCGCGCACGATCCGACGTGGCGCACCGCCACCCGAAGTCGGCGCCACCCAGAGGGAGTTGAGCGCGGCGAAGGCGACCCTGCGGCCGTCCGGGGACAGCGCGGGCAGATGCACCCCGCGCACCGGCTGCGCCCCCGTCCGCTCGAAGCCGTAGTCCTTGACGCGGTACCCGGGGCGGTCCAGCGGCAGCCTCGCGGTGAAGGGGATGGTCTCGGCCTGCTCGGGCGCATCGGCCTTGACGATCCGGAACTGCCCGCCGACCGTCAGCAGTAACTCGTCCCGAGAGACCCATCGCGGGGGCACCGGCTCCACATCCCCGTCGACCGCGAGCGGCTCACCGTCCACGACGAGGGTGCACGTGGGGCCCGGATAGTCGGTGGTGCGCAGATAGGCGAGCCGGCCGGCGGGGGAGAGGGCCGGTGCCATCACCCGGGCGTCCGCCGCCTCGGTGTGCTCGGTGCGCACCGCGCCGCCGCCGTCGGCGGGCACCGACGCGACCGTACGGGACAGCAGCGCGGCGCCCGCCACCTTCCCGCGCACGAACGTGATCCGGGAACCGTCCGGCGACCAGCAGGGGTCGAAGTCCTCCCAGGCGCCGTCCTGATGGGACCCGTCCTGACCGGGCAGACCGGTCACCCGTGTCAGCCGCTCGGTCTTCACGTCCAGCACCCAGATCCGGTACGGGCTGCCGGCCACCGCGTCGCCGCCCCGCTCCGAGGCGAACGCGATCCGTGTCCCGTCGGGCGACCAGGCGGGGCCGCGGTCGTCCCACGGGCCGTCGGTCAGCTGCCGGAGACCGGAGCCGTCGGTACGCAGCGTCCACAGGTGGAAGCCGCCGCCCCGGTAGGCGCAGACGGCGATCAGGCGGCCGTCGGGGGAGTGCACCGGCCGGGTGGGCTCCAGGTCGGGCGGGGTCAGGGCGACCGCGTCGCCGCCCGCGCGCGGCAGCGACCACAGGACGTTCTGGATCTCGGCGACCAGGCGGTCGCCGGACGGTGCGAGCGTGCCGGCACCGTTGGTGGCGGCGGTGAACGAGAGCGCATCGCCGGGCGCCCCGGCGGCCGGCTGCGCCGCTGCCCCGGGCGCGGCGGCTCCCGCCAGCCCCGCCGCTGCGGCGGCCGATGCGGTGCCCTGCAGAAATCTGCGGCGGGACAGCGGCATCGGGACGGGGGACGCGTTCTCACAGGAAGGTTCAAAACGGTCCGTGGTATCCAACTTTCCTCCTGGGACAGGGAGTTGCGGCACAGACGCCGGAAGCGAACCGACTGATCGTGTCACGCCGGCCGAGTGCGCGGGCAACCCGCCAAGCGCGCCCCTTGGCGCGCGGTCGCGGAGAGGGAGAGAGTGGGCAACCGACGTCTCGTCAGCAACCGACCGCAGCCAGGAGATGACGCCATGGCCGACGCCATGCAGCCCATGCAGCAGGACTTCCACCAGGCCCCCGACGGCGCCCGCATCGCCACCTACACATGGCTCCCGGAGTCCGGCCATCCGCGCGCCCTCGTCCAGATCGCCCATGGCGCCGCGGAACACGGCCGGCGCTACGACCGGTTCGCGCGTTTCCTCGCCGGTCACGGCTATGGCGTCATCGCCTCCGACCACCGGGGCCACGGTGGTACCGCCGCCTCCACCGGAGGCCGCGGCGTGGTCGGCGAGGACGCCTGGCGGGCGATCGTCGCCGACCTCAAGGGCATCGGGGACCACGCGGCCGCCGCCCACCCCGGAGTCCCCCTGGTCCTGCTCGGCCACAGCATGGGCTCGATGCTGGCCCGCGACTACGCCCAGGAGTACGGCGCCGACCTCGCCGGACTGATCCTCACCGGGACGTTCCGCACACTGCCGGGCGCGGAGCTCGACACCTCCGTCGCCGAACTGGAGGAGGAGATCGCCGAACACGGGCGCACCCACCTCTCCGCATTCATCCCCCGCACCTTCAGCTCCTTCAACGACGCCTTCACCCACCGCACCGGCTTCGAATGGCTCTCCCGCGACGCGGCCGAGGTGGACCGCTATGTCGCCGACGAGGACTGCGGATTCCCGTTCTGCGCGGGCCTGGCCGTCGACTGGGTACGGGCCATCCGCAAGATCAACGACCCCGGCAACCTCGCCCGCATCCCGCGCGGACTGCCCGTCCACCTCGCCGTCGGCGACCAGGACCCCTGCCACCAGCGGATGACCCTGGTCTACGAACTGCTGGAGGACTTCCGTTATCTCGGCACCCGCGACCTCACCTGGAAGGCCTATCCGGACGCCCGCCACGAGATCCTCAACGAGACCCATCGCGACGAGGTCCAGGACGATCTGCTGGCGTGGCTGGACAAGCACATCTGAGCCCCTGGCGCCGCTCTGGCCGGGTCGCGTTGTCAGTGGGGCCCGCTACCGTCGGGAGCATGGTCACCGCTGACGATGTCCGTACGTACGCGCTCGCCCTCCCGGAGACGGAGGAGAAGCTCGCCTGGGGCGCGCCCACCTTCCGCGTCCGCGGCAAGATCTTCGCCGCGCTCGCCGACGACGACGCCTCGATGGGCTTCAAGTGTCCCAAGGAGGACCGTCAGGAGCTGATAGCGGCCGAACCGGAGAAGTTCTTCCTCACCCCCGGCCACGACGACTCGTACGCCTGGCTGCGGGCGCGGCTCGGCGCGCTGGACGATGCGGCGGAGCTACGGAGCATCCTCGCCGATGCCTGGCGGTTGGCCGCCCCGCGCAAACTCGCCGACGCGTGCCCCGAACCCTGGGAGGAGGAGGCCTGTTGACTGCCCGCGAGCCCCCGGGAGCGGACCGCCGCGCTACCGCCCCAGGAATCCGGCGATGCTCTCGCGCAGCCCGCGCGGGTCGAGGCCGTGCCCCGCCAGGTGCTCGTCGAGCTGCCCGTAGCGCCGCAGTTCCCGGCGGCCGACGCCGAGCCCCAGCACCCGGTGCGGCCGGTCCACCAGCGCCTCGGTCACGAAGCGCGTCGAGGTCCCCGCGAGATACGGCTCCACGACCGCCACCTCCGCGGCATCGGCCGCCCCGGTAGCGGCCCGCAGCGTCTCGGCGTCGAAGGGGCGCACCGTCGTCGCGTACAGCACCGTCACATCCAGCCCCTCGGTCGCGGCGAGCACCGGGTCCAGCATCGGCCCGACCGCCACCACGACCCCGCCGCGCCCCTCCCGCAAGGTCAGGAAGCGGGCCCCGTCCACCGGCCGCGGTGCCTCGTTGACTTGCACCGACAACCGCACATACACCTTGTCGTCGCCGGCCGCGGCGGCCTCGCGCAGCAGGGTCTCCGCCTCGTCCGGATGGCCGGGGACATGCACGGTCCAACCGTCCAGCGTGTCGAGCAGACCGACATCACCGGGCGCCATATGGGTGAAGCCGCCGCTCGGCCAGTCGTACGAGCCGCCGGCACTCACCAACACCCCGCCCACGCCCTGGTGGCCGAAGTCCAGCTTCACCTGCTCGAAGGGGCGCTCCACCAGGAAGCTGGCGAAGGTGTGCATGACCGGGCGCAGGCCGGTGAGTGCCAGCCCGCCGCCCACTCCGACCAGCAGCTGTTCCCTGATTCCGACATTCACCACCCTCTCCGGATGCCGTTGTGCCGCATCGGCGAAGCCGTCCTTGCCGATCTCGGCGAGTACGACCGCGAGCCGCGGGTCCTCGTCCAGCAGCCGCGAGGTGACCGAGGCAAAGCGCTCACGCATGGTGTCCATCACTGAAACCCTTTCGAAGTCCTGGTCGGGAGAAGTCCTGGTCGGGAGAAATCTGGGTTGGGCGAAGTCTTGATCGGGCGAAGTCTTGATCCGGATACGGGGAATGAGGGGCGGCGGTCCGGTCAGCCGTCCTTGGGCTCGACGCGCGCGACCACCGCGTGCGGACGGCCCGGGTGCGGCGCGCTGAAGGCCTCGTACAGTGCCTGGTGGTCGCGGCCGTCGACGGCCGTCGCGGACCAGCCCGCGGCCTCGAAGCGGGAGGCGATGCCGCCGCGCCAGCCGTGCGTGGCGGAGGAGTTGTCGATGACGAGGGTGTGCAGCCGATCCAGTCCGGCGGCGCCGGCGTAGGCCAGCGCCTCGTGGTTGCTGCCTTCGTCGAGCTCGGCGTCGCCGATCAGCACCCAGACGGCCGGCCCGGGGCGGCCCTGCGCCCGCAGCCCGAGCGCGGTGCCCACGGCCAGCGGCAGCCCGTGCCCCAGCGATCCGCTGCCGATCTCGGCACCCGGCACCAGCACCCGGTCCGGGTGGTGCCCGAGCGGGGAGTCGTACGAGCCGAAGCCCGGCAGCCAGTCGGCGGGGAAGAAGCCCTTCGCGGCCAGCACCGCGTAATAGGCCATCGGGCCGTGCCCCTTGGAGAGCAGAAAGCGGTCCCGGTCCGGGTCGGCGACGGTGCCGGGGGAGACCCGCAGCACCCGGTCGTAGAGCACCCAGACCGCGTCGAGGGTGGAGGTGGCGGCCGGACCGTGCTTCTCATCGCCCGTCATCAGGCTCATCAGGCCCGGCAGTTCATCGAATCCGATCGGCTCGGTGCGCGTGGGCACGTACGCGCCGGCCACCGTGGCGCGGGTGGCGAGGGCGTCCGTCGTGGTGGTGGTCGTGTCCGTCGTCGCGTTCGTCATACGACAGAGCCTGCAACCTCAAGCGCGCTTGAGGTCAAGTCGGGATCTTGAGGTCAAGCCGGGATGGTGGCCCCCCCTGAATCAGACCTGCCCCGGGTTGAAGACGTCCTGCTCGATGAGGATCTTGTCGATCCGGGCCTTGTCCACCCGGTTCGTCACCTCCGCGACCTCCTGGCGGTCGCGTATGCACTTGGCCAGCGTGAACGCCGAGGACACCACGAAGACCAGGCCGAGCGCGAGAAACCCGCGCTCCCAGGGCCCCACCGGCAACTTGATGATCCCGATGATCAGCGCCACCAGCGACAGCCCGAACGAGATCGCAGCCTGCACGAAGAATGCCGTGGTCGTCGGCCGCTGAATCGATGGAGTAGTCATGCGCGTAGCGTGGCGGCGCCGTGACGCGGGCGCATGAGTACGGGTACTCATCTCGGCCCGGCCGACCGCCGCACCGCGGCCGGAATATGGCAACGCCCACCCTCTGACATGCGGTATTGTTCTCATGCGCGGTCAGCCGGGGAATGTCCCGGATGGGGCGCGCATCGGGACGTGGCGCAGCTTGGTAGCGCACTTGACTGGGGGTCAAGGGGTCGCAGGTTCAAATCCTGTCGTCCCGACCAGCGATTTGCAGGTCGGAGGCCGTTTCCTCGTAAGGGGGAAACGGCCTTTCTGTTATGGCGACGTCGGTATCCATGACCACGGCAAGATCATGGAGGCCGACGTTGCACTCGTACTCCTCGTTACGGGTTCCCCTCCTCGTTGCGCGTTTCCCTCCTCGCTACGCGTTCTCCTCCGTGATCATGATTCCTTGATCACGATGCCCGTGAAGTTGTAGAGCGTCCCCTCGTCGGACTCCTCCTTCGAGCGGTGGAGAACCTGCACCTGCACAGCGAGCACGTGACCCACGGGGACGGTGCCGGTGACCCTTGTCGGTCGGTTTGGTCCAGTTCTGGTTCTCGCGGACCGTGATCGTCGCCTTGCGATCGATGGCCGACAGGGGGATGCGTGCGGGAGCCTCGCGGGTGGGCCTGAGCCGAGGCGGCGACTGTCGCGTACGCGATGAACAGGCAAAAAGGTGTGTCTGGCTTTCCTTGGCCGCTGTCTCACTCAACTCCTGGTTAAGTCGGGGCCATCCTCACTGTCCGTATGTGGACTGGTGCGGCCTGTTCCTCACGTGAAAGGATGGGTGACGCGGTCCCGGTGGTCTTAACTGCTCGTTGGGCTTGGTCCATTGGGCCGCGACGCGGTGGCGGGACGCGGGGGCGGTGAAGTCCCCGGGAATCCCGGGGAATGGGGGCGCTGCCGCGCCGGTTGGATGTGTTGGGGTCCGGAGCAGTCTGCAGGAGTTCAAGGGGCGGTGGCATGGCAGTGGGGGGCGACGGTCGGTCCAAGGGGGCGGGCAGTGTGCTCGCGGAGCGGCTGAATCATCTCTTCGCCAACATGCATCCGCCCGGGGCCCCGTACACCAACGCCTTTGTGGCCGACGAGATCAGCGGCGGGGCGGCGGAATACGGCGGGGTCAAGGTCACCGAGCAGTATCTGTCGATGCTGCGCAACGGCAGGCGCACCAACCCGAGTCCGGAGCTGCTGCGCGCGCTGGCCAAGTTCTTTGCCGTACCGGTGGGTTATCTGCTGGGCGACCTCTCACAGCCGCAGGCCGCGCGGGTGGAGGAAGAGGTCCGCTTTCTCGCCGCCATGCGGGACCAGCGGGTACGCGCCATCGCGCTGCGCTCCGTCGGCCTGCCGCCGGAGGTGCAGGACAGTCTGACGACGATCATCTCCCAGTTCCGGCAGCAGATGAATCTGCCGGCCGATCCGCCGGATCAGGGTGACCGCGATGGTCGGAGCGGTGGTCAAAGTGGTGATCAGCGTGGTGAGTGACCTGTTGCCGACAGCGGAACGCGACCGGATTTTCTCTACCTGGCGGCGGACCGGAGCCGAGGACGGGACGAGCATGAGAGTGGGGCAGATGCGCAGGCGGTGCAAGCAGCTCATCAAGGAGCTGGAGCTGCCCGCCTCGATCGATCTGCGGGGGATGTGCGACATCGTTGCCACGCGTGTGGAACGGCCCGTCCACATGGTGCCGATGAGCCTGGGCGGTGTGGTCTCGGGCATGACCGCCGCCACGGACTACGGCTACTGGGTCTTCTTCGAGCTCAAGACGTCGCCGTGGCATCAGGCGCACATCGTGCTGCACGAGCTGGGTCACCTCCTTCTGGGGCACGGTCAGGATCCGGCCATTACCGAGGACGCGCTGAAGATGTGGACGCCGTCGGTCGATGCCGCCACCGCGATGCGGCGGATGGGCCTGACGATGGGCTTCGCGCGGCACCACGGCTACGACAATCTCGCCGAGCGGGAGACCGAGGTGCTGGGCACGCTGCTCATGGAGCGGGTGGCGCCGTCGGCCGAGGAACGTGAACTCCCCCTGGAGGGGCAGGCGGCCGAACTGGCGGCGGCCCTCGGGCCCGCGTTGCAGCACATCAGGCGCCAGCAGGGCGGCGGCCTGGCCGGCAGCGACCACGAGGCGGACGGCGTCGCCGGGGGGCCACGTGTTTGACGCCATCTATCTCTGCTTCGCTGCCGCCGCCTGGGTGATCGTCGGGTACAAAGCCGTCGCCTGGTTCCGTGACCGCCGTAACGCGGACCTGGGGCTCGCCTGTGTGATGACCGGCGGTGTGGCGACGGTCTTTCTCTTCTCCGCGCCCAGCCTCTACCGCTGGTTCGACCGGCTGGTCGGTGTGGCCAACCTCGCCATGGTCTTCCTCTACTCCTCCGTCGTGGTGTTCGCCGCGGGCGCGCTGGTGCTGCTGCTGAGGTGGACGGCAGGTGAGGGCGACGCCGCTCGGGCCCGCGCCCGGGCCAAAGCGCGCGCCGCGGTCGGGGGTGTGGCCGCGCTATGGGCGGTGGCGGTCACCGGCTTCGCCGTCGGACGGCCGGACGCCGTCGAGCATCCCCGGGACTTCAGCACCGCCTACACAGGCTCTCCCGGAGTCATGCTGTTCCTGGTGCTGTATTTGGCCATCTTCGGATCGAGCCTGGCGGGCCTCGGCATGCTCTGCCCGCGCTACGCCGCACGGCTCGGCCGGTCGTGGCTGGCGCGCGGGCTCCGGGTGCTGGCCGCGGGCTGCTGGCTCGGCCTCGTCTACTGCGCCTGCAAGGTGATCGGCTTCGTCCTGTCCTGGGCGGGCCACGAAGCGCTCTGGCTCTCCAACGGCGTGGCCCCGCTGAGTGCCTCCGTCGCGGCGCTCCTCGTCCTCACCGGATTCGCGCTGCCGGCCGCCGGGCCCCGGGCCGCCGCCTGGCGTCGGCTGCGCCGCCTCTCCCCGCTCTGGCGGACCGTCACCGAGGAGACCCCCGAGGTCACGATGGAACGGTCGGCGTGGTCCGTACGGTGGCCGTTCGCCGACCTGGAGTGGCGGGCCAACCGGCAGATGGCGGAGATACGGGACGTACAGCGCGGCATCCGCAGCCATGTGGAGTCCGACGCCGTCGACGTCGCGCGCGAGCGGGCCCGCGCGGTCTCGCTGGACGACCGGCAGCTGGCGGCCGTCGCGGAGGCGGCGGCGCTCCGCCGCGGGCTGGAGAACCGCGCGGTGGGCCATGTGCCCGCCCACGGCGCCGACAGCGTGGTGGTCGCCACGGGCATCGAACCGGCCGAACTGGGCCAGGAGTACGAGCACTTGGCGCTGGTCGCGGATGTCTACCACTCGTCGCTGGTCGAGACGGTGCTCACCGAGCTGCGGCAGCGCAGCTCGGTGTCCCGCAGCTGAGCGGCGACCACACAGACGGGGTGGCCCGGTACGGGGGTCCGGGCTACCCACGCCACAGGGGCGGCATCGGTTCGTACGGGCCGATGCCGCCCGCGTGTCACCCAGGGCACCGACCGGCCGGGCCCGTGCCCCCGAGGTCCGCCTGACAGGCCGTCCGATCTGCTCGTCTAAAGTCGGGCTCCATGCAGAACACCGCCGAGACCGGCCCCGATGACCCCATCGATGTGACCCCCCTCCTCGACGATCCCCATGCCGCTTACGCCGCCCTGCGCGAGGCGGGACCCGTACACCGGATCACCGGCATGGACGGCAACCCCGCCTGGCTGGTCACCCGCTATGACGACGTCCGCCGCGCGCTCGCCGATCCGCGGCTCTCCCTGGACAAGCGGCATGCCACGCCCGGCGGTTACCGCGGCTTCTCGCTGCCGCCCGCGCTGGACGCCAACCTGCTGAACATGGACCCGCCGGACCACACCCGGGTACGCCGCCTGGTCGTCAAGGCCTTCACCCCGGGGCGGGTCGATGCGCTGCGTGAGCCCGTACGACGGGTCGCGGACGACCTGCTGGACGCCATGGCGGAGAACGGCCGCGCGGACCTGATCGCCGACTACGCGGGACCGCTGCCGATCACCGTGATCTGCGATCTGCTCGGCGTCCCGCAGGGCGACCGCCGGGACTTCCGGGCCTGGACGGATGCCCTCGTCACGCCGGATCCCAGCCGGCCGCACCTGATGAAGGAGGCGATCGGGTCGATGCTGGAGTTCTACACCGGTCTGATCGCGACCAAGCGCGCGGAGCCGGGCGACGACCTGCTGTCGGATCTGATCGCGGTGCGGGACGAACCGGGAGCCGGGGACGGCGCATCCGGTGCCGGGCCGGACGGTGACCGGCTCACCGAGGACGAGCTGACCTCGCTCGCCTTCCTGATCCTCTTCGCCGGCTATGAGAACACCGTCCACCTCATCGGCAACGCCGTGCTCACCCTGCTCGATCACCCCGAGCAGCTCGACGAGTTGCGCCGCGATCCGGCCGAACTGCGGCCCGCTGTGGAGGAGTTCCTCCGGTACGACGGTCCCGGGCCGCTGGCGATCCGCCGCTTCCCCAAGGAGGACGTGGAGATCGGCGGGGTACGGATCCCGGCCGGGGAGAGTGTGCTGCTCTCGATCGCGTCCGCGAACCGCGACCCGGGCCGTTTCCCCGACCCCGGCACGCTGGACCGCGGCCGCGACCTCTCCGGGCACCTCGCGCTGGGGCACGGCATCCACTACTGCCTCGGCGCCCCGCTGGCCCGCATGGAGGCGGAGACCGCGCTCGGCGCACTCATCAGCCGCTTCCCGGGACTGCGGCTGGACGTCCCGCGTGGTGAGTTGAGGCACCGGCGGGCGCTGCGCGCGCGTGGCTTGATTTCGCTCCCCGTGACCTGGTAATCGGCAAACGAACAAGCTTTTGAGGCGTAACCGTTCCCGGATGCGGTAGAAAGGTCTTGTGACCCGCCCGGTGTGCATCCCCCGTCGCACCGGGCGGGTCGTTCTTTGCAGATGCGACACACCGATGCGCAAGTGGCTTCCTTGGGCCGACTGGCGCAGCCGCGCTGCGCGCCGTGGTGGCCGTTCCTAGCCTGACGGCATGTCAATTGACGCGCGTGTGTCCAAGAAGGCCGGTGCCGTGGCGGTGATCGCCGCGGTCGGTGTCTCGATGCTGGCCGGGCCTGCCGGGGCTCATCCCGACGGGCCGACGGGCACACGGCCCGCGCCGGACGAGGAACGGGCGGCCGCGTCCGGTGCGGCGCAGTTGCCGCGCGGGCTGTCCGCTCTGTCGTGGACGGTGGCCGACGCGGAGAGCGGGGACATCCTCGCCGCCAAGCACCCGCACCGCAGACTCGCCCCGGCCAGCACCATCAAGACGCTGTTCGCAGTCACCGTCCTGCCGAAGTTCTCGGCCGGCGCCATCCACCGGGTCAGCGCCGACGACCTCGAAGGCATCGGCGTCGGCAGCAGCCTCGTCGGCGTCCAGAAGGGCCGGCGGTACGCGGTCGGCGACCTGTGGCGCGGCGTCTTCCTGCCCTCCGGCAACGATGCCGTCCATGTGCTGGCGTCGATGAACGGCGGCTGGCAGACCACCGCGCGAGAGATGCAGAAAATCGCCCGCAAGCTCGGGGCGCGCGATACGACGGTGAAGTCCCCGGACGGCTACGACGCGCCCGGCCAGGTGTCCTCGGCGTACGACCTGACGGTCTTCGCCCGCGCCGGGCTCGCCAACGACGACTTCGCGCGCTATTGCCGCACCGCCCGTGCACAGTTCCCCAGCAATGGCGGTACCACGATCGAGAACACCAACCGCCTGCTCACCGGCTCCCACGGCGTCGCCATCTACCGCGGCATCATCGGCGTCAAGACCGGCTACACCACCGAGGCCGGCAACACGTTGATCGCCGCCGCCCGGCGGGACGGCCGCACCCTGCTGGTCACCGTGATGAATCCGCAGTCGGGAGAGGCCAACGGCGTCTTCGAGGAAGCCCGTTCGCTGCTGAACTGGGGCTTCCGACACGTCGGGAGGGCCCAGCCGGTCGGCACACTGCCCGCCGTGCGTAGTGTGCCCGCCGACTACGCCCACGGTGCCGCGCTCGGCACGGTGACCGCGCGGAGCACCACTGAAGCCGCGCGGACCACCACTGAGGCCACTCGGCCCACCGAGACCGTACGGACCACTAACGCACCTCGGCCCTCCGAGGATGTCCGGTTCGGCCTCGCCGCTCGGAGCACCGAGGCCGACCCCCGGGACGGACTGCCCTACCGCCCCGCCATCGCCGCCGGTACCGGCATCGGCTCCGCCCTGCTCGGCGTGGGCGGCGGGATGCTCGCCTGGCGGCTGCGCCTCCGCCGCCGGGGCGCGCCAGGGGACGGGGCTTCGGAGTAGCGACGGCGGGGCCGAGCGTCAGCTGTCGGTGGCGTCGGTGGCGGGGCCGGGGTCGGCCCGGCCGTCGGTGCCGCGCAGCCGGGGTGCCGTCTTGGCCGCGGGGACCGGTTCCCGCGGACGCTCGCTCAGCCGCCCCGTCAGCTCCCCGGCCCAGTCCGCCAGTCCGGTGATGTCGATGCCGTACGGGGCGGCGTCCGCGTACGGCGTGATGGCGGCCGTGCCCCGGTCCAGCAGCGCCGTCGCGCCGGAGGCATTGCCGCGTGCGGCGTGGGTGAGGCCCACGGCGAGCTGGGCGAGTCCGCGCCACATCTCGCGCTCCGGCTCCGGCGCCGCCTTCCAGGCGTCCTCCAGTACCTCGTGCGCATGGAACGGCATCCCGGCGTCGAGCAGCCGCTGAGCCTCCGCCAGCGACTCGGCCGGCGTACGGGGCACGCCCTCCGGCTGCCGCGCCACGCCTGGGGAGCCGTACGGCAGCGGGCGTCCGAGCCCGTCGCGCGGCCGGGCGCTGCGGGCCCGGCCCTGCTCGTCCCGGTCCCTGCGGACGGCGGGGCGGCCCGGAGCGCGAGGCGGCGTGGCTGCGGTAGGCGCCGGTGCGCTGCCGGCCCCGGCGCCGCAGTGCTCGCACACCGCACTGCCGGGCCGTTCACGGATCCGGCCGCAGGCGTCACAGACCTGGTCCAGCCAGCAGGCCGGATCGCCGCCCGAGCCGCCGAAGCCGCCGGTGCCCCGCTCGCCGGGCCTGTCGTTCGTTTCCTCCGCGTCGTCGCTCACCCTTCGATTGTGCGCCGCGTGCCGTGCCCGCGTCGCCGTGGGGCGTCGACTTCCGGGGATTCCACCGGCGGAGCCGGTGCGGCGGACGTGACCGGTGTGTACGCGGCGAGCCATCTCTCCACGCGGACCCGGGACTCGGTGATCGACGGCGTCATGCGTTCGATGGTGCCACCCGCCACTGACAACGCCCACGACGCGAACGAACGGGGAGGCATGGGGACTTCACGGTCATGGGGGCTTACCCGTCATGGGTGCTTACTCGTCATGGGGACTTGCCCGGCTGTCCCCTACGGGACCTGTGCGGGTGACGAGGCGTCCGGTACGCGAAGGGACGGGGCGCCGCGGCCGTCCGCCGGCACGGTCCAGATGTCGCTGGCCCGGCCGTCGTCCCCCGGCAGGGCGTAGGCGAGCGTGCGGTCGTCCAGCCAGGCGGCCTGGTCGTCCACGCTGTGTGTCTCGGCGACCGGGTGTTCGCGCAGGGTGCGCAGGTCCAGAACGTACAGCCGCCAGGGGGCGGTGGCGCCGTCGCGGACCCGCTTCTTGAAGGCGAGACGGGTGTTGTCGGGGGAGAGGGAGGGGCATTCGACGTTCTCGCGGAGGGTGTGGGCGGCCCATTTCCGCATATCGCCCTGGACGAGGTAGGTCTTCCCCTTCGTCGAGACGGCGGCGTAGAAGCGGTTGTCGTCGCGGGCGAAGGTGACGCCCCAGTAGTTGACGTCGGGCGAGTGATAGCGGCGGCCGTCGAGGGTGAGCGGAATTTCCTCCATGTTCTTGATCAGGTAGCCGGTTCGGGTGTCCAGGATCGAGGTGCGGGTGGAGAACGACGTGGTGGCGTACGAGTCCCCGGTGGCGAACATCGTCCAGGACAGCATCCGGCCGGAGGCCGAGACCCGGGCCCGGTTGGGTATGCCGGTGAGCGCGATACGCCGCTTCTCGCGCAGCCGGCTGTCCAGGACGACGGCGTACGACCTGGGCGGGATACCCGGACGGCGTTGCAGGCACAGGCCGGTGCCCGCCGCCGCGTAGAAGCGTTCGCAGGCGGGGCCGCCGGTGGTGCGGTGGTCCGGCCCGGGAGCGTGGGCCGCTGCGTGGGCCGCCGTTCCCGCCCCGGCGCCCGGGGCAGGCAGCCTGGCCACCCGGCCTGCCCCGGCGCCGGTGCTGCGGAAGTACAGGCGGCCGTGGTCGAGGCCGAAGGCCGAGCGGGCGTCGGCGGGTTCGGCGCGCCGGGCGGCGCCCACGGTGTAGACGACGGCGACGGTGGCGAGGACCGCGGCGGCGACCGCCACCGCGATGATCCGGGCGCGCAGGGAGAGCGACCGGGACACGCGCTTCGGAACGGGCGGATCCTCTTGCGCTGGGTTCAGTGGGTTCATCCGCGGGACGGCTCCCTTTTCGGGTGGGCAGGGTGGTCGGGACCGGCCGGGCGGGGGAGCAGGACGGCGGCCGCCGCCAGTGCCACGGCCAGTGCGACGACGGCGGCGATCAGCGCCGGACGGGTGCCCCACAGCGTCCAGGCGGCCCCGAAGCCGGCGGCTGCCAGCAGGCGGCACAGCGCCTGTCCCGTTTGCAGCAGGGCCATCCCGCTCGCCCGCCGGGCGGCAGGCAGCACCGGGCCGGCGAGCGCCATCAGTACGCCGTCGGTGGCCCCGTAGAACACGCCGAGCAGCAGCAGTACACCCACTAGCAGAACCATGCCCGCGTCCGTCGTCAGCAGCAGGACATAGGCGCCGAGCAGCGCGGCATGCCCGCACAGGAACGGGATCCGGCGGCCGATGCGGTCACCGAGCCGCCCGGCGGGCACCGCCAGCAGCAGATAGACCGCTGCCGATCCCAGCGGCAGCAGGGGGAACCAGCTCACCGCGAAGTCCAGCCGGCGCTGCAGCAGCAGATAGAGGAACGAGTCGCCGATGGTCGCCGCGCCCAGCAGCGCCGCCGCCCCGCAGATGCGCCGGAAGGCGGGATCGCGTAGTGGCGCGAGGAGCCGTGCGCGCGGGCGGGGCGCGGCGGTCGGCGCCTGGTGGTGTGTGGGCAGCGCGGCCCGCCCCGGTACGAAGGCGATCATCATCAGCACGCCGAGCAGACCGAAGCAGAAGCTGACGACGAAGACGGCGTCGTATGCGTCGGCGGTGGCCCACAGCAGGGCGAATGCGGCGAGCGGCCCGAGGAGGGCGCCGGTGGTGTCCATCGCGCGGTGCACGCCGAAGGCACGGCCGAGTGCGTCCGGCGGGGCGCTGAGCGAAATCAGGGCATCGCGCGGGGCGGTCCGTACGCCTTTGCCGATGCGGTCGGCGGCGAGCGATGCGCCGATGCCGACGGTGCCGCCGCCCGAGAGCAGCAGCCCGAGGCGGGACAGCGCGGACAGCGCGTAGCCGGATCCGGCGACGAGCTTGTGCCGTCCACCGCGGTCGGCGGCCTGCCCGCCCAGCAGCCGGACGAAGGCTGTAACGCCGTTATAGAGGCCGTCGAGAAAGCCGAACTGGAGTGGTGACAGCCCCAGTTGAAGGACGAAGTAGAGGGGCAGCACCGCGGTGACCATCTCGGAGGAGATGTCGGTGACGAGGCTGACCGCGCCGAGGGCGAGGACCGGGCCGCCGACGCGGCCGCGCGTCACCTTTGCCGCCGCGGCGGCCGCGTCCGTGGTTGCGAGATACATCAATCAGACCTGGCCCATGGGTCCCGGATACCGGTGGCCCCGGGGCTCAGTGGCACTCGTAGGACGGGCTGCTGTCCTTCGTGCCGCCGTCCGTGCCGACCAGGTCCCAGGAGAAGCCGGTGTCGGTGAAGTTCAGCTTCACCACGCCGAAGGTGTCGGTCAGCCGCTTCTCGCTGTTCGGCTGGACCTCTTCGATCTTGTACGGGTTGGCGCCGCCCGTCCCGCCGAGGAGTTCGACCAGCCCGGCCTTGTCGGCCTTGCCGTCCGGGTCCTGCGGGGCGAAGCGCTCGTAGTGGTGGTCGTGACCGTTGAGGACCAGTTCGGCCTTGGCGTCGTAGAGCAGCTTCCAGACCGGCCGGCTGACCGGGTCGTTGCCGTGCTCGCCGGAGGAGAACAGCGGGTGGTGCCAGTAAGCGGCCACGCACTTCTTGGAGTTGGCGGCGAGGTCCGACTTGAGCCAGTCGAGCTGCGCGGAGTCCAGGCTGTTGGAGTCCAGCGCGATGAAGTGCCAGTTGTCCTGGTCGAAGCTGTAGTAGCTCTTGCCGTCGGGGTAGGCGATGGAGCCGAAGTACGCCTTGTAGCCCGCCAGTTCACCGTCCGGGTCGTATGTTTCGTGGTTGCCGGCGACGGGGCGCGTCTTGTCCTTGAAGGCGCCCCAGCTCTTGTCGTAGTACCTCTGGAAGTCCTTGAGTCGGGCGTCGTCGTACTGGTTGTCGCCCATGGTGAGCACGAACGCGGGGTTGATCTCCTTCACCAGCGCCGCGGTCTTGGGGTGTTCGCAGCCGCTGTCGCTCGCGGTGCACTTCTCGGCGATGTCGCCCGCGGCGACGGCCGTGAATCCGGCGGCGTGCGCGCCCGGAGCCCGGTCGGGGGCGGCGTCCGCGCGGCCGGCGGTCGACCACAGTGCGACGCCGCCGACGAGCGCGAGTGCGGCGCCCGCGGCGGCGGGAATCCCGAAGCGGGGGTTGCCGAGCAGAGGCTTCTTGGCGCGAGGGGTGGACGTCATATCCGTCTCCTGGTGTCGGCGTGGGGGAGCCGTTCCGAGGAATCCTGACGCTCCCGCATGTACGCGTCAAGGAGGCGGAGGATTATTGTTAGGAAACTTTCCTACCAGGTGGGTTTCCGGCGCTCCGGACTACCGCTATTGCGCCAACTCGACCTCGTAGAAGCAGAGATGGTCCTTGATCTGAGCGACCCCGGGGCGCGGCTCAGGGTAGGCCCACACGATGTCCTCCGGGCCACCGGCAAGTGACCAATAGGAGGCGGTTCCCTTGAATGGGCAGAAGGTGCGCGTCTCGGAAGGTGTCAGCAGCTCGGTCCGTACGTCCTCGGGCGGCAGGTAGTAGCGCACCGGATAACCGGTCTCGGAGAGGAGGAGTGGACGGCGGCTGTCGGCGAGCAGTTGGCCGTTGTTGGCGACGCGGATGTGGTCGGTGCCTTGTTTGATCTCGATGCGGTGGCCTTTGGTGGTGGTCATGGCGCTCGCTTCCCATCGGTGGCCGATGAAGGTGGTCTGGTCTCGTGGTCTTTCCCAGGGTGGCACCAGGTGGGGTGGTGCCGGCGAGTGGCGCGCGGGAGAGGGGCGGCCGCCCTCGGGCGCCGGCACGCGCTCGGGCGGTGGCGAGGGCCGCTCCAGGGAGCCGGCGGGTCCGCGCGATCCGGCGGGCGAATTCACGACGGCCGCAGCCGACCCGTCGGTCACCTGCCGGACACGGTCCGTGACATCCCGGGAATCGCCGGAGGGGGTCAGGAGTGCGGTGGGCGAGGCCGGACGGTCGGGTGGACACGCCGCAATCCGGGTGAATGTGGCAAAGTGACGACATGGCTGACCGGGCAGCGAAGCAGCCCACCGTGTCGGTGCCGGACGACTGGCCCGCCCACCCGGACCTGACCCTTGCCCTCAACGGCATGGGCGGCTTCGACTGGGACCTCGACAGCGGGCTGATGCATATGGACCCGCACGCCCTGGAAGTGTTCGACATGCTTCCGGGCGAGTACAACGACCGCCCGGAAACGCTCAGCTGCCGCGTACCGTCCACCGAGGCCGCCCGCCTGGACGCCCTCGTCGCCCGCGCCCTCAAGGACGGCAGTCACTCCTACGGCGCCTACTTCCGGGTCCGGCTACGGGACGGCGAACTGCGCTGGACCCACGCCCAGGGCAGCATCCGCCGCGACGAGACCGGCCGGCCCCGCCGCATCATCGGCGTGGTCCGTGACGCCAGCGACGAATACACCCAGGCGGCCGAGCGGCTCGCGGTCGATGAGGAGCGCCGACGGCACACCAGCGTCGTCGAGCGCACCACCGCCGCCCTCGCACACGCCAGGACCGTCGGCGAGGTGATCGCCGTACTCGCCGACGAGCAGGGCCTGAGCCGGCTGGGCGCGGAGAACGTCATCCTCGGCCTCGTCGAGGCCGGCCGTATCCGGCTGGTCTCCGAAGGCAAGGCGGGCAGCTTTGTGCCCGACCTGGAATACACCCGGGTCGGCGACGAATTCCCGATGAGCGAGGTCGTCCGCACCCTCGCCCCGCGCTACGTCCGCAGCCGCGCCGAATTCCGCAACGGCTGGCCCCGGCTGTGGCCGGCCATCGAACCGCTGAACATCGGCTCCGCCGCGTATCTGCCGCTGATCGCGCAGGGCCGCCCGATCGGCGTGATCGGCCTGTTCTTCGAGCGCGAGAGCGACTTCCGCGGCCAGGAGCGCAACGTCCTGGTCGCGCTCGGCAGCAGCATCGCGCAGAGCCTCGCCCGCGCCATGCTCTACGACCAGGAACACGACCTGGCCGCCGGCCTCCAGCAGGCCATGCTGCCGCGCCGCATCCCCGGCGTCCCGGACGCCCAGATCGCGGTCCGCTACCGCTCCGGCCGGATGGGCCGGGACATCGGCGGCGACTGGTACGACGTGATTCCGCTGCCCGACGGCCGGGTCGCCGCTGTCATCGGCGACGTCCAGGGACATGACACCCAGGCCGCCGCGCTCATGGGACAGCTGCGGATCGTGCTGCGCGCCTACGCCGCCGAAGGCCACGCGCCCGCCACCGTCATGGGCCGGGCCTCCGCCTTCCTGAACGAGCTGGAGACCGACCGCTTCGCCACCTGCATCTACGTCGACGCCGACCTGAGCACCGGCGCGGCCCGGTTCGTCCGCGCCGGGCACATCGACCCGCTGCTCCGGCACGCCGAAGGGATCTGCCGCCGGCTGCCGGTGGCCGGCGGGCTGCCGCTCGGCATCTCCTCCGAATTCCGACGGCTCGACTACCCCGTCACCACCGTCCACCTCGCCCCCGGCGACACCCTGCTGCTGTGCACCGACGGCCTCATCGAAGAGCCCGGCATCGACCTCGACGACGGTATGCGGGACCTGGCCCGGGAGGTCCGTGACGGACCCCAGGATGTCCAGCAACTCGCCGACTGCCTCTGCGAATCGGCGTACGGCCGGACCGGCGAGGACGATATGGCGCTGCTCCTGCTGCGCCGCCTCGGCGTCCCGGAGCACGACACCGTCGGACGGTTCCGGCAGCACATCGCCCCCGCCGACCCCGAAGCCCTGTCCGCCGCCCGGCACATGATCCGGGCCGCGGTACGCGCCTGGGGCGCACGGGAGCGCTCCGACGAGATCGAGCTGGTGGCCGACGAGCTGATCACCAACGCCCTGCTGCACACCGACGGTGAGGCGGTGGTCAACATCCGGATGCCGCACAGCGCCGAACGGCGCCTGCGCCTGGAGGTCGAGGACCAGTCCAGCAGCCTGCCGCGGCGCCGCGAACCGGGCGAGGCCGGGGTCTCCGGCCGCGGGCTGCTGCTGGTGGACCGGCTGGCAGATGTATGGGGTGTGGAACCTCGTGGTGGAGGAAAGTGCGTATGGTGCGAGTTCAACTGCCCGTGACCGGGGAGGCCCTGGGCCGCACCGGCGACAGCGGGATTCGGGCGCCGAGGGATCGGCACGGCCAAGTGAGGACGGCTCTATGGGATCGCGGGCTGCGGAACAGCGCGGTGACGCCCGCCAGTTGGCGGCGCAGCTGGATGCCGAAGGCGTCCGGAATGTGGCCCTGACCTGGGTGGACAACGCGGGCATCACGCGCGTCAAGGCCATTCCGGCACAGCGTCTGGCGCATGCCGCGGAACGGGGCGTAGGGATGTCGCCGGTCTTCGACGTCTTCACCTCCGACGACGCGATGACCGAATCCGACGATCTCGGCGGGCCCGACGGCGATCTCCGGCTCTTCCCCGACCTGGACCGGGTCACCGTGCTCGCCGCACAACCCGGCTGGGCCTGGGCCCCAGTGGACCGCTACGACCAGCAGGGGCAGCCGCATCCCGCCTGCCAGCGGCTGTTCGCCCGCCGGATGGCCGAGCGGGCCACCGAGGCCGGCCTCGACCTGCGGATGGGCTTCGAAACCGAGTGGGTGGTCACCCGCGCCCCCGCGAGCCTGACCCCGGCGGCCGAGGGCGAGTTCGAGCCCCTCGACTACCCCTGCGCGGGCCCCGCGTACGGCATGACCCGCATCGTCGAACTCTCCGACTACGTCCGCGATGTCACCGAAGCGCTGACCCTCCAGGGCATCGAGGTCCTCCAGGTCCACCCCGAGTACGCGCCGGGCCAGTTCGAGGTCACCACCGCACCGGGCGACCCGGTGCGCGCCGCCGACGACGCGGTGCTGGTCCGCGAGACCGTCCGCGCCGTCTCCACCCGGCACGGCCTGCGCGCCTCCTTCGCCCCCTCCGTCGTCGCCGGACAGGTCGGCAACGGCTGCCACCTCCACCTCAGCCTCTACCGCGACGGCACCAGCCTGCACCGCACCCCGGACGCCGAATGGGGCCTGGCGCCCGACGCGGTGGCCTTCCTCGCCGGCATCCTGGGCGCCCTGCCCGCCCTCCTCGCCATCGGCTGCCCCTCACCCGCCAGCTATCTGCGGCTGCAGCCCTCCCAATGGGCCGGCGTCTACCAGTGCTGGGGCCTGGAGAACCGCGAGGCGGCGCTGCGGCTGATCACCGGCGCTGCCGACGACCCGGACGGCGGCCAGGCCGAGGTCAAGACCTTCGACGCGGCCGCCAACCCCTACCTCGCCGTCGGCGCGGTCATCGCCGCCGGACTGCACGGCATCGAGACCGGGGCACAGCTGCCCACACCGGAGCGCGGCGACCCGGGCGTCCTCGGCGTCCGCGAGCGCGCCCGGCGCGGCATCCTCCGGCTGCCGTCCACCCTCACCGAGGCCACCGACCGGCTGGAGAAGTCGGCCCCGCTGCACGAGGCGCTGGGCAAGGTGCTGCACGGCGCGGTGCTCGCGGTCCGGCGCGCCGAGGAGGCCCACTTCGCCGAGAGCGACGCCGACGAGATCGCCGCCGCCACCCGCTGGCGCTGGTGATGACCGCGAACGCCCCGGGGCCGGGCCCCGGCCCCGATGACGGGCTTCCGCCGCTGGTGGACCACCACTGCCACGGCGTGATCCGGCACCAGCCGGACCCCGGGACGTTCGCCGCGTACCTCACCGAATCCGACCGCCCGCCCGCGGCCGGCACCACCTTCTTCGACACCCAGGCCGGCTTCGCGGTACGCCGCTGGTGCCCGCCGCTGCTCGGCCTGCCCGCCCACTGCCCACCCGACCAGTACCTGCAACGCCGCCGCGACCTCGGCCCGGACGAGACCCGGCGCCGCCTGCTGGGCGCCACCGGCATCGGCGCGTACCTCCTGGACACCGGCCTCCCCGGCGATCTCACCGGGCCCGCCGAGACCGCCGAGGCCGGCGGCGCCACCGGATACGAGGTCGTCCGGCTGGAGACGCTGGCCGAACGCGTCGCGGCCGGCTCCCGCGACGCCGAGGAATTCACCGACACCCTCGACCGCGCCGTACGGGACGCGGCCCACACCGCCGTCGCCTTCAAAACCGTCGCCGCCTACCGCCACGGGCTCGCCCTCGACCCCGAGCCGCCCTCCTCCGACGACGTACACACCGCCGCCCGCGACTGGCTGGCCGCCGGCCCGCCCCGCCTCACCGACCCGGTCCTGCTGCGCCACCTGATCTGGCTGGCCGTCGCCACCGGCCGCCCCCTCCAACTGCACACCGGCTTCGGCGACCCCGACCTGCGCCTCGACCACGCCGACCCGGCGCTGCTCACCGGCCTCGTCCGAGCCACCGCCGACACCGGCACGGACCTGGTGCTGCTGCACTGCTACCCGTACCACCGCCAGGCCGCCTACCTGGCGAGCGTCTTCCCCCATGTCTACGCCGACATCGGCCTGACGCTCACCCACACCGGCCCGCGCGCCGCCGCCGTACTCGCCGAATTCCTGGAACTCGCCCCCTTCGGCAAGCTGCTTTTCTCCACCGACGCCTACGGCCTCCCGGAGCTCTACACCGTCGGCAGCGCCCTCTTCCGTACCGCCCTGTCCTCGGTACTCGGCGACTGGACCGCCTCCGGGGCGTGGTCCGAGCACGATGCCCGGCGGGTCGGCGCGATGATCGCGGCGGACAACGCACGGCGGGTGTACCGCCTCCCGGGCGGCCGACCGGGCCGGTGACCGGTTCGGCGGGGTAAGGGGCGCACCGGGTGCGCGGCTCTTCCCGCCCTGCTGCCCGCCGCTCTCGCACAGCGTGGTTTACTGCGCCGCGTGGCCCCTACAACGACTTCCGACGCGACCTCCGAAAAGGGCGGAACACCGCTGCGCTCCCGGATATTCGCGGACCTGACCCCACTGCGCAGCTCCCCGGACTACCGCCGCCTGTGGTGCGGCAACACCATCTCCTGGATGGGCCAGCAGATGACCGCGCTCGCGGTCTCGCTCCAAGTCTACGCCATCACCGGATCCACCTTCTCCGTCGGCCTGGTCGGCCTCTGCTCCCTCATCCCCCTGGTCGTCTTCGGGCTGTACGGCGGCGCCATCGCGGACACCGTCGACCGCCGCAAACTGGGCCTGTTCTCCGCCACGGGCGCGACCGTGATGTCCATCGTGCTGGCCACCGCGGCGCTGGCCGGCTACCACCGCGTCTGGCTCCTCTACACCGTCGTCGCCCTCCAGGCCGTCTGCTTCGCGATGAACTCCCCGGCCCGCTCCTCGATGATCCCGCGACTGCTGCCGACCGAGCAGCTGCCCGCCGCCAACGCCCTCAACTCGCTGACCAGCAACCTCGGTCTGATGGGCGGTCCGATGCTGGGCGGCGTCATCGTCGGCCTCTGGGGCTACCAGGCCGCGTACCTGATCGACGTCGCGGCCTTCAGCGCCTCCCTCTACGCCATGTGGCGACTGCCCTCCATGCGCCCCCAACAGGACGACGGGCCGCGGCGCCGGGCCTCCGTCCTGGACGGCCTCCGCTTCCTGGCCACCCGGCCCAACCTGCGGATGACGTTCTTCTCCGACCTGGCGGCGATGGTGCTCGCCCAGCCCCGCGCACTGTTCCCGGCGATCGCCGTGCTCTGGTTCGCCGGGGACGCCAAGACCGTCGGCCTGCTGGTCGCCGCGCCCGCGGTGGGCGCCGTCCTGGGCGGGCTGTTCTCCGGCTGGCTCGGCGGAATCCGCCGGCACGGCCTGGCCATCCTGATCGCGGTGGCCTCCTGGGGCGCGGCCATCGCCTGCTTCGGCCTCTCCCGGCACCTGTGGCTCGGTCTGTTCTTCCTCGCCGTCGCCGGCTGCGCCGACACCGTCTCGATGGTCTTCCGCAGCACCATGCTCCAGGCCGCGACACCCGACCGGATGCGCGGCCGCCTCCAGGGCGTCTTCATCGTGGTGGTCGCGGGCGGCCCACGCCTCGGCGACTTCCTCGCCGGGTCCGCGGCCGACCTGACCTCCCCGGCCACCGCAGTGGTCGGCGGCGGCATCGCCTGCATCCTGGTGGTGACCGCCCTCGGACTCGGACGGCGGGCCTTCGCCCGCTACGACGCGCGCGATCCGCAGCCATGAGCCTGCGCCCCTGGGGGCGCCGTCCGGGTGAACACCGGCGCGGTCGGCATTCCGGGCGGGTAGAACTACCGTGCCCGACTGGGCATCCAGCATCATCCAGCATCATCCAGCAAGGGACAGCGCCATGGCTCAGGGCACCGTGAAGTGGTTCAACGGCGAGAAGGGGTACGGATTCATCGCGGTAGACGGGGGACAGGACGTGTACGTCCACTACAGCGCGATCGATATGGACGGATTCAAGGCCTTGGAAGAGGGCCAACGGGTCGAGTTCGAGGTCTCCCAGGGGCAGAAGGGGCCACAGGCGGATCGTGTGAGGGTGATGAGCTGAATCCTGTCGCGAACGGCGGGCCGAAAGGGTACAGGCGAAGGCGCAACGGTCCGAGCCGCCCGCACCCGCTACAGCACCACCGCCCTCAGCTCCGGCTCCTCAAAGCCCTCGTCATCGAACGGATAGAGCGGCCGCAGCACCCTGTGGTGCCCCAGCCGCAGCAGATCCTGGTCCACCCCGCCCGGGGTGAGCGCGAGCAACCAGTCCGCGGCCATCGCATACAGCTCCGGCTCCAGATAACCGATCTTGACGACCACCAGGTCGTACGAGAGCGGGTCCAGCGCCCCGAAGTCCGCGCGGGTGTGGAACGGCTTGCGGCGCTCGGTGAGCACCACCGTCACGCCGCCGCGGGTGACCGCAGCGGTCAGGCCGCCGCCGTCATAGGCCGGATTACCGCGTGGCGCACCGGAGTTGGGGACCGATGAACCTTCCAGGGCGGTGACGGTGCCGGTCAGCTCGTACGGCTCGGCGTGCGGGCCGGTGCCCGCGCTGACCTGGCCGCCCACGGCGAGCGTGACCTCGGCGCCCACCCCCGCGTCGAAGCAGGCGACGACGGCCTTCGGGTCGGTGATGCCCGGGTGCAGCGCGGTGACCCGGCCGTCGGCCAGCTCCTCGTGTGCCAGCAGCCGGCCGAGCACATACGCCAGGTCGCCGGCCCCGCCCGCGGTGGGGTTGTCGCCGGAGTCGCTGATCAGGAAGGGGCGGGCGGGGGAGGCGACGGCGCGGGCGATACAGGTGTCGGCATCGCCGGTCGGGCCGACGAAGACGAAGTCGCGGCGTACGTCCCAGTACTCCCGGGCCAGCGACTCCGCCTGGGCGACGGCGAGTTCCGGATCGTCCGCGGTGACCACGACGGCGGCCCGGCAGCGCTCCTCGTCGGCCCAGGCGTAGCCCACCCAGATCGCCGCGTCGACGATCCCGTCGAGCGCCTCGATCGAAGTCAGCCGTCCGTACAGCGACTTGGCCGGTTCGAGGCGGGTACTGGTCTTCTCGCCGGGCAGGAGGACGGGGACCTGTACCCAGGCGCGGTGCGGGCGCCCCCTCCCGGAGACCAGCCGCTCGACGAGCTTGCGGGCGGCCCGCTCCCGGGTCTCCCAGGCGTCCTCGTGCGGGGCGAGGCGGTGCGCGGTCAGCAGATCGAGGCGCTCGGCGAACCGGCGGGACACGTTTCCGTGCAGGTCCATGGCGGCCGAGATCAGCGTTCCGGGGCCGGTGGCGGCGCGTACGGCGTCGGTGAGATCGGCCTCCGCGTCGTCCATGCCGACAACGCTCATGGCGCCGTGGATGTCGTACACGAGGCCGTCCAGCGGGCCCGACTCCCTTATCCGGCCGGTGAGTTCGCTCTTGATGCGGTCGTACGTGGAGCGCTCGACGGGACCGCCGGGCAGCGCGACGGCATGCACCAGCGGCACCCACTCGACCAACTCCGCCAGATCGCCGTCCGGCCGGGTCCAGGTGTAGCGCGCCAGCAGCGCGTCGTCCCGGGTGACGCGGAAGTCGTCGTATGTCGAGCGGTGCGGGCAGAACTGGCTGGACTCGATGGCCATACCGCCGATACCGATCCGAAGGCGGCGGTCGGGGGGAGAGGGGGGCTGGGGGGTGGTCATGGGGGCGGTCATGGGGGCGGATGTAGGGGTGCTCATCGGGGTGGTCTCGGGGGTGGTCATGCGGGCTCGCTTTCCGTGCAGGCGAGTGGTTGGCATGGATGGGCGTTGGCGTGGATGTGCATCGGCATGGGTGGGCCGGGACGTGGTCAGCCGCGCCCTGCGACCGGCGCCCGCAGCCCGTCCGCCGCGGCCAGCTCGCGCAGCGCGGCATGCCCAGCGCCGAGCAGCCCCGCGTCCGGGCCGCCGGCCGCGGCGTCGATGGTGAGTTCGCGGGTCGCCATCGGCAGGCAGCGCTCGTAGAGCATCCCGCGTACCGCGGCGACCAGGGGTTCCGCACCGGAGAGTGCGCCGCCCAGGATCACCGCCTCGGGGTTGAAGAAGTTCACGACGACGGCGAGCACCGCGCCGATGTCCCGGCCGGCCTGCCGTACGAGGGTGGTGGCATGCGGTTCGCCGTTCTCGACGAGGCGGAGGATGTCGGTCGTGGAGTCGACGGCGATGCCCCGGGCACGCAGCGCGGTGGCGATGGCGGCGCCGCTCGCCACCGTCTCCAGGCAGCCGATGTTGCCGCAGGAGCAGGGGCGTTCGGCAGCCGTACCGACCCGGACATGGCTGATGTCGCCGGCCGAACCGCGGGCCCCGCGGTAGAGCCGGCCGTGGCTGATGACACCGGATCCGATGCCGCGGCCGGCCTTGACGACGACGAGATGGCGCAGCTTGGGGTGGGCGGCGCGGTGTTCGCCCAGCGCCAGCACATTGGCGTCGTTGTCGAGCAGCACCGGCAGGCCCAGGCGGTCGGCGAGCCGGTCGCGCAGCTCGAACAGATGCCAGCCGGGCATCCGGGACGGGGCGATGATCCGTCCGCCGTCGGTGTCCACCGGGCCGGGGAAGCCGACACCGACGCCGCGGACGGTCCGGCCGGCCGTGCGCTGCCGCTCGGCCAGCTCCGCCAGCCGCTCGGCCAGCACGTCCAGGGCGGGTTCGGGCCCGGCGGTCAGGTCGAAGGCGTACTCGTCGATGTCGAAGCCGGCGCCGGTCAGTCCTACGGCGCCGGTACGGATGTGATGGCTGCCCAGGTCGGCGGCGAGTGCGACGGCCCCCTGGGCGGCGGCCCGCAGCAGCCGCGGGCGCCGGCCGCCGCGCGAGGCGCCCTGGCCGGACTCGGTCAGCAGCCCGGCGTCGACCAGCTCCTGGACGCGGGTGGAGACGGTGGAGGCGGCCAGTCCCAATTCCCGTACGAGGTCCGCGCGGGAGGTGGCGGAGCCGTTGGCGACGAGTTCGAGGACATGCGCGGCGGAGCCGGGCAGCTCGTCGGAGGCGGTCATGGGGCGCCTTTCGGCTCGGGGTGGGGGCGGTATGGGAGCGGTGTGGGAGGACGTGTGGGAGAACGCGTGGAGGAACATGTGGAAGGGCGTGTGGGAGAACGCGTGGAAGGACGTGTGGGGGACAGGACTTGTTTCGGTGGTCGAACGAAGTCAGGGGAGTAACTCGCTGACAGTAGAACCCAGTTCATGTTCGTCCGCCAAGACCCTGGCACTGCTTCGGCGAACCGCGACTCCGTCGCGCCAAGCCCTTGACTTCCTTTCAGGGCCGTCCGTACTTTGCTCGCATTCTTCGACCGGTCGATCCCCGGAGGCAGCATGCGCCTGCGCAGCACACGAATACGTGGGCCCCTGGGGCGCATCCTGGCCGCGGCCCTGCTCGGCGCCTGCGCACTGGCCGGCTGCGGCCCGCGTGGCAACGTTGTCACCGACGTGGGGCTCACCGGCGGCACCCGCGTCGAAGGCGGCACCGCCACCATGGCCCTGCCGCCCGCCTCCACCCCCAACTGGATCTTCCCCATAGGCGCCCCCGGCTATCTGGCCTCGTACAACAGCGCCATACAGAACCTGCTGTTCCTGCCGTTGTTCCAGCCCGAGCAGAAGGGCGACGCGCTGACCATGGAGTCGCCGCGCGGCCTCGCGGAACCGCCCCGCTACAGCGACGGCAACAAAACCGTCAGCATCACCCTGAAGAAGGGCTACGAGTGGTCCGACGGCAAGGCCGTCACCACCCGCGATGTGAAGTTCTGGTTCGATCTGGTCAAACACAACAAGCAGGACTGGGCTGGCTATTCACCCAAGCTGATGCCGGACGACGTCAAGGCGTTCGAAACCGTGGACGACCGCACCTTCCGGCTCCGGCTCGACCGCGCGTACAACCCGGCATGGTTCACCGCCAATGAACTCCAGGACTTCGCCGCACTACCCGTCCACGCCTGGAACCCCGATCACCAGGGCCCGAAGCAGGCCTTCGCCCGGCTGATGCGACACGCCAAACAGTTCTCCAGATTTGACAGCGACCCGCTGTGGAAGACCGTCAACGGGCCCTGGACGATTGAAAAGTGGAGCACCTCGGGCCAGGTGTCCCTGATCCCCAACAAGAAATACCGGGGACCGGACAAACCCCACCTCGACCGGGTCGTCCTCAAGCCCTTCACCACCGCCGACTCCGAATTCAATGTGCTGCGCGCCGGCGGCGTCGACTACGGCTATATCCCGCCGTCCGTCATGGCGCAGTCCGCGAAGTTCAAGGAGATGGGCTATCGCATCGACCCGTGGGAGGGCTGGGCGGTCACGTATATCGTCCTCAACTTCAACCACCCCACGGCCGGACCACTGCTGCGCCAGCCCTATCTCCGCCAGGCGCTCCAGCACCTCATCGACCAGCGGGCCATCTCCAAGGTGATCTGGCACGGCAGCGCCACGCCCACCCTCGGCCCGGTCCCCGCCGGGCTCCTGGACGGCGACCCCTATCCGTACGACCCGAAGAAGGCGACGGCGCTGCTCGCCGCGCACGGCTGGGCCGACCGGGACGGCGAACTGCGCTGCGTACGGCCGGGAAACGGCACCCGAGAGTGTGGCGCGGGCATCAAGAACGGCCAGGAGCTGCGACTTTCGCTGCTCTCCCAGTCCGGTTCGACCGAGACCTCCAACACCATGCAGGCCGTCAAATCCGAATTCGGCAAGGCGGGAATCACCCTCGACATCCGGCAGCAGCCGCTCAACACCGTCCTGGGCACCACCGTCCCCTGCAAGAAGTCCGAACCCATCTGCGCGGAATGGCAGCTCGGCTTCTTCGGCACCCAGGGCAGCTGGTATTTCCCGCCCGCCCCCAGCGGGGAGAAGCTCTTCGCCACCAACGCCCCGTCGAACATGGGAAATTGGTCCGATCCGCGTACCGACCGTCTGATCCGGGACACCGAATACTCCGACGACCCGGCCGTGATGCGCGACTACGGCCGCGAGGTCGCCCGTCAGCTGCCGGTCCTGTGGACCCCCAACCCCGCCTATCAGGTCTCCGCCATCCGCAACGACCTGCGCGGCGTCGACCAGAACCCGACACTCACCCTCGCACCCCAGGACTGGTATTTCGTGAAGAAGGGCGGTGCCGGCAAATGATCCGCTTCCTCGCCAAGCGCATCGCACAGGCCGTCGTCGTGCTGCTGCTCGTCTCCGTCATCGTCTTCGTCCTGCTGCACATGCTCCCCGGCGGCCCGGCCCGCGCCATTCTCGGTGTCCAGGCCACCCCGGAATCCATCGCCCACTTCAACCACCAGCAGGGATACGACCGTTCACTGCCCGAGCAATACGTCAGGTACCTCGGGCGGCTGCTTTCGGGCGACCTCGGCGAGTCGTACAAGCTCAACCAGACCGTCGCCTCACTGCTCGGCGAACGGCTGCCCAAGACCGCCCTGCTCGCCGGCCTGGCCATCGCGCTCGCCGCACTGCTGGCCGTCCCGCTCGGCATTCTCCAGGCCGTACGCCGCGGCAAGGCCGCCGACTACCTGCTGACCGGCGCGGCCTTCCTCGCCTACGCCACCCCGGTGTTCTTCCTCGGCCTGGTCCTCATACTCGTCTTCAGCCAGCAGCTCCAGCTCTTCCCCGCCGAAGCGCCCCAGGCCGACACCGTCGGCGGCATCCTCGCCGACCTGCCCGCTCTCGTACTCCCCGTCGTCACCGCCGCGCTCGGCATCATCGCCGCCTTCAGCCGCTATATGCGCTCCGCCGTCCTCGACAACCTCAGCGAGGAATACGTACGCACGGCGCGCGCCAAGGGCCAGTCCAATGCCCGGATCATGACCCGGCACGTACTGCGCAACGCCCTCATCCCGCTCGCCACCCTCCTCGGCCTCTACCTCCCCACCCTCTTCAGCGGCACCCTCGTCGTCGAGTCGATGTTCAACTACCCAGGAATGGGGCTGCTGTTCTGGAACGCGGCCCAGGGCTCCGACTTCTCGGTCCTGCTCGGCGTCACCCTCGTCGTCGGCGTCGCCACCGTCCTCGGCTCCCTGATCACCGATATCGCCTACGCCGCCCTCGACCCGCGCATCAGGAGCGTGACGTGACCGCCATCGATGTCCCCCTTCCCGAGGCGGCCCTCGCCACCCCTGGACCGGCCCGCCGCACCCTCGCCGTCTTCGCCCGCAACAAGCTCGCCCTCACCGGCGCGCTGGTGCTGCTCGCCCTGCTCGCCTTCTGCTTCCTCGGGCCGCTGATCCACCCCACCGACCAGATCCACACCGACCTCTCCCAGGCAAGCCTCGCCCCCGGCGGCGGCCACCCGCTGGGCACCACCGACCTCGGTTACGACCTGCTCGGACGGCTGATGCACGGCGGCCGCACCTCACTCGAAGTCGGCCTGGCCGCAGGCCTGTTGGCCACCCTCTTCGGGACGGTCTACGGCGCGGTCGCCGGCTACTTCGGCGGCTGGATCGACGCCGTGATGATGCGGATCACCGACGCCGCGCTCGCCATCCCGGCGCTCTTCCTGCTCGTCGTGGTCGCCGCGATCGTCACACCCAGCAAGCCCGTCCTCATCCTGATCATCGCCTCCGTCGCCTGGCTCTCCCCGGCCCGGCTCATCCGCGGCGAAGCGCTCGCGCTGCGCAGCCGCGACTACATCCACGCCATGCGGCTGATGGGCGGCGGCGGTGGCCGGGCGGTGTTCCGGCATATCGTCCCCAACGCCATCGGCACCGTCATCGTCAACGCCACCTTCCAGATCGCCGACGCCATCCTCTACGTCGCCTATCTGTCCTTCCTCGGCCTGTCCATCCCACCGCCCGCCGCCGACTGGGGCTCCATGCTCTCCGCCGGCATCACCTACACCCAGGTCGGCCACTGGTGGCTGATCTTCCCGCCGGGCCTCGCGATCGTGCTGGTCGTCTCCGCCTTCAACTTCATCGGCGACGGGCTGCGGGACGCCTTCGACGTACGGCTGAACAAGAACTGAGGCCCCCATGACCGACCCGCCCCCGATGACCGAACCGCTCCTGACGACCGACTCGCTCCTGACCATGGACGACCTGCATGTCGAGATCACCGGCCGCGGCCGCACCGTCCACGCCCTCGACGGCGTCGACCTCGACCTCGCCCCCGGCGAAGCGCTCGGCATCGTCGGTGAATCCGGCTGCGGCAAGACGATGACCGCGCTTTCCGTCCTCGGCCTGCTCCCGAACGGCGGCAAGGTCACCGGCGGCCGGATCCTCTTCGACGGCACGGACCTCGCCGCCGCCCCGGAACCCGCCCTGCGGCACATCCGCGGCAACACCATCGGCATGGTCTTCCAGGACCCCCTCACCTCCCTCAACCCCACCCTCACCATCGGCGCCCAGGTCGCCGAACCCCTGTTGCTGCACACGGAGTTGACCAAGGCCGAAGCCTGGGCGAAGGCCGAGGAGACCCTGCGGCTGGTCGGCATGCCGCACCCCGCCGAGCGGATGAGGAACCATCCGCACCAGCTCAGCGGCGGGATGCGGCAGCGCGTCGCGATCGCCATGGCACTGGTCTGCGAACCCCGGCTGCTGATCGCCGACGAGCCGACCACGGCCCTCGACGTCACCACCCAGCACCAGATCCTGGAACTCATCGACGAGCTGCGCGAGCGCCTCGGCATGGCGATGATCCTGGTCACCCACGACCTCGGGGTGATCGCCCGTCGGGTCGACCGGGTCGCGGTGATGTACGGCGGCCGGATCGCCGAACGCGCCCCCGTACGGCCGCTGTTCGCCACCCCGCGGCACCGCTACACCCAGGCCCTGTTCGCGGCCCTCCCCGAACGCGCCGTCGACGGCACCCTGCGGGCTACGGATGTCACTGAACGTGCGGTCGACGGTGCTCTGCGGGCTACGGATATCACTGAACGTGCCACCGACGGCGCCCTACGCGCTACGGATGCCACTCAACGTGCCACCGACGGTGTCCGCTCGCTGTCCAGCATCCCCGGCCTGCCGCCGTCCCTCGTCACCAGGCCCGCCGGCTGCCGCTTCGCCCCGCGCTGCGGCTTCGCCACCGACATCTGCCGCGCGGCCGAGCCGGAACTGACCGGCGAGACCAACGGGGACGGCGACGCGCCCCATGCCTTTGCCTGCTTCCACCCGGTCGATCCGGCGCCCGGCGCCGACCCGGTCGCCGAGGTCCGCCCGCCCACACCCACCGCGCCCCCGGTACGTACCGAAGAAACGCTGCTGCGGCTGGTCGGCGTAGCCAAGTCGTATCCGCTGCACGGCGGCCCCTTCGCCCGCCGGAAGAGCGCCGCGTCGCAGGTCAGCGCGGTGGCCGGGATCTCGCTCACGGTGCGGCGCGGTGAGACCTTCGGCATCGTGGGGGAATCCGGCTGCGGCAAGTCCACCCTCGGCCGGATCGTCGTCGGCCTGGAGGCGCCCACCGACGGCACCGTCCACTTCGCCGACCGCGACATCAGCACCCTGACCAAGCGGGAGCTACGCGCGCACCGGCGCGACGTCCAGCTGATGTTCCAGGACTCCTACGCGTCCATGGACCCCCGGATGCGAGTGGGCGCCGTACTGCGCGAACCCCTGGTCATCCAAGGCATCGGAGACAAGGCGGAACAGCGACGGCGGATCGCCGGGCTGCTGGACGACGTCGGGCTGCCGCGCGGCGCGGTGGACCGCTATCCGCACGAGTTCTCCGGCGGCCAGCGCCAGCGCCTCGGCCTGGCCCGCGCCCTCGCGCTGACGCCCTCACTCGTCGTCGCCGACGAACCGGTCTCCGCGCTCGACGTGTCCGTCCAGGCGCAGATCCTCAACCTGATGCGCGATCTACAGCGCGAGAAGGGACTCACCTACCTCTTCATCTCGCACGACCTGGCGGTGGTGCGGCACCTCGCGGACTCGGTCGGTGTGATGTACCTCGGCAAGCTGGTCGAGACCGGCCCCGCCGAGCGGGTCTTCACCCGCCCGCTGCACCCGTACACCCGTGGGCTGCTCGACACGGTCAACGTCCCCGACCCGGACGCCACCCCGGCCGGCACCCCGCTCGGCGGCGAGTCACCCTCAGCCGCCACCCCGCCCTCCGGCTGTCGCTTCCGTACCCGCTGCCCGGCCGCCACCGAGCTGTGCGCGACCACCGAGCCGCCGCCCGCCGAGCCGGAAACGCCTGGCCACCGGGTGGCCTGCCACTTTCCGCTGACGGTGGATCTGGCCGGGAGCGGTCGATAGGTGGCACTGGTCAGGGTTGCTGGGCAGTGGTCGGTGGTCGGTGGTCGGTGGTCAGTTGTCGGTAGTCGGTAGTCGGTAGTCGGTAGTCGGCCGTGGGCGGTGGTTGATGGGTCGTGGTTGGTGGTTGGTGATTGGTCGCTGGTCAGTAGCGGGTGATCGCCGTCGGCCCGTGGGCCGTGCCGATGGCGATATGCGGGTGCTCGGACGGCCGGACCCAGGACAGGATCCGCGCCATCGCCCGGGCCGGTACGGACACACAGCCCGCCGTCGCGCCCTTCCCATTGACATGGAGAAAGATCCCGGCGCCGCGGCCGTGCACCGGGCGGTGGTAATTGAACCCGATGACCAGGGCGCGGCTGTACTGCGTCGGATAGTCCGCCAGCCGCTCGGACTCGGCGGCCGCACAGTCCCGCGGCCGTGGCTCCACCCAGCGGTTGTAGGAGGTGGAGGCGTTGTCCTCGCACCACCACGAATCCGGGCGGACCCGGCGGTACGGGGTGGTGGTGCCGTCCGGCGCCGGGTCGATCCCGAAGGCGAACGGCAGGTCGTACAGCCCGGTCGGAGTGGTTGAGGTGCCCTGCTCACGGGTGCTGCCCTCGGTCAGCCCGCCGGAACCGAAGCGGGCCGGCGCCGAACCGGCCTGGTGCCAGCGGCCGTTGCGCCACTGCCACCACTTCACGGTCCCGGTGGTGGAGCCCTTCCTGGGCGCACGGGCGGTGATGAGCTGGTCGCCGCCGCCGGTGTCGGCCATCCGGTAGGGGAGCGGAATGCGGTCGGCGGCGGTCTGGGCGGGTGGCGTGGCCGGAGGGGTCGCCGAGGCGGGAGAGGCGACGGCGAGCAGCCCCGCCGCGCAGACCGCCGACAGCAGCGCGGCGGTCGCGGGGGTGGCAGTGGCCCTGGCAGCGGCCTTGGTCCTCGCGCCGCTCCTGCCGCTTCCGCCGCGCTTGCCGCTTCCGGCCGTGGTCGTACGGGTACGCGTCAGGGGCATGCCCGCAATCTAGAGCGTGGCGGGTCGACGCGTCGCCGCCCAAACAGGTCACATACGCAGAGCCGCGCGGATGACGTCTGGGCCCCGGCGGACGTGTCCGGGCCGCAACTCGCGGATGCGTCCGTCCTGCCCCACCGCGCCCGCATCCCGTCCGGGGGAAGTCCATCGTGCGCCAGGGCCATGGACGGGCCAGACTCGGGTACGGGGGCTTATGTCCCATGTGCCATCAGCCGTCTCGTTCTGGAGGCCCGCAGTGCAGCGGCAACCGCTTACCCGCAGTGACCGCGCCGTCGACCGCGATCCTCAGCCCGTACCGCCCCCGGACCCGGGAGGCCCGCCTCCCGGCCCCGTTCCGGAGCCGCTCCCCGGTCCGCCGCCGGTGCCCGGACCGCCCGGGCCCGGAGAACCGGAACCGTCCCCGGTCCCGCGTCCGCCCGGACCCGACCCGGACCCGGTGCCCGAGCCGTCCCCGGCCCCCTCGCCGCTCTCCTAGAGGCACGCGTTCTCTGGGGCCGTCCGCACTACCGAAGGAGGTGCCGGCCATGGCCATCGCCACGGTCAACCCGGCCACCGGCGAGACCCTGAAGACCTTCGACGCGCTCAACGCGGGCGAGATCGAAGACCACCTGATCCGGGCCGAGCAGGCCTTCAAGCAGTACCGCGACACATCCTTCGCCCACCGGGCCGAGCTGCTGCTCAAGGCCGCCGACCTGCTCGACGCCGACCAGGACACCATCGCCCGCACCATGACCACGGAGATGGGCAAAACGCTGGTCGCGGCGCGCGCAGAGGCCGCGAAATGCGCCAAGACCATGCGCTGGTACGCGACCCACGCCGAGGAGCTCCTCGCCGACGAGCAGCCCGACCCCGCCGACGTCAAGGACTCCGGTGCGGCGCGCGCCGTGGTGCGCTACCGCCCGCTGGGCACCATCCTCGCGGTGATGCCGTGGAACTTCCCGCTCTGGCAGGTCGTGCGGTTCGCCGCACCCGCCCTGATGGCAGGCAACACCGGGCTGCTCAAGCATGCGTCCAACGTTCCGCAGACCGCGCTCTACCTGGAGGAACTCTTCCGCAGGGCGGGCTTCCCCGAGGGCTGCTTCCAGACCCTGTTGATCGGGTCAGGCGCCGTCGAGGACATCCTGCGCGACCCGCGGATCGCCGCCGCGACGCTGACCGGCAGCGAGGTCGCCGGCCGCTCCGTCGCGTCGATCGCCGGTGACGAGGTCAAAAAGACCGTCCTTGAACTCGGCGGCAGCGACCCCTTCCTCGTCATGCCGTCGGCCGACCTCGACAAGGCCGCCCGCACCGCCGTCACCGCACGTGTCCAGAACAACGGCCAGTCCTGTATCGCGGCCAAGCGGTTCATCGTCCACAACGATGTCTACGACGCATTCGCTGAACGGTTCACCGCGGGGATGGCCGCGCTGACCCTCGGCGACCCGATGGACGAGGACACCGACGTCGGGCCGCTCTCCAGCGAGCAAGGCCGCTCCGACCTGGAGGAACTGGTCGATGACGCGGTGCACCGGGGCGCGCGGGCGCTGTGCGGCGGCCGGCGCCCGCCGGAGCGCCACACGGGCTGGTTCTACGAGCCGACAGTGCTCGACGGCATCACCCCCGAGATGCGCATCCACCAAGAGGAGGCGTTCGGCCCGGTTGCCACGCTCTACCGTGTGGCGGACCTGGACGAGGCGGTGACGGTCGCCAACGACACGCCGTTCGGGCTGAGTTCCAACGCCTGGACCCGGGACGCGGGCGAACAGGCCCGTCTCGCAAGGGACTTGCAGGCCGGTGGCGTCTTCTTCAACGGGATGACCGCCTCGCACCCCGGCCTGCCGTTCGGCGGAGCCAAGCGCTCCGGCTACGGGCGGGAGTTGTCCGGGCACGGCATCCGCGAGTTCTGCAATATGACGACGGTGTGGTACGGCCCGGAGGACTGAGCGGTCGGAGCGGTCGGAGCGGTCGGAGCGGTCGGAGCGTCCGGAGCGGCCGGAGCGGCCGGAGCGGTCGGAGAGGTCGGAGAGGTCGGAGCGTCCGGAGCGGTCAGAGCTGGCAAGGCCGCCGGAGCCGCCAGAGTGGCCGGAGCGGCGATCGGGTGGTGGTACGGGGTGCTACCCGGCAGGCCTCCCTGCGCCACCTGGCGGGCGCCTGCGCCGGAGCGGTTTCCGTCTCCGCCGTCAGGGTGTACGTTCCGGTCAGGTCGAGCTGGCCGACGGCCAGGTTGGTCGGCTCGGCCACCGAGGACGCTGACCGTTTGGATACTGCGGACACCGTCTCCCCCCCGCCCGCGACGTTCAGCGCGGCGCCGAGTCTGCTGAATCCGGCAGGCCCGCTGAATCCGGCAGGCCCGCTGAATCCGGCAGATCCGCCGACTCCAGCAGATCCTCCGATTCCGGCGGCACGCCCATGGACTCCCGCACGACCGTCGACGCCAGATCCGTCGACTCCAGATCCGGCGGATCCGGCAGATCCGGCGGATCCGGCACGACGAACTCGCACCACAGCGCCTTGCCGGAGCCCCGCGGCTCCGCGCCCCAGCGGTTCGCCAGCGCCTCCACCAGTAACAGCCCCCGCCCGGACGTGGCGGTCTCGCCGGGCCTGCGGCGCCGGGGCCACTGGCTGGAGCGGTCCTCGACCTCCAGCCGGATCCGCCGCTGCGCGCCGGGCAGCAGCTCAACAGTGACCAGCGCGCCGCTCTCGGTGTGCGTCAGTGCGTTGGCGATCAGCTCGGACGCGGCGACCTCGACGTTGTGCGAGACCTCGCCGGCCCGCCACTGGTCCAGGGTGCGGCGCAGCGCCGAGCGGACCTCCGCGGTCCCCGCCGGGTCGGCCTGATGGACATGCAGCCGCATCCGGGGCGTGATGGCGGCACGGTGGTCGGTCAGCCGGTGCAGCAGCAGAAGCGCCATATCGTCCTCCGAGCCGGGCTCCGCCCACAGGTGGTCCGAGAGCTGGTCGGCGAGCGCGTCCAGCTCCGGGGGTCCGGCCCGGACCGCCGCGGACAGCGCGTCGATGCCCGCCGAGATGTCCCGTCCGGGCTGCTCCACCAGGCCGTCGGTGCACAGCAGCAGTGTCGACCCCGGTTCGAGGAACAGCTGGGTCTCCGGAAAGTGGTCGTGACCGAAGCCGGTGGCAAGGCCCAGCGGCAGCCCGCCGCGGATCTCGGGCCAGTCGATGTGCCCGGAACCGTCGCTGATCAGCGGGCCGAGATGGCCGGCCCGCGCCACATGCAGCGCTCCTGACTCCATGTCGGCCTGGATGTAGGTACAGGTCGCGAACCGCTCGGTCTCCAGCTCCGCCAGGAAGCGGGAGGCGCGCACCAGCACCGTCTCCGGCGAGTGCCCCTCGCTGGCGTACGCGCGCAGGGCGATGCGCAACTGGCCCATGACGGCGGCCGCATGGGTGTCATGGCCCTGCACATCGCCCACCACGAGCCCGGTCCGCCCCTGGGGCAGCGGGACCACGTCGTACCAGTCGCCGCCGATGTCCCGGCCGACGCTCGCCGGGTGATAGCGGACGGTGACCTCGCCGCCGGCGATGGCCGGGACCCGGCGCGGCAGCATCGTCGCCTGCAACCCCGTCGCGAACTCCCGCTCCTGGTCGAAGAGGGTGGCCCGCTGCACCGACTGGGCGACGACACCGGCCAGCGCCAGCGCCAGGTTCTTCTCCTCCGTCGACTGCACCGACGGTTCGGCGTTGAACAGCCCCAGCGCCCCGATGACGGTGTCCTGCGCGATCAGTGGCAGAAACGCGGAGCTGCCCGCCGGGAGTGCCTCGCTGTACGGGCGCAGCCGCGGATAGCGGGCGATCAGCTCGCCCCGGGTGGCCAGGAAGCACGGCCGTCGAGAGCTCGCCACGTCCGACAGCGGCAGGGTGTCGTCCAGGCGGGAGTTCATCATGTCGTCGGGCACCTCGCCCTCCAGCCCGGCGGCCGCGATGATCTCGAACCGCCCGCCTTCGACCAGCCCCAGAACCAGTCCGTCCGCGCCGAACCGCCGGGCGCCGCCGGTCCCGGTGAGGACCCGCGTCACATCCGCGACGGACAGCGCGCGGGCCAGCGCGGCCGTGATCTGCTGCACCATCACCGTCTGCCGCCGCCGCTCTTGCTGGAGCGAGCGCAGCAGTGCGGAGTCCGCCAGCTCGCTGGACGCCTCCCGGACGATGCCGATGATCCGGTACGGCAGCCCGCCGTCGTCGTGCAGGATCCGGCCCTGGGAGTGCGTCCAGCGCATGGTTCCGTCGCGGCACTCGACACGGAAGTACGCGCCGTAGGACGAGCTGCCGTCCTGCAGGGCCTGGGAGAGCGCCGCGTCCAGCCGCAGCCCCTCCTCCGCCGGTACCCGCGAGACCAGGGACAGCGGCGCACCGTCGTATTCCTCCGCGCGCAGGTCGAACACGTCCAGCGCGCCCGGGTCCAGGTTCATGAACCCGGTGTCCAGATCCCAGTCGAAGGTGCCCATCCGGTTGAGCGAGAGCCGCTCGCGCAGACCGATGGGCTCATGGTGCGACACCCCGGGCGCGTCCTCCTCGACCCGGCGCGGATGCCGGTCGGCGCGGGGATCGTAGCCCTTGTCGTCCGGCGGTCCGGTCTGCCTGGTCACGCCCTCTGCCTCCGCCTCGTGCACTTGGCCTCCGCCTCGTGCCCTTGCCTCGCGATGCCTCCTCATATCCGGCAACGATTACACAGCGTAATCAGTTCCCGGACGCGCGGTGAGTGGGGGTGTCAGGGCAATCGGTTCCCAGCGGGCGGCCGGGGCCGATGTCCACCGGAACGCGGCCATGCGCTCACGATAGGTGCGGCCTCGAAACCCCGCATTTCCGGTGCTCCGGTTGCCGCTGGGCGTTACGGAAGACGGGTGACGGGCGATGGTGTGGCGGGTGACGGGTCAAGCTCCGGGCCTAGGGCACCCCGCAGAGCTCCGTCTCCACACGCTGCTCCATAAGTTGAATCCACTGAGCGGATTTGCCTGGACCAACTTCCGTGTCGTGCAGGACTCTTGACGCGGCACGTTCAATTCCCGAAGCATGTGGCCGAGCAGTCGGCCGTGACCACACCGGCCGGAAGCAGTAGCTGGGCCGTGACCGCACCGGCCCGATGGGCAGAACCGGGTGTGCGCGAGCCTGCTCTGTCCTTGCCACAGAAAGGCAACCCCCCACATGAGATCGCGAAGAGTCCGCCGGGTGCTGAGTGGCGTGGCCGGCGCGGCCGTGGCCGCCCTCGTACCCGTATGGGCCGCCGTCACCGGGCCGTCGGTCAACCCGGATACCGTCGCCCGCAAACAGGTCCAGGTCCACTTGACGACCACCTCCGACCCCGGGGGCCGACATGTCGTCAAGGGCCTGGAGAAGCAGCGCCCCGTCCGATTCCGGCCGGGTGGCGGAGGCAATATCACCGTCGACGAGTCGAAGACGTATCAGAAATTCGAAGGCGGCGGCGCGGCCTTCACCGACACCGCCGGCTGGCTGATGAACAGCAGCGGCACGCTGAGCGACGCCACCCGCGACAGAGCGATGACGAAGCTCTTCGACCCCGTCAAGGGCATCGGCCTCAGCTTCCTCCGCAATCCCATGGGCGCCTCCGACCTCGCCCGTTTCGGCTACACCTACGACGACATGCCCGCCGGGCAGCACGACCCGCAGCTCAGGCACTTCTCCGTCGAGCACGACCTCGCCGACATCCTGCCGCTGGCCGCACACGCCCGCAGACTCAACCCGGACATCAAGGTGATGGCCTCGCCGTGGAGCGCGCCCGCCTGGATGAAGGACAACGGCAGTCTCGACCAGGGCCGGCTCCAGGCGAAGTACTACGGCACCTACGCCCGCTACTTCGTGGCATACCTGCGGGCGTACAAGGACAGGGGCGTGCCCGTCGACTACGTCACCGCCCAGAACGAGCCCAACTGCTGCTCCGGCTACCCGTCCATGCAGTGGAACGCCCCGGGCCTCGCCTACTTCACCAAGAACGACCTGCTGCCCGCCCTCAAGAAGGCCGGGCTGTCCACCAAAGTCCTCGCGCTGGACTGGAATTGGGACAGGTACCGAGACCTCGGCGCGCCCATCGTCGACGATGCGGCCATCCGCCGCCACCCCAACTTCGGCGGCCTGGCCTGGCACGGCTACAGCGGCGAGGTCACCGAGCAGACCCGGGTGCACAACAAGTACCCGGGCCTCGCCACGTACGACACCGAGCACTCCGGCGGCTGGTGGATCACCAACCAGCAGCGGGAGGACATGCACAACCTCATCGACTACACCCGCAACTGGGGCCGCAGCTGGCTCAAGTGGTCCCTCGCCGTGGACCAGAACGGCGGCCCGCACCACGGCGGTTGTGACGGCTGCACCGGCCTGATCACCGTGCACCACGGCGGCCCGAAGCACGGCACCGTCGGCTACACCGTCGAGTACTACACGATGGGCCATCTCACCAGGTTCGTACGGCCCGGAGCCCGGCGGATCGGCTCCACGGACTCCGCCGACGTACCCAACGTGGCCTGGAAGAACCCCAATGGCTCCAAGGCGCTGATCGTCTACAACGACACCGGCAGCACCCAGAAGGCCGACATCAACTGGGGTGGCGAGCATGCCTCCTACGATCTGCCGGCCGGCGCCTCGGCCACCTTCACCTGGGACGGGAACCCCACCGGCGGCGATCGGAATGCCGCGCACGGCCCCGTCACCGCCGCCCTTCACCGAGAGCAGGAGTGAACGCGATGCGCGAACCGGGGCACGGCCCCGGGAGCAGGAGCACTGCCGGCACCACCACCTACCCCTACAACGGCCGGCAGTTCAGCCAGATCTTCGCCCGGTACACGGGCTGACAAGGAGAACCCCGTGAAACTCGGATTCACCGGCGGACACCGCAGAACGCGGTTGGCCCGCCGTGCCACCGTCCTCGCCTCCCTCATAGCGGCCTGTGCCGCCACCCTCGCCGTCCCGCACGCCGACGCCGCCGCGGCCGACCCCGACCTCGGGCCCAATGTGCGGATCTTCGACCCCTCGACGCCCAAGGACCAGATCCAGAGCGCCGTGAACGACGTCTTCAAGGAACAGGAGACCAACCAGTTCGGCGAGGCCCGGCACGCGCTGCTGTTCAAGCCGGGCTCGTACGACGTCGACGCCAACATCGGCTTCTACACCCAGATCGCCGGCCTGGGCCTGTCCCCGGACGACACCACCGTCAACGGCGCCGTGCACGCCGAGGCCGACTGGTTCGACGGCAATGCGACCCAGAACTTCTGGCGGTCGGCGGAGAACCTGGCCGTCAACCCGACCGGTGGCGCGGACCGTTGGGCGGTGTCGCAGGCGGCACCGTACCGGCGGATGCACCTCAAGGGCGATCTGCAGCTGGACGACGGCGGCTGGTCGAGCGGCGGGCTGCTGGCCGACACCAAGGTCGACGGTCAGGTGCGCTCCGGCTCCCAGCAGCAGTGGCTGTCCCGCAACACCGAATGGGGCAGCTGGACCGGCGCCAACTGGAACATGGTCTTCGTCGGTGCCGAGAACGCCCCGGCTGGAAACTTCCCCGACCCGCCCTACACCCGAGTCGACACCACCCCCGTCTCCCGCGAGAAGCCATTCCTGTACGTGGACGACGCCGGCGCCTACAAGGTGTTCGTACCGGCCGTCCGCAAGGATTCCCAGGGCACCAGCTGGTCCTCGGGCAGCCCGCAGGGCGGTGCACTGCCGCTGAGCGACTTCTTCATCGTCAAGCCCGGCGCGACCGCGGCGCAGATCAACACCGCGCTGGACGCCGGGAAACATCTGCTGGTCACCCCCGGTGTCTACCACCTTGACCAGACGCTGAAGATCACCAAGCCGGACACCGTGGTGCTCGGCCTGGGCCTGGCCACCCTCATCCCCGACAACGGCATCACCGCCGTCTCCGTGGCCGACGTGTCCGGTGTGAAAGTGGCCGGCCTGCTCATCGACGCCGGAACGGAGAGCTCACCGTCCCTCATGGAGGTCGGCCCGCAGGACTCCGCCGCGAGCCACGCCGACAACCCGACCTCGCTGCACGATGTCTTCTTCCGCGTCGGTGGTCCGGGCACTGGTAAAGCCGCCAAGAGCCTGGTCGTCAACAGCTCACATGTCATCGGCGACCACCTGTGGATCTGGCGCGCCGACCACGGCGACGGCGTCGGCTGGAACACCAACACCGCGGCCAACGGCCTCACCGTCAACGGCGACGACGTCACCATGTACGGCCTGTTCGTCGAGCACTACCAGCAGCATCAGACGGTCTGGAACGGCGAGCGCGGCCGGACGTACTTCTACCAGAACGAGATGCCCTACGACCCGCCGGACCAGGGCTCCTGGATGAACGGCGACACCCAGGGATACGCCGCCTACAAGGTCGGCGACAGCGTCCGGAACCACGAGGCGTGGGGGCTCGGCAGTTACTGCTTCTTCAACGTCAACCGCGATGTCGCCGCGGAGCGCGCCTTCGAGGTCCCCGACACCCCCAGCGTGCGCTTCCACGACATGGTGACCGTCTCCCTCGGCGGCACCGGCACCATCCGCCACGTCATCAACGGGACGGGCGGCCCCTCGGACGCCAACAGCAATGTGGCGAACCTGGTGAGCTATCCGCAGTGACGGGGGAAGCGGTTCCGGGACGGACGGCGGCATGCGTCCCGGAACCGCTCCCGACGTCAGACGTGCGCCCCCGCAGGGTCCCCGGCCGCAACCGGCGCCGTCTGCCGCGTCCGGTGCTGCAACGTCGCCTTCCGGGTCGCGACGTCGACGGTGTACGCGTCGATGGTCAGTCGCGCACCGGACACCTTCAGCACCATGAACCCGTTGTCGGAGAAGTTCTGCCAGGCGGCCGGATGGCTGAAGTGCGCCTTGCCGTCCTCGGTCTTGGCCGACGCCCCGCACACCACCTGCCGGGTACCGCCGGTGCGCGCCGTCGGCTCCAGGATCTGCAACGTGTGGTCGTGACCGGACAGAATCAGGTCAGCCCGCCCGCATACCACCTGCTCATACATCTCCTTGAGGTGGATACCGCTGGCGTAGTTCCCGATCTCGAAACCGTCGTAGGAACCGGCGCTGCCGTGCTTGCCGTTGTTGAGATACGGATGGTGGCTGATGACGATCTTCCAGCGCGCCCGCGACGCCTTCAGCGCACCGTCCAGCCAGCTCCGCTGCTCGCGCATGTACGGGCCGTCCCAGCGGTAGTACGGGTCGAGCTGCGCGACATACGAGGACCACGGAATGGTGTCGATCGCGAAGAACTCCACCAGCGGATCGGCGGCCGGCAGCGGCACGCTGTAGTAGCGGCTCGGCATGTACCAGCGCTTGGAGGTCTTGGCGTACGCGACCTCGCGGTCACCGCGGGACGGGTCGCCGCCGCTGCCGGGGATCAGCCCCGAGCAGTCGTGGTTGCCCAGGACCATCAGCCACGGCACATCGATCCCGTTGTTCGGCTTCTCGAACTTGTCCTGGAATTCCGAGTCATGATCGGACTCGGGGCCGTTCTCATAGATATTGTCGCCGAGCCCGACCGCGAGACCTATTCGCTCGGCCCGGCAGACATCCCGGGCAGCCGCCGCCACCGCGTACTGCGCCTCGTCGCCGGTCCCCGCGTCACCGGTGATCAGTACGCTGAACTCGCCCTTGCCATTGGGGTGTTCGGGGAACGGAAAGGCTCCCGGAGCGCCGGGACGGGGCGTCCCGGACGCGGACGCGGGCGACTGCGCGCCCGACGGCAGCACCGCCAGCGCCGCCCCGGCCACCGCGCCGCCCAGCAGCGTCCGCCGGTTCACGAACTGCGGCACGCGCCCCGTGGTGCGCATCGGCGGCCCCCCGGCCGCCGCCTCCGATCCGGTCCGCAGCCACTGGTCCTCGGTCATGTCCGCCTGCGGCGGGATCAGTTCGTCATCACACATGCCTGGTTTCTCTCATGCGCATCAGGGGAGATGGTGACGATTTGATGAACCCGGAGTGGACGTATGGCGATCAGGGGGGCGTTGGGCTACGCGCCGGTAACAAAGCGTTTTCGGGGGTCAGCAGGGTGTGAGGGAAGGGGTGAAGCGGCGGGCGAGAGCCCGCCGGGGAGCGGCCCGCGGATGCTCCGCCCCGTCGGCTAGCCGGCCCCGCTCGTCAGCCGGCGGAGGGTCCGGCCGCAATGGCGGGCGTAGTGGCGCTGGAAGACGGGAACCAGTGGGCCCCCGAGGCGGGTGATGAGCCGGGCGGGGCGGCTGAAGGCGGTGACCGTGAACCACACCGAGTCGTCCGCCCGCCGCTCGACCACGAATGCCTCCTCGCCGCACTCGGGATGGCCGTCCAGGGTGCCGTATGCGAAGCCGATACGGTCCTCCTCGGCCACCGTCCACACCACCCGGCAGGGTGCCCGCAGCCGTAGCGGGCCGATGCCGAGGGAGACCTCGATGCTCAACCCCGGTGTGGCGCACGGGCCGTCGGCCCGGATGCCGACGCCCGCCGCGCGGTGCATACGGAAGGTGGTGACCGCCTCGCCGGCCGCTGCAAGGGCGGCGCGGCCCTGGCCGATGGGCATCTCCTGGTGGAGGTGGCTGTAGCCGGGCGGCAGCGGAGTGCGCTGCGTGCCGCCTGCTTCGGGGTAGGTGAGGTCGCTCATCACGCCGCCTTTCGTGATCGTCCCTGCGTTCGCCGCCGACAGTACGCGTGGGGCGGCTGCGCAAACTGCCTTGACCAGGACGGAACCCGGATCGGAACCCGGATCGGACCGCGATCGGACCGCGATCGGGCCGCGATGGACCAGCTCTGGGGCTCGCCCCTCCCCGCCCTGCCCTCCCCGCCTAGCGATCCGCCTCCCCATGCCGACCCGCCCCCGCGGTGAACCGCGCCGCGCCCTCCAGTGCCTCGGTCAACACCCCCTGGCCATAACGGAGTTCATCCGCCATCGCGGCCTGCTCGTCCTTTCCCTCCTGGTCCAGCAGGGACGCGCGGTCGCTGCGCAGGCACGCCTGCGGGAGGCGGGCGATCTCCGCCGCCAGCCGCTCCGCTTCCGTGCGCGCCGTCCCGGCCGGCACCACGCGGTTGGCCAGCCCGATGTCCAGGGCCTCGGCGGCCGCCACCGGACGCCCCGTCAGCACCAGGTCCATCGCCCGGCTCGCCCCGATCAGCCGGGGCAGCCGCACCGTACCGCCGTCGATCAACGGCACCCCCCAGCGCCGGCAGAACACCCCGAAGACCGCGTTCTCCTCCACGACCCGCAGATCGCACCAGAGCGCCAGCTCCAGCCCGCCGGCGACCGCATGACCGGCGACCGCCGCGATCACCGGCTTGCTCAGCCGCAGCCGGGTCGGCCCCATCGGCCCGTCGCCGTCCGGCGCGACCCGGTTGCCGCGCTCCGTGCCGACCGCCTTCAGATCGGCACCCGCGCAGAACGTCCCGCCCGCACCCCACAGCACCGCGACGCGCGCATCCTCATCCGCTTCGAACTGCCGGAAAGCATCCGCCAGTTGGCCCGCCGTCGCGCCGTCCACGGCATTACGGGCCGCCGGCCGGGACAGCACCACCGTCGTCACCGGCCCCGCCCGCTCCACCCGTACGGACATCAGGCCCCGCCCCGCGCCACGCCCGCATCCGGTGTCCGCGGCCGGGCGCGCTCCAGGACCGACGCCAGATCGACGCCCGCGGGCAGAGTGCCGAAGGCATGGCCCCACTCCCCGCCCAGCCGCGAGGCGCAGAACGCGTCGGCGACCGCCGGATGGCTGTTCCGCACCAGCAGGGACCCCTGGAGCACCAGCGCCATCCGCTCCGCCAGCGAACGCGCCATCAGCTGCGCCTCCTCCGGGTCGGCCAGCCCGCCCAGCATCTTGCGGACCCCGTTCACCGCCGCGTCCAATCGCCGGTCCGCGCCCGCGGCGGCGTCCACTTCCGCGAAGAACGCGTCCAGCGCGGCCGGTTCCCTGCCCAGCGCCCGCAGCACGTCGAGCGCCGCGACATTCCCCGAGCCCTCCCAGATCGACAGCAGCGGCGCCTCCCGGTAGAGCCGCGGCATGCCCGACTCCTCGACATAGCCGTTGCCGCCCAGGCACTCCAGCGCCTCCGCGGCATGCGTACTGCCCCGCTTGCACACCCAGTACTTGCCGACCGCCAGCGCCAGCCGCCGCAGCGCCGCCTCCTCGGCGTCCCCGGCCTGCGACCGGTCCACCGCCGCCGCGAGCCGCATCCCCAGCAGCGTCGCCGCCTCGGACTCGACCGCGAGATCGGCGAGCACCGAGCGCATCAGCGGCTGCTGGTCCAGCTCCCGCCCGAACGCCCGCCGGTGGGCGGTGTGATGCAGCGCCTGCCGCAGTCCGGCCCGCATCCCGGCCGCCGAGCCGAGCACACAGTCCAGCCGGGTCATGTTCACCATCTCGACGATGGTCCGCACCCCGCGGCCCGGCTCGCCGACCGGCCACGCCACCGCCTCGTCGTACTCGATCTCGGAGGACGCGTTCGAGCGATTGCCCAGCTTGTCCTTGAGCCGCATCAGCCGCATCCCGTTGAGCGTGCCGTCCGGCAGCACCCGGGGCAGCAGGAAGCAGCTCAGCCCCTCATCGGTCTGCGCCAGCGCCAGGAACACATCGCTCATCGGCGCCGAGGTGAACCACTTGTGGCCGGTGATCCGGTACGTCCCGTCGCCGGCCGGCACCGCGCGCGTGGTGTTGGCCCGTACGTCGCTGCCGCCCTGCTTCTCCGTCATCGACATGCCGGCGATCAGCCCCGCCTTGGTCAGCGGCGCCCGCAGCCCGAAGTCGTACGCGCGGGCGGCGAGCAGTGGCTCGTAGAGCGCGGCGAGGTCCGGTGCGGCCCGCAGCGCGGGGACGGCGGCGTAGGTCATCGAGATCGGGCAGCCGTGCCCCGGCTCGGCCTGCGACCAGACGTAGAACTTGGCGGCGCGTACCAGATGGGCGCCGGGGCGGTCGTCGGCCCAGGGCGCGCCGTGCAGACCGTGCTCCACCGCGACGGTCATCAGCTGATGCCAGGCCGGATGGAATTCGACCTCGTCGACGCGGTGCCCGTAGCGGTCGTGGGTGCGCAGCCGGGGCGGCTGCTCCTCCGCCCAGCGGGCCTGGTCCTGCACCGCCGCCGAGCCGGCCAGCGCGCCCAGCTCGGACACCTCCCGCTCGCCCCACTCGGCGCCCTCCCGGCGCAGCGCCTCCAGCAGGGCCGGCTCGTCCGCCGTGCTGAATCCGGTCAGCGGCGGGGCCTGATTCACGACTTCATGGGTAACGGTCATAGGCCCGATGTTACGTTTCTTCAACAGTTGGGAAAAGACTGTAACGGCCCTTGCTTTCACCTTGGCTAGAATTTCGGGCACATATGAACGACGACACCCTCACGCTGCGGCCGCTAACGGCCCGTTCCATCGTGCTGAGCACTCTTCTGGGGCACCATCCGCCGCAGTTGCCCGCGCGCGCCTTGGTGCGCGTCGGCGAACTTTTCGGCATTGCCGAAGGCACCGTCCGCGTCGCCCTCTCCCGGATGGTGGCCGCGGGGGACCTCCAGCAGCGAGAGGGGGCGTACGGTCTCACCGACCGGCTGCTGGAGCGCCAGGCCCGGCAGGACGAGAGCCGGTCACCCAGGACCTGTCCCTGGGACGGCGCCTGGGAAATCGCCGTGGTCACCGCCGAACGCCGGCCGGCCGCCGAGCGCACCGCGCTGCGGCAGGCCATGGCCGCCCTGCGGCTGGCCGAACTCCGTGAGGGCAGCTGGCTGCGCCCCGCCAACCTCGACCGGCCCCGCCCGGCCGTCGTCACCGGGCAGTGCACCCTGCTCACCGGCACCCCGGACGGCGACCCGGCCGCGCTCGCCGGCCGGCTGTGGGACCTGGACGGCTGGTCGGCGCGGGCCCGCGCGCTGCTGGCAGCGCTGGAACGGGCGGGGACGCCCGCCGAACGCTTCACCGTCTCGGCGGCCGTGCTCCGCCACCTCCTCGCGGACCCCCTGCTCCCGCAACCGCTGCTGCCGGGGGACTGGCCGGGCGTCGAACTCCGGGTCCGCTACAACGCATTTGAGGACGAACTGCGCAATCTGCTGCGACAGTACGTGGCGCCCACCGGCGCGGGGTGAGCGCCGTCGGCCGATCCGCGCGGCCGCCGGGGGCGGTGACCCACCCGGCCGGCCGGGCGGGCGTCGAGGAGGGCGCACGGCGGCGCGGTGGCTCGTACGGATGCGGAGGGCGGCGGCGCGGCCGGTGAACCGGGGGGCATCGCGGAAGCCGTAACCCGTGCGCCCGCACCGTCCGACGCGCCCGCTCCGCTCGCCGCGTCCGGTGCGACCGCCGCCGCGCACCCCGCGGTACCGAGGCCGCCGACGACTCCCTCTGCACCCCCAGTGGCCTCAACGGTCCCAACGGCCCCCAACACCATCGCTGTCAACGGCCGTTGGCCGCTGCGCCCGGATGTCACGGGATTCCACCGGCTCACCCTCGCCGTCGGCCCAGGCGTCACATCCGTCACCCCCCGCCCCACTGGCGCCGGGGAATCGATCCGGTTGCGCGCCCCGCCCGGTCTGCGCCCCGCGGGCGCACGCCGCACCCGCCCTTGGCCGGCGTGAGATCGCCGCGCCCGCCACGCATTGCGCCCCCACCGGGCCGGCTTCGGGCCGGGCCACAGGTCGCAACCCCTGGCCCCCTGACCCCACCCGGCTCACCGGCCTGCCCCAAACCCTCCGTTCGGCGTGGTCCGTTGCACTGCCCGACGGGGTCTGTGCGCGGTGCGTGCGGCCCCTGCCGCGCATGTGCACCGAGTCCGGCGGATGCGCTCGGCGGACGCCCCGGGATCGGTCAAATGCTCGATACGTCCCGGGAACCGCTGCATCCGGGGCATGAGGGGTGCGCCCCTCCCCGTCGGATGGTGCGCCATGCGGAGAGATCGGCACCCGCTCCGACGGCAAGGGGGCAAGCCGGGCGACGAAGGCGCTACCGCGCGCTCTGCCGATGCGAACTCCGGCCGTGGTTGTCTCTTACTCGTCGAATTCATGACGCCTCCAGGAATTCGCGGAACGAAAGCAACACGCAGCAACAGGAAAGAAGTAAGAAGCAGCGCGAACGCGAGGTACCGAGAAGGCGTCACGTTTCCTCAACAGCCGCCAGGGAACTGAGCGGCGAACGACGGGAGCAAGAAAATGGAATTTCCTCAGGTGTCGGAAGCGAATGTCCGGAGTGAATTCCGGGTCCGTGGGGTCCGGAGCGTCACGGCGGCAACGGTCCTGCTGGCGGTCGGCGCGCTGAGCCTGGCGGCCGAGGCGCCGGCCGAGGCCGTGAGCGGCGGGACATGGGACCGCCTGGCCGGCTGCGAGAGCGGACGGCGCTGGCACATCGACACAGGGAACGGGTTCTCCGGAGGGCTGCAGTTCTCCCACACCACCTGGCGCTCGTTCGGCGGCGGTTCCTACGGGGCGCGTGCGTCGCAGGCGACCAGGGAGCAACAGATCCAGGTAGGCGAAAGGGTGCTGGCCCGGCAGGGATGGGGCGCCTGGCCCGCCTGCTCGGCCCAGCTGGGCCTCCGCTCGGGCGGCGTGCCGCGCACCACCACCCCGCGGCGGATCACCCCGCGCACCATCACACCGTCCCACCGGTCCGCCGAGCGGGTCCGGCGCCCGCACGTCCAGGAAAAGCGATACAAGGCGCGGCACCACCGGAAAATCGGTGACTCCATCGTCGTCAATTCGGGCGACACGGTGAGCGGCATCGCGTACACATACGGATGGTCCTGGCAGAAGCTCTACCAGCTGAACCGTGGTGTGATCGGCGCTAATCCGGACATCATTTACCCCGGTATGAGGCTGACCGTACGGCACTCCAGCGGCAGCTGAGCGCATTCCGGCGACGTCAGCCGAGCGCATCCGGAATACCCGCGTATTCCATCGCCCACCCATGGGGAATTCCGCTGAATCTCAACTGATTTCTCAGCCGGTTCTCCGCTGAATCCCGGGGTGGTGGCTCGTCCGGAGGGGGGATGAGCCACCGTGGGGAGTGGTGGGCAGGCAGGCCGTCCGCGGCGCCACGGACGGCCTGCCCCGCGCTCAGGCCTGCCGCCGTACCTCGTACGCAGCAAGGACGACAGCCACCGTCAGCAGGCTCAGCCAGAACTGCGAGCGGCCGTCCGGAAGACAAGGCCAGCGCCAGATAGACGAACACGGCAATGTCGCCATGGGAGTTGATGAGGAACTGGAGGACGACATAGTGGGAAAACCGGGCCGCGTTCACCGAGATATAGCCGACCGATGTGCCGGCGAGCAGCGCCCGGCGCGACACTCCGCTCTCGCTGACCTTGGTGAATCCGCGCGGCGCTTCCCCATTACGGGTCCCCGGAACGTCAGGCCGTCTAACGGGTCCCCGGAACGTCAGGCCGTCGAGGTCACAGCGGCAGTACGCACACCGGCATCGGAGCCGCGAACGGCTCGCCTGTGCCCTCAAGCGCCCCGGTCCCCGGGTTCACCGAGAACACCGTCACCGATCCCGACTTCTGGTTCGCCGCGAACAGCAGCCGCCCGTCCGGCGACAACGCGATCTGCCGGGGGAAGTCGCCACCCACCGGCACCGTGTCCAGCAGCCGCAGCCGCGCCCCGTCCGCCTCCACGGCGTAACGGGTGAGGCTGTTGTGGCCGCGATTGGCGAGATAGGCGAAAGCACCGTCCTGGGTGACCAGCACCTGCGCCGGGTAGCTGGTGCCCGCGCCCGTTCCGGTGGACTGCGGCTCACCGGGCGTCAGCCGTCCGCTGGCCGGGTCGTAGCCGCAGACCACGAGGGTGTTGTCGACCTCGTTCGCCAGATAGGCGAAGGCGCCCGAGGGATGGAAGGTCAGCTGCCGGGGCCCGGCGCCGGGGCGCAGCGTCGCATACGACACCTGGGTGAGCCTTCCGGCCGATGCGTCCAGCCGGTAGCTGTAAACGGTGTCGTTGCCGAGGTCGACGGCGAGCAGATGGCCGCCGTCCGGGCTGGTGATGATCTGGTGGGCGTGCGGCCCGTCCTGGCCGGGACCGGGCGGCGGGCTGGAGTGGACGAGCAGATCCGTACGCTCACCCAGGGCGCCGCTGTCCGGGTCGATGGGATGCACGGCCACGCTGCCCGAGAGGTAGTTGGCGCTGAGCAGCCAGCGCCCGCCGGGATGCACCGAGAGATGACAGGGACCGGCGCCGCCGGTGGGCCGGCTGCCCAGCACCGTGGGTGCGCCCTCCGACCGCAGCGCGAGGGCGGTCACCGTGCCCTGCTCCTGCTCGTTGACCGCGTAGAGGGTGCGGCCGGACGGGGCGAGCGCCAGGTAGGAGGGATCGGCGACGCCCGCCACGACGCCGGTGGCGGTGATCCGGCCGGTCGTCGGGTGGTACGTGCCGATGCCGATGCCGGTGCCGCCGCCCTCCTGGGAGGTGTACGTCCCCAGGAAGAGCGGCCGGGCGGTGCGCGGGTGGCGGCCGGGGTGGCGTCCGGCCTGCGTGGGCGCCGCGTCCCCGGTCGTGGGCAGGACGGCGCCGGCCGTCGCGGTCAGACCGGCCGCGACCGTTCCGAGGAACCGCCGACGGCCGATACCGGTCCCGGGCGCCGTCGGCGGCTTCGTCCCTGTGCGTGCTGCGCTCATGCCACACCTCGGCGTTCGGCGATCTCGTGGGGCGATCCATGGGGCGATCTCGTGTGTGGCAGCCAGGGTGACCCGTTCCGTACGCGACGGCAAGAGCTGCAACACGGATTGCGTATGGCGCAACGTGATGCGAGGTGCTGAGTCGCCGGGCTCAACTGGCCCTCACGTTCCGCCTATTGGACGTCGCCGCTGGTGGAGGTGGTGAGCGGGGCGCGGCGCGCGAGATCGCCCGGCGGGATGCCGGGGTGGTGGCTGCCCTGGCCCGCCGGCGTAGTGGAATCCGCCGGTGACGCCGGCCGCCGGTCGTCACCCGGTCCACCGAGCGTGAGACGGGAGACGATGCGGTAGCGGTCGCCCCGGTAGACGGAGCGGACGTACTCGACCGGACGCCCCGCGGCGTCGGTGGTCAGCCGCTCGAAGAGCAGCGCGGGGGACAGTACCGGGACATCCAGCAGCCGCGCCTCGGCCTCGTTGGCCACCGTCGGCTCGATGGACTGGACGGCTTCGTGGACCCGCACTCCATGCCGCTCCCGCAGATGTGCGTAGAGGTGGCCTTCCTCCAGCTCGCGGGCGGAGAGCTCCGGCAGCAGGCCCGCCGGGAGGTGCAGATGCTCGATGGCGATGGGGGCGTCGTCGACCAGCCGGAGCCGGGAGGCGGAGTAGATCCGGTCCGCGGGGGAGAGGCGCAGCTTGCGGCCGACCCGGGCGCCGGCCTGGACGGTGGTAAAGGCCAGCAGCCTGCTGGTCCATACGCCGTTCGCCTGCGGGACGCTGCACACCCGCTGCCCCGGTACCAGTTCCTGGGTGATCTTGCCGGGTGCCACGAACACCCCCCGGCCGTGCTCCCGTACGAGCACGCCGCTCGCGACGAGATCGTCCACGGCGGCCCGCAGGGTCGGCCGGGAGACGCCGAAGCGGGTGCACAGGGTGCGTTCGGAGGGGATGGCGTCGCCTGGCTGCCGGACGTCGACCAGCTCCAGCACCCCCGCCCGCACCCGCTCCCGCTTGAGCATCGCGCCCCGCGTCCCGCCGTCCATGTCCGCCGCCTTCCGCCCCCGGTCCGACTGATCTCGTCGGCCTCAACTGGTCTGCTGGTTAAGCGGAGTTTATCGGTCGAAGGAGAGGCGCAGGGGAGCCTGTGGATAACCAACCTGGCCGCAAATCCCCTTCTCGTACGGCCACTTGACGACCGCATTGGTCTATGCCACCTTCGCATCAAGCCGACAGTGACCTGTCCAGTGAGCCGAAACTGGTCAACTGGTGGATGGTCCACTGGTCAGCTGTGAGCACCCCCCACCGAAGGAGACGTCCTCGTGTCCGGAACGCCCTGCACTCCAAGTCATCGGCTGCGCATAGCAGTTGCCGCGGCTGCAGCCGCCACGCTCGCCATGACGGGCTTTGCCGCTACCGCCACCACGGGGTCTCCGCCGCTGGCCGGCGAAGTTCTCTTCGACGACTTCGACTACACCGGGCACGACGACCCGGCCCTCGGCGCGCACGGCTGGACGGTGCGCTCCGGATCCGGCGGCCCCGGAGTGCCGGGCGCCACCTGGGCACCGGAGAACATCACCTTCGCCAAGGACGGCGACAACTCCGTGATGACCCTGCGGACCTCCACATCCGGTACCGCCGGGAGCACCGAGCAGACCGAACTCCACACCCGGAGCATGAAGTTCGGGTACGGCACCTACGCGGCGCGGGTGAAGTTCAACGACGCCCCGGCCTCCGGACCCGACGGCGACCACGTCAACCAGGCGTTCTTCACCATCAACGAGCTCAAGGCCCCGATGGACGAGGACTACGCCGAGTACGACTTCGAGTATCTGCCCAACGGCGGCTGGGGCGAGAGCGGCAACATCCTCTACACGACCTCCTGGGACACCTTCAATCCCGACCCCTGGGAGGTGGTCAACCAGCACACCGAGGAGCGCAGCAGCTTCGCCGGCTGGCACGACCTCGCGATCACCATCGACGCCACCGGCATCACCTACTACGTCGACGGACGGGAATTCGCCCGGCACGACCCCGAGTACCTCCCGGAGAAGCCGATGTCGATCGACTTCAACCAGTGGCTGATCGATCTCGAAGGGCAGACCGGCACCGAGGCCCGCGGCTATGACCAGCAGGTGGACTATGTGCTGCATGTCAAGGACCAGGTCCTCACGCCCGACCGGATCAAGGCGGCGGTCGGCGAGCGCCGCGCCGCCGGGACCGCGTTCGAGGACACCGTCCCGGCCGCCTGACCCCGACAGACCCGTACACCCCGTTGATGACCAGCACCCCCATCCGTAGCACTCAAGTCGTACGGCACAACACATACGGGGACGGATTCGCCGCACCCCGGACGACTCGTAGTTTCTTGATCAAGCACCAAAATGATCGAGAGGCCACGGATATATGTACGGCAAGGCATTCGCCCCGGAGTACCAGGGCGAGCTGGGCGCGGCGCTGGGCGTGAACTCCTCCTACGAGGACGTACTGGCAACGGCGAACCGCGCGCGTTCCACCGCGGGCACCGCACTGGAACGGGCACGCGCCGCGCTGGCGGTCGCCGAGGCCAACCGGCGGCTGGGCCGGGTGGACGACGCCGGCGCCGCCTGGCGGGAGAGCTACCGCAGTGCGCGCACCGCGGGTGACGCGGCCGCCATGTCCTGGGCGCTGTGGAGCGGCGGCACCCTCGCCCGCCAGTGCGGGACGCTGCCGCTCGCCCGCCGGCTGCTCACCCACGCCGTCGCGCTGGCCGACGGCAGCGGCGACCGCCTCGCCCACGGCTACGCGCTCGCCGGTCTCGCCGAGACCGGCCGAATACAGGGCGACTACGCCGCGGTCGCCGAACTCCACGAGCAGCTGCTCGAACAGGGCCGGGCACACGGCGAGGCCCGCCACATGGTCTGGGCGATGTCCGGCATCGCCCAGATGCACCGCAACACCGGCGGCTACGACAAGGCCCTGGAGCTGTTCGAGGAGTCCGCCCGCATCGCCACCGAGGCCGACGACGCCCGCGGCCGCGCCTGGTCGCTGCGCGGGATAGCCGACGTCCTCTCCGTGCAGGGCGAACCGGACCGGGCGCTGGCGCTGCTGTCCGAGGCGGAGGCCATCTGCCGCACCATGGACCTGGCCAGCGCGCTCGCCTACAACCACAAGATGCGCGGCAACGTGCAGTACCGCGCCGGGCGTTACGAGGAGGCCCGCGAGACCTATGCCCTCGCACTGCGGGAGTTCAGCGAGATGCAGGAACCGCGCGGCGTCGCCCTGTCCCGGCTGGGCCTGGCCAAGTCCCGGGCCCGCCTCGGCCGCGACCCGTACGAGACGCTCGCCGAACTCGCCGACCTGGAACGGGACTTCACCCGCATCGGGCTACGGCACGCCCGGGACATGGTCATCGCCTTTCGCGCAGAGGTGACAGCGCCACCGGCGGCAGAAACTCCCGCACCTCGCTGCGATGCCACCACGCTCCGGTCTCCCGCAGTTCCCGCCAGGTCGTGAAGCGGTACTGGAAGATCCTGGCCCGTACCCGCGCGGGCGGAACATCGGGGAACGGGTTGCCCCGCAGCAGCCGCAGCGTGTCGCGGTCGTTCTCCAGCAGCCGTTCCACGAACGGCAGGAACCACGAGTGCGCATAGGCCGGGGACAGCGCCGCGAACCACATCAGCCAGTCCAGCCGCAGGTGATACGGCGCGAACTGGCGCGGCAGCCGCCGTACGTCCCCCGGCTTGCCGTGGAACTCGTACGCGATCCACGTGGTGTCGGGCCCGGTCACCGCGTCCGCCGTGCCCTCGACCACGATCTCCCGGCGGATCCGGGTGACGGTGCCGAAAGCGCCGTAGGAATTGACCAGATGCAGCGACTCGTACGACGTGTTCATCATCTGCTGTCGGGTCAGCAGATTGCGCGCCGGCCAGTAGCTGAGGACGGCGACGAGCGCGGTCGCCGCGATGACCAGGACCTCGAACCACACCGGGGATGACGGGAGGGGCGAGTGGTCCGCCCACAGGGGAGCGGCAGCTGACAGGGCAAGCGCGATGGTCAGCCAGTTCAGCCAGGCGAAGTTGCCGGACACGACCAGCCACAGCTGGGTGACGACCATCGCGGAGGCGGCCCAGCCCGCCACCGGCTGCGGGGTGAACAGCAGGACAGGGAGGGCGAGTTGGGCGAAGTGGTTGGCCGCCACCTCGACCTTGTGGAGAGGTTTGGGCAAGTGGTGGAAGAACCAGCTCAGCGGGCCCGGCATCGGCTGGGTCTCGTGGTGGTAATGCAGACAGGTCAGATCCCGCCAGCAGCTGTCGCCGCGCATCTTGATCAGCCCGGCACCGAATTCCACCCGGAACAGCACCCAGCGCAGCAGCCACATCACCAGTACCGGGGGAGCGGTGTCGGCATTGCCGAGGAAGATGGCGAGCCAGCCCGCCTCCAGCAGCAGCGACTCCCAGCCGAAGCTGTACCAGGTCTGCCCCACGTTCACGATGGACAGGTACAGCACCCACAGCGCCGCCCACATCACCATCGCGGCCCACAGCGGCACGGCATCCGCGGCCCCCGCCGCGACCGCGGCCGCCAGCAGCGCCCCGCACCACGACCAGGCGGCGAAGAAACGGTCGGAGTAGTGCCGGTGGAACACCGACGGCGAGGCGCGGAACGGCACCCGCGCCACGAACGCCGGGACCGGTAGCATCCCGCGCGCACCGATGAGCGCCCGGAACTGCCGAAGCGCCGCGATGAACGCGATCAGGTAGAGGATGGCCAGCATCCGCTGAAAGACGAGCCGGCCGAGCCAGTAGTTGGTGTCCGAGAACCATTCCACTCGCCCATGGGTAGCACTGCGGCCGCTGCTCCAGACGAAGGACGCGCGGCGGCCAAGGCTGATCCACAGCGACAGGTGGGGCCCCCTTCGTCACTCCCGTCACACGAAGGCACTGGTTTTCCGCCTTCGTGTGACATGCCTCAATCGCCGGAAAAAGTCGAGCGCGCCGCGTGCGACGTCGATACTCTGGAAGGCGACGGACGACCTTTCTGGGAGACGCCAACACCATTGGCCCGTCGCGGGAACGCCACAAACCCTGGCTGACCTCCCGGTTTGTGAAGAGGCGCCACCGCGTCGGAACCAATACCTCGATGAAGGAGTGCGTGGTGGCAGTGCACAAGGCTCAGTACAAGCAGCCCCGCTCGAAGCAGGGCGATCGGCAGGGTCGCATCAAGGAAGTCCGCAACCTGGAGGTCTGGGGCCGCTGCGCCCCGGTGCGTCTCGCCGGCTGCGATGACGACCCCTCCGAGCCGTACATCATCCGCGGCATCGACTGAGGCGCGTATCGACCTACCCGTCTCCCCGCGTGGCGCCGGCCCTGACCGTCCGATCAGGCTGATCAGGGCCGACGGCCCAGCAGGCACAGCAGCCTGGTGAGGTCGTCGGCGTCCGCCGGGGGCTCCACCGGCGCGGCGAACAGCCCCGACGCACCGAGCTCCGAGGCATACGGCTCCACCTCGCGCAGTGCCGCCGTCGCCAGATGGCCCGGCAGCCGCTCATCGGCGCCGATCGCCCGCGACAGATCCCAGGCGTGCACCACCGCATCGGCCATCATCTGCGTGCAGTACGCAGCGGCCGGGCTGGAGCCGTAGGACAGATGCACCATACGGTCCAGTGCACCGGGCGCGGAGAACGCCGCCACGGCGGCCACCGCCGCGCGGTCCCAGACCGCGCCCGGATCGACACCGAGCTGGTCCCCGTCGAGATCCGTGCCGACGTCCGCGACCGTGGCGCCGTCCCGCACCAGGCGGGGCACCCACAGCTGTTCGGCCGTCAGATGGTTCACCAGGTCCCGCACCGACCATTCCGCGCACGGCGTGGGCGCGTCCCACTGGTCGTCGCGGACGGTATGGACCCGGCTCCCGAAAAGCGCGATGGCCTCGCCATGGGCGCGCAGGATCTCGTCTCTGTTCATGCTCCCCGAGGATAGAAGCGGGCACTGACAACGGCGCCTCCGACGCACGGCGATCACCAGCGCCCGTCCGATGGGTCATGGCCGGGCCCGCGACGGCGTCCGGCCCCGCTCCGACGACTCGATCGGCCCAATCGGAAGCGGAAATCTCACAGCGGCGGGTCCCGGCGGTACGCGGTGCCGGCCGGCCTCGGAGCACGGCCGGCACCATACGGGCGGCGCTGGTCGGTGTCAGTCGGCGTACAGCCGGCGCTGCGGCACGATCTCCTGGGTCTGGCCAGGGCTGGACCACAGCAGCTTCATATGCGCCTCGCCGGTCCCTTCCGTATGGTCGATCCGGATGCTGTGCCGCTGCCCGGCCTTGAGGGCGACGGTTCCCTTGTCGGCCTTCGGGCCGTGCGGGGTGACGCTGTCGATCACCAGCTTGCCGTCGATCCACAGCCGCACGGTGTCGTCCGAGACGGTGGTGAAGGTGTAGGTCTCGTCGAAGCGTGGCTGAATGCTGCCGGTCCAGCGGGTGCTGAAGTGATCGGCGGGGATCTTCGGGTCCGGTGACCCGTCGAATCGGTAGGACTCGTTCACCGTCGGGTCGGTGCCGGTCACCGCGGGCGGGCCGGTGAAGGAGTCGTTCGCCCAGCTCTGCGCCGTCAGCCCGGTCCCGGTACCGGGGGGCGCGGCCGCCGGAGGCGTGACGGTGAGCCGGATGACGCCGGCGAGGGGATCGGCGGCCGGGCCGGACGGGGTGAGGTCGAACCCGTCACCGGCCGGGGTGACCTTCACCTGCTGCGAGCTGCCCAGTACCCGCGCCGAGGTGATCTTGAAGGGTGCCTTGGCCGTGAGGTGCAGCGGGTTGCCGGCCCCGGGCCAGGAGGTGACGGACGCGTACAGGTCGTTGCCCCGCCGCGAGACCGCGCCCCAGGACGGGTCCGCGACCAGCCCGGTGTGCCCGGCCCCGTACACCGCGCCGCCCTGGCCGTGCGCGCCCAGCCACTCGCCGGCCTCGCGCAGCCGGTCCACGGACGGCTGCGGGATGCGCCCGAGCTTGTCCGGGCCGACGTTCAGCAGATAGTTGCCGCCGCGGCTCGCGACGTCCAGGAGGTTGCGGACGACCGTGGCCGACGATTTCCAGTTGGTGTCGTACTTGGCGTAGCCCCAGTGGTCGTTGAGCGTCATACAGCTCTCCCACAGCTGCCCGTCGACCGGCTCGGCGGGGATCTCCTGCTCCGGCGTGCCGAAGTCGCCGTCGACCACATCACGTTTGCCGACGCGGTTGTTGACGATCAGCTCGGGATCGAGGCCGTGCAGATACGCCTGCAGATCGGCGCCGTCCCGACGTGACCAGTTGTTGGCCGGGTTGTCCGCGTCCCACTCGCCGTCGAACCACAGCAGCGCCGGGTCGTAGTTGTCGACCAGCTCTTTGAGCTGGCCGTACATCCGCTTCTTGTAGCGCGGGAAGGTCGCCGGGTCGGCGAAGTCGGGGTCGTGCCAGTCCCAGATCGAGTAGTAGAAACCGAGCTTGATCCCGGCGGCGTCGGCGGCCTTCTTCAGCTCGGCGAGGATGTCGCGCTGCTTGTCGAAGGAGGAATGGTCGCGCAGATTCCAGGAGTTCTGCTTCGTCGGCCACATCGCATAGCCGTCATGGTGCTTGGACGTGATGACGATATAGCGCTGGCCCGCGTCCTCGGCGGCCTTGACGATCGCGTCGGCGTCGAAGTCCGCCGGGTTGAAGGTGGCGGCCTGCTTCTCGTACGCCTCGTTCGGGATCTCGCACTCGCGCTTGATCCACTCCGCGTTGCGGCAGACCGTCCCGTCGGGCCCGGTGTACTCGCCCTCCAGGTTCGAGTACGCGCCGAAGTGGATGAACATCCCGAAGCGGTCCGAGCGCCACCAGGAGGTGCGCTCGGAAGTGAAGGGGTCATCGGTCGCATGGTTGGTACCCGGGCCCGAGGCGGGCCGTGACGGGGGCTTCGCCGCGGTCGCGGGGCTGCCGAGGGCCAGCAGCAGGGCGCCCAGAATCCCCAGAACTCCCAGTAGCCGGGCGGGTCTTGTGCGGCTGTGCATCACTCGCTCCTTCGGTCAGTCGGTCATGTGGGGTGCCTCCTGTGCCACCCGCATGGTGCAGGCTCCGGCGCCCGGATCGGAAGACCCCGGACGCGATAAACATCGGAGCATCTCATCGGGAATGGGCGGGAGTTGGGGATGTTGAGGGGGGTGGCGACCTTATTCCTCGGATCTAAACGAGGAGTGGGTAACGAGGACCACCCCTCATCCCCTACTTGACATGCTTATAACAAGTCTCGAATTATGTGGCGCCGGGGGACCGAGGACTCATTTCTCTAGGGGCGGGAGATGCCCATGGCCGTCCACCGGCACACCACGACACGGGACCTGCGGCGCGGCAACCGCTCCGTGCTGCTGTGGTCCCTCTACTTCGACGGGCCGCTGAGCCGGCAGGAACTCAGTGCCCGTACGGGGCTGAGCGTCACCACCGTCTCGACGGTCGTCGGTGAACTCCTCGGCGAGGGCATCGTGGTGGAGGCCGGTGCGGTCGACTCGGACGGCGGACGGCCGCGCATTCTGCTGCGGGTCGACCCTGACCGGCGCTATGCCGTCGGCGTCGACGTCGGCGAGACCAGGGTCCGTGTCGAGCTGTACGACCTGGCCATGAACGAGCGGGCCAAGGCCGATCACCCCCTGGAGAGCGGTCGGCATGACGTCGGCACGGTGGTCGAGCGGATCCTCGTCGGCCTGGACGAGGTGATCGCGTCCGCAGCCGTCGACCGGGCCGACATTCTCGGGGTCGGCGTGGCCGTCTCCGGTGTCGTCGAGCGGACCGGTGCGAGCGAGGGCGGTGCGCTGGTGCACGGCCAGACCTTCGCCTGGGACGCGGTACCGCTCGCCCGGCTGCTGCGGGCCGGCACCGCGACGCATCCGGGCACCGGCCTCCCGCTGCACATCGAGAACGGCGCCATGACCCTCGGCCAGGCCGAGATGTGGTTCGGCGCGGGCCGCGGCGCCGACCATGCGGTCATCGCCCTGATCGGTTCCGGCGTCGGCGCCGCCGTCGTCGCCAACGGCGCCTTCTACCGCGGCGCGACCAGCGGCGCGGGGGAGTGGGGGCACACGATCGTGCAGGTCGGCGGACGGCGCTGCCGGTGCGGCGCCCGCGGCTGCCTGGAGGCGTATGTGGGCGCCGAAGGGATCCTGGACCGCTACCACCAGGCGCGCCGCGGACGGCCTGCGCCGGGCGCCGACGAGGAGTCCGCGCTGGCCGCCCTGCTCGCCGACGGCTCCGCCGCGGCCCGCCGTGTCCTGGACGAGACCACCGTCTACCTCGGCGCCGGCATCGCCAACCTCGTCAACCTCTTCAATCCGCGGCGCATCATCGTCGGCGGCTGGGCCGGGCTGCTGCTCGGCGGCCGGTTGCTGCCGCAGATCCGCGAGGCGGTGGCCGGGCACGCGCTGCGGCATCCGTACGAGCGCACCACCGTCGAACTGTGCCGGCTCGGCCCGGACGCGGTGGCGCTGGGTGCGGCGACGCTGCCCGTCGAACGGTTCCTGGCGGGCGGCGGCACGGGGGTGTGAAGGGCCGAGAGGAAGGGCCCGGCCCCGCCGACGCGTACGGGTCTTCGTCAACACCTCTTCGGGTCTTCTTCAACACCCCTTCCCCGGGGCGGAGTTCGCTGCCACGATGGCGCCGTCAGATGACAGAACTCTGTTCACATATTTGTACTCGATGGACTTGTGGATGGACTTGTACGGGAGAGGTGTGTCTATGGAGCGTCGGCAATTCCTCGGCACGGGCGCCGCGCTGGCGGCCGGCACCGCACTGCCCGCCCTCACGGCCGGCGTCGCCCGAGCCGCCGTCGGGCACCGCCCTTCCGGCCGGCTGCCCGCCCGCGCCGAGATCGTCGCCGTACTGCGCCGGGCCGCCGACCACTGGATCGGCGCACACACAGACCCGGGCGACAACCAATGGGCGCGCGCCACCTTCTTCAGCGGGCTGATGGCCCTGCACCGCGTCACCCGCGAGCCCCGCTACCTCGCGTATGCCAGGGGCTGGGCGGAAAAGCACGCGTACGGGCTGCACAACGGTGTCGCCACCCGGCACGCCGACGACCACTGCGCAGGACAGGCCTACCTCGATCTGTACGCGCTCGACGCCTCGCCCGACCAGGCAAAAATCGCCGCCATCGAGGAATCTCTCCAGCGCATGGTCCAGTCCTCCGCCGAGAGGCACGACGACTGGTGGTGGGACGACGCGCTGCACATGGCGATGCCGCCGTTCGCCCGGCTCGGCGTGCTGCGCGACGACCCCGCCTACGGGGACGCGATGCACGCGCTCTACACCCACACCAAAAGCGCCGAGGGCGGGCCCGGACTCCATGATCCCCGCACCGGCCTCTGGTACCGCGACAAGCGGTTTCTGCCGGGCGGTATCGCCTCCCCGAGCGGCAAGCCCGTCCTGTGGTCGCGCGGGAACGGGTGGGTCGCGGCCGCCCATGCCAAGGTGCTGGACGTACTGCATGACGCCCATGTCCCGGAGTACCGCGCCACGCTCGTCGGTCAACTGTCCGCGCTGCGCGCCGTCCAGCGGTCCGACGGGTTCTGGAATGTGAACCTCGGCGACCCCGCCCATCTGCCGGGACCGGAGACCAGCGGCACCGCCTTCTTCACCTACGGGACGGCCTATGCGCTGCGCGCCGGGCTGGTCCCGCGCGAGGTCTTCCGCCCCGTCGCCGCCCGTGCCTGGAACGCGATGGTGGACACCGCGCTGCACCCCGACGGGTTCCTGGGCCATGTTCAGAACGTCGGCGACCGGCCGGAATCCAGCCAGCCGGTCACCTACGACTCCACCGCCGACTTCGGCGTCGGCGCCTTCCTGTTGGCGGGCACGGAGCTGGCGGCGCTGGGCGGCGGCTGACGGGTGGCGCCGGGCGAGGGCGCCCGAGCCGCAGCTGCCGACCGCCAGGATGCGCTCGTCAGGCCACCGGCCCGCTCGGCACGATCTGAAGCTTGCGGCCGGTGCCCTGCGTGAAGATGTCCAGCGCGGTGGCGTACTCGTCCAGGCCGAAGCGGTGCGTGATCATCGTGTCGGCGTCGATGACACCCTTGCCCAGCAGCTCGACGGCGCGCCCGTAGCTGTGCAGGATCGCCATGCTGCCGACGATCCGGATCTCGTCGTTGTAGATGCGGAACGGTGAGAAGCGGGCGGTTTCCTGGTCGGGGGCGCAGCCGAACTGCTGGAAGGTGCCGCCGCGGATGGGCCGGGTCAGTGCGTCCTCGATGGCCCGGATGTTGCCGGTGCAGTCGGTGACCACCTCCCAGCCGCGCGGATGGCCGGCGGCCAGCGCGTCCGCGCTGGTGGCGACGGCGTCGGCGCCGAGCTTGCGGGCCACCGCCAGCCGGTCCTCGTTGATGTCGACGACCGAGACCGAGGCGGCGCCGGAGCGCTGGGCGACCTGGAGGTAGAGCAGGCCCATGGTGCCCGCGCCGTAGATCAGGAAGTTGTCGCCGAGCTGCGGGCCGACGATGTCGAAGCCGTGCACGATGGTCGACAGCGGCTCGATGAGCGGGGCGTGCGCGAGCCGCACGGTCTCCGGCAGCCGGTAGCAGTTGCGGACCGGCACCTTGACGTATTCGGCGCAGGCGCCGTCGACGGTGATGCCGATGGTGCCCCACTGCTCGCAGAGGTTGCCGCGGCCGATGGCGCAGAAGTGACAGGAGCCGCAGTAGATCGCGGGGTCGGCGGCCACCGCGTCGCCCTCGGCGAAGCCGGTCACCTCCGCGCCCACGGCGACGATCTCACCGGAGAACTCATGCCCCGGGATGACCGGGTACCGGGTCGGCCCGAACTCGCCCGCCAGCATGTGTACATCGGTGCCGCACAGTCCGGCGGCGGCGACCTTGACGACGACCTCGCCGGGGCCGGGCGTCGGGTCCGCGACAGTGGTGACGGACAGCTGGTTCGGTTCCTCGATGACGACTGCACGCATGGTTGTTACCGCCTTTCGGGAGAGCAAGCGGAGGAGGAGGTGGGGGTGGGGCTGGGGTTGGGGGAGGGGGAGGGGATGGGGAGGGCGGGGGTGGTCTGCACGGTGGTCCGGGCCGCTTCGGCGATCGCGTCGGCGGTGATGCCGTACTCCTCGAAGAGTTCGGCGGCGGAGGCGGACGCTCCGTAGTGCTCCAACGAGACGCAGTGTCCCCGGTCGCCGACGATCTCCCGCCAGCCCTGGGCTATCCCCGCCTCCACGGAGATCTCCAGGCGAAGGCGGGGGCGGACGGCGTCTGAGAGGGGCCCTCTCCGGACGCGGAGATCGTGGTGCTCACCGTGGATCGGCTTCCTTCCCGGGCGACGGATTCAGGCCACGCGCAGATTGCGTGATTCGACCTGCTTGATCTTTTCGACCTTGGGGGCGGAACCGCCGCCCGCGAAGTCGGACACCAGCCAGTGCTGCAGACATATCAGCGCGGCCTCCACTCCCATCGTGCGATTGCCGAAGCAGGCGATCTGCGCGTCGTTGGACTTACGGGCGCGTTCCGCGCTGTAGCTGTCGGGGATCTGGGCGGCGCGGATGCCGGGGACCTTGTTGGCGGCGATCGCCATGCCGATGCCGGTGCCGCAGATGAGGACGGCGCGCTCGTGCTCGCGGCGGGCCACGCTCTGCGCGACCCGTTCGGCGACGTCCGGGTAGTCCTCGGTGGCCGTGGCGCTCATATCGGTGACCGGGTAGCCGTGCTCGGTGAGATAGGCGATCATCGCGTCCTTCATCATGATTCCGGCGTCGTCGGCGCCGATCGCGATGCGGTAGGTGTCCTGCACGGTGTCTCCCTCGGGGGCTGTGGGGTCGGGGCCCGCTGGGCCTCGGAGTCTGGGGTCGGGCGGCGGCGCGTCGGCGGGGCCGGTCGTCAGCCGCCGGAGATCTCTTCGAGGACCTTGCGCAGCCCCTCGGTGTCGTGGGCGAGCCGGCCGAGGAACAGTCCGTCGACGGCACCGGCCAGCTCGCTGTAGGTGCCGGGGCCCGCGGTGCCGCCGTAGATCAGCCGCCCGCGGACGTCGTGATCGCGCAGACCGTCGCGGATGGCTCCGGCCACCGCGCGGACATGGCGGGCCGGCGCCGGTTCGCGGGCGCCGATCGCCCAGACCGGCTCGTACGCGATGACGACCTCGCTGCCCGGTGCGGCGTCGGACAGCGCGGCCCGTACCTGGGCCAGTGTCTCCTCGACGGCCGCGCCAAGATCCTCGGCGCGCCGTTCGCCCGCGCAGATCACGGGGATGAGACCGGCACGGGTGGCCGCGCGGGTCTTGGCGGTGACCGTCTCGTCCGTCTCGCCGAAGTGCCGGCGGCGCTCGGCATGGCCGACCTCCACATACCGCGCGCCCGTCTCGGCGAGCATCCCGGCGGAGACCGCACCGGTCCAGGCGCCGCTCTCGGCCCAGTGCACATCCTGCGCGCCGAAGTCGATGCCGGTGCCGGAGAGCAGCTCGCGGGCGTCCGCCAGGGCCGGGAAGGACGGCAGGACGAAGAGGTCGACGGGGCGGGGGAGCGCGGCCAGCGCGTCGTCGAGTGCCGCCACGTCCGCGAGCCAGGCCCGGGTCTGCGCCAGGCCGAAGTACAGCTTCAGCGAGACGCCGATCACCGGGCGGTGGCCCGCGACGGACGTCGAGTTCTCAGGAATCACGTCGCTCATGATGCTTCAAACAAAATCACATGTGAAGTTCTCAAATCAAGCAGTATGAAGCCGTGAACTTCACGAGATCTGTGTGATTTCCATGCCCGGCCGGGGTGCCTGTTCACCCACCGTCACCGCCGCACCGCGCGTCGAGCCGCCCGTACCGCGCCTGGGTGGGCGCTGATGGCGGACGACACGACACAGGCTCAGCCGACATGTACCGACGTCGGCTGAGCCTGTGGGAACGGTGGGCGGACAGCCCGGTGCTTCCTTGTTACGGCGCCATCTCGTATGCCCCGGACAGTGCCTCGACGCGTTCCCAGACGCGCGTCGAGCGGGCGTCGTCGACGACCGGACGCCGCACCGCGCCCAGCGCCCAGCGCTGCTGTTCCGCGGTGGCGGAGTCCTTGCCGTGCAGCTCGACGGCGTGTGCGGAGAAGTCGCGTACGAGGACGGCGAACAGTTCGTCGAGCACGTCCTCCTCAAGGCCGGTCAGGCGCGCCTGCTCCAGGATCAGCTGGCCGTGTACGACCAGCGCGAACAACTGGCCGACGGCGAGGAGCAGATCGAGGTCGCGGCTCTGGGACTCGTCGGGGGCGGCGGTGGTGACGAACTCGCACAGGGCGTCCGCCTGCTCCCGGAAGCGGCTGACGTTGGGCACAGCGGCGTAGGCGTCGTAGGCGGTGCGCCAGTCGTGGAAGCGGATGGAGCCCAGACCGCGGGCCGGTCCCTGCCGGAAGAGGAAGTCGTCGTCGGCCGCGTCGAGGCGGGTCGGTACGGGCTCGTACTCGGCCGGGTTGAGCAGGTGGTTGCCCATGAACTTGAGGATCAGGGCGAGGTTGACGTGGACGGTGCCCTCCAGCTTCGGCAGGCCCCGGATCTCGGTGGCGGCCTGGGCGAAGTAGGTGTCCTTCTCGAAGCCCTTGGCGGCGATGACGTCCCACATGAGGTCGATGACCTTCTCGCCCTCGGTGGTCACCTTCATCTTCGTCATGGGGTTGAAGAGGAGGTAGCGGCGGTCATCCGGGCCGGCGGAGCGGAAGTAGTCGACGGCGCGGTCGCTGAACAGCTTCATTCCGACCAGGCGGACGTATGCGTCGGTCAGCTCGCGGCGCACATGCGGGAAGGCGGTGACGGGACGGCCGTAGAGGATGCGGTTGTGCGCGTGGGTGACGGCCTCGTACATCGCATGCTCGCAGATGCCGATGGAGGCGGTGCAGAGGTTGAACTTGCCGACGTTGACGGTGTTGAGGGCGGCGTCGAAGGCGGCACGGCCGGTGTGCAGTACGTCGTCGGGGCCGACCGGGTAGTCGTCGAGGCGGAACTCGCTGACGTACTTCGAGGAGTCGACGACGTTCTTCACGAGGTGGTACGCCGGGTGTCGGCTGTCGGCGGCGAAGAAGACATAGCCGTCCGGGCCCTCGATGTCGGTGCGGCGGCCGAAGACGGAGACCAGCCCGGCGGCGTTGCCGTTGCCGATGTAGTACTTGGAGCCGCTGGCCCGGAAGCCGCCGGCGCCGTCGGGCTCCAGCAGCATGTCGGTGGAGTAGATGTCCGCGCCGTGGGCCTTCTCGGACAGGCCGAAGGCGAACACCTCGCCCTGGGAGAGGAGTTCCGCCGCCCGGGTGCGGGCGGTGGCGTTCTCGCTCTGCCAGACCGGGCCGAGACCGAGGATGGTGACCTGCCACGCGTACCAGTAGTCGAGCCCGTAGAAGCCGAAGATCTCGTTGAGGGCGGCGATCCGGGCGGTGTCCCAGCGCTTGTCCGGCTGCCCGTCGGCGGCGGACGCCGGGGTGAGGAAGGCCGCGAACAGCCCTTCCTTGGCGGAGAACGCGAGGAAGTCCGCCAGCCAGGCACGGGAGCGGTAGTCCTCGATCAGCTTGCGCTTGCCGCGGTCCTCGAACCAGTCGACGGTGGCGCGCAGCAGCCTGCGGGTCTCGGGGTCGAAGTGCGCCGGGTCGTAGGTGCGCGGGTTGAACAGCAGCGGGTCGGCCATGGATGTTCGCCTTTCCGGCTTGGGAGTTGAGGGTTGAGGGGTGAGGGCTTCGGTGCGTGAGGGGGCGGGGAGAGGCCGGCGCGGGTGGCCGTCGGCGCCGGGTCAGCGCTCGGGGCCGAGCCGGTGGAGCGTGGCGAGTACGTCGTCGAGCCAGGCGAGCGTCATCCGCTCGTACGCGATGCCGCCGCGCAGCACGACATGCTGGAGCTCCCGCCCGGCGTCCGGTGTTCCGGGGGCCTCGGGGCCGGTGAAGTCACGCTGTTCCCCCGCGAGATAGTGCGCGAGCCGGTCGGTGTGCGCCTGGTGGTGCCGCTCGACCTCGCGGATCAGCGCGGCCGGGTCGTCGAAGGCCGCGCCGCGGATCTTCACGGCGAGGTCGTGCCGGACGCTCTCGGGTTCGATCGGCTCGTGCAGCCACTGGGAGAGGGCGGCCTGGCCGGGGGCGGCGACGGAATACTCCTTCTTGTCCGGCCGGGCCTGCTGCGGCACCTCACGGACGTCGATCCAGCCGTCGCTCTCCATGCGCTTGAGGACGCGGTAGATCTGCTGATGGGTGGCGGTCCAGAAGTACCCGATGGACCGCTCGAACCGGCGGGCCAGCTCATAGCCGGAGCCCGGCTTCTCCAGCAGAGAGACGAGGATCGCGTGTTCGAGCGCCATACCCCGATCCTTCTATGCAACTCGTTGCATAGGCAAGTGGCACCGCCCGGGTGAGACACGGCTCACCCGGGCGGCCGGGGCCGCGTCGCCCCTCCCGGATCACAGCCCGGCGAGCTCCGCCAGCACCTGGGCCTCCGCCAACAGCTCGGCCCCGTCCTCGACTTCATCGTGATCCGCACACCACAGTGCGCTCTCCACACCGCGCGCCACCGCCCACGCCATCAGCCGCGCCGGATCCTCGCCCAGTACATCGGCGACCAGCGCGTACCGCTCGCGGAGCAACGGTCGTGGATCCGGGTGCTCGAAGGGGTCGTCGATCTGCGTCAGCAGCGGCCACGGGTCGTACGCCGGGTCGCCGACCATCGGCTTCGGGTCAATGGCCAGCCACGGGCGGCGCCCCGACGCCAACACATTGCCGGGGTTGAAGTCGCCGTGCACCACGACCTCGCGGGCGGCCGTCGCCGGCAGCTTGCGCAGCAGGTCGGCGCCGAGCTCGACCAGTCCGGGGTCGTAGCCGGGCCGCAGCCGGATCATCCGGTCCTGCAGCAGGTCGGCCCATTCGGCGCAGACCGTTTCGACGTGCTCCAGCCGGCCGTCGGGCGGTGTGGGCGCGGCCCACAGGTCGCGCAGCAGACCGGCGGCGACGGTGAGCCGCTCGGCGGGCGGCAGCGGGGCGTCGCCGAGCTCGGTGCCGGGGTCGCACCGTTCGATCAGCAGCGCGCCGTGCTCGCGGTCCCAGCGGTGGAGCCGTACGGCACCGTTGCCGTCCCAGGCGTGCAGCCCCGGCGCCTCGCCGTCGGCCTCGCGGTGCGGCCAGGTCACCTTGAGCACCGCCGGCTCACCGTCGGGCCCCTCCGCGGGCGCCACCCAGGAGCAGCTGCCGCCGTGGAACGGGGCGCCGAGCCGCAGCTCCCACCGCTCCTCGATCTCCCGGACGATGCCCGGCAGCCGGTCGAGCCAGGCCCGCCCGGACGGGGTCCGGCTCATGGTGCCGACCACGGGAAGCCGATCGGGGAATCGGTCGTAGGAGGGGGAGTTGAACGGGTCGTCGCCTTGTCGGCCGTGTGGGGTGAGCTGGGTGTGCGGGGTGTGCGCCATCCGGGCAGCCTAGGTGCCGGACCGGCGCGAGGCCGCTCCGTTTCCCGTCCCGTTTCCCGTCATGCCTCCGCCCCGATTCCGCCCTGATTCCGACCCGATTCCCCCACGCCGTGGGTCCGTATGGGGGAGAGTGTCGAACACCAGCCTATTTAGGCATTTTCCTACATAAGACTGTTGATATGTGTCGGGGATGAGCGCGTACAAGCACAACCTGTATGCGGCGGCCGTCCTGCTCGCCGCACTGGCCGTGGGCTGTGGCGAACAGGACGGCGCCCCACCGCCGCATCCGGAATCCAAGCCGCGCGGCCACGGCGGTGCCCCCATGGTCAAGGCCTCCCCCCAGCAGCCGTTCACCCTGGTCGCCTCCGGGGAGATCATCCCGTCCGTCCCGGGTGTCCTGAGTACGGCGCAGACGGACGCGGCGGGCGTCGGCTACGACTTCCGGCCGATGCTGGCCGGCGTGAAACCGGTCGTCTCCTCCGCCGACCTGGCGGTGTGTCATCTGGGCGCACCGCTCGGCCTGCTGTCCGGTCCCTTCGCCGGCTACCCCGTCTTCCAGTCCCCGCCGCAGCTTGCGAGCGCTCTGAAGGCGACCGGCTACGACTCCTGCTCCACCGCCTCCAATCACGTATTGGACCGTGGCGTCCCGGGCGTGCACCGCACCTTGCGGGCGCTTGAAACGGTCGGGCTGCGGCATGTCGGCTCGGCCCGCAGCGCCACCGAGGCCGCCCGCTCGGCGCGGGTGCTGGCCCGCACCGGCGCGAAGGTGGCCCATCTCTCGTACACCTACGGCACCAATGGCACCCATCGCCCGGCGTCCGCGCCGTGGACGGTGAATCTGATCGACGAGAAGAAGATCATCGCGGATGCGCGGGCGGCCCGCCGGGCCGGTGCCGATGTCGTGGTCGTCAGCGCGCACTGGGGCACGGAGTACCGGACAGCCCCCAATGAGCAGCAGATCAGGCTCGCCCAGGCGCTCACCGCCTCACAGACCGCGGGCCGCCCGGACATCGACCTGGTCATCGGCACCCACGCGCACACCCCGCAGCCGTACGAGAAGGTCAACGGCACCTGGGTCGCCTACGGGCTCGGCGACCAGATCTCCGGCCCCATGAAGACGCCGGAGGGCAACTGGGGCACCATCGCCCGTTTCCGCTTCGACCCGCCCGAGCGGCCCGGCGAGCGCTGGAAGGTCACCAAGGCCGAGTACATCCCGCAACTCGCCGTGCAGGGGCCGCCGCTGCGCATGCTCAATCTCGCGCGGACGCCCGCCCACGCGGACATCCGCAAGGCGATCAGCGAGGCGGTCCTCAGCCGGGGCGCCGCGGCCGAGGGGCTGACGATGGGGAGGTGACCGCCTCGCCGCGCCCCGGCCGGCCCGGGTCCGCGACGGTGCCGGGTGCGGTGTTCACGAGGAGGTCTCGCCTTTCGTCGGATGGGGGTGCGGGCGGGTGTTCCGCTGCCGCCGGGCCCAGAAGGGGCGGTCGGCCCAGCGGGTCTCCTGGGCGTGCACCGCGCGGTGGCCGTGCTGGTAGGCGGTACGGGCCGCGGCGACCTTCGCCGCGTATTCGGCCAGCGCCGCCCGGTCGCCGCGCAGCCGGGCGTCGACGGCCTGGCCCGCGCTCAGGCCGGTGTAGAGGGCGGTGAGGATGCCCTGGGAGCTGACCGGGTCGAAGGCGGCTGCCGCGTCGCCGGCGGCCGTCCAGCCGTCGCCGTGCACCCGGTCCAGATGTGCGCTGTGCGCGGGGGCGCGGCGGGGTGGTCGCAGGGTGGTGAGCCCATGCGGGCGGGCCCGGCGGGATACGTGCCGGGTGGCCAGCAGCCGGTCGCGGAACCGCTCGGCTCCGCCTGCGGCACCGACGGGCAGGTCGGGGTCGGTGAAGTAGGCGACCAGCCGGTGCCCGGAGGGCAGCGGGGCGGTGTACCACCAGCCGTCCTCGTCGGACTCGACCAGCGAACGGCCGTCTTCCCCGGCCTGCGGGGCCGGGTCAAGGGTGAGGTGGAGGGCGGTCAGCCGGTCTCCAGTTCGCCGCCGGGCGCCGGAGCGGACGGCGATCGCGGCGCCCCGTCCGGTGGCGTCCACCACCCATCGGCAGCGGACCGTACGCTCCCCGTCGCTGCCGTCGCTGCCATCTCGCCCGTCGCCGCCCGACCGGCCGCGCAGGGCGAGTCGCCAGGTGCCGTCCGGCTGCCGGGAGGGGCGCCGTACGGCGGTCTGCTCGGCGATGTCGGCGCCCGCCGCGCGGGCGGCGGCGCGCAGCCGCCGGTCGAAGAGCGGACGGTCGAGGTGCCAGCCGTGGCCGTACGGGTCGTTGATGAAGTCCACGGCGTGCAGTTCGGCCGAGCCCCAGGCGGACAGGTTGCCGTGGCAGGGCAGATGGCCGGTGCCCAGGACCGGCCGGTCGACGCCGAGGTCGGCCAGGAGCAGCCGCCCCACGGACACCAGCGCCTCGCCGGCCTTGGGTGGGCCGGTACCGGCGTCGGCCAGTAGGACCGTGCGCCCGGCCCGTACGAGGGTGAGCGCGGCGGCGCAGCCGGCCGGGCCGCCGCCCGCGACCACGACGTCATAGGCCGGTGCGGGGATCACTGGGTGCCGTGGAAGGGGTCGAGCTTCTCCAGGTATCCGGCGGCGATCGCCGTCTCGTCCTGACCGGTCGCCTCCATGACCTCCTGGACGGCCTGCTGCACGAGATCCGCCTCGACGGACTCGGCCGGGATGCTCCCTCTCCAGGTGTCGGCCGCGGCGGCCAGTTGGGGGACTCCCGCCTCGGGTACGTGGATGTTGATGAGGTTGGCGTAGTCGGGGGCCTCCGGGTATCCGGGATCGGACTCCACCTGGATGAGCTTGGGGAACTTCCCGTCGCCCACGGTGTATTCGTGTGTCTCGACGATGCCGAACTTGTACCAGTCGTCGATCATCTGCCGGCGCTGCTCGTTGAAGGTGGTGCCGGTCAGGCCGCGCAGCCACACCGCCCGGTTCTCGAACGCCTTCTCCCTGACGCTGTCGTCGCCGCCGGTCGGCTCGGTGTTGACGGTCGTGAAGTCCGACTCCTTGAGCACGTGGTTGGGCATCTGGGCGGGCCAGAAGGTCGGCAGGTACGGGCTGTAGCGGGGGCCGAGGTTGGCGCGTACCTCGTAGCCGGAGCGGCAGCTCGCCGTGTCGCACTGCCAGGGGGCGGCCATCCAGCGGGTGAGGTCGCCCGGCCCCTGCGCGTACAGCGGGCCGTTCTTGCCGAGGGCGTCCTGGAGGGTGAGCACATCGCCGTAGTCGCGTTCCGGGTTCTCCGGCGTGCGGTGCAGGATGCGGAAGGGCTCGGAGTACATGGTCTTGTGCCGCATCGGCCAGGTGACCTCGCAGCCCGGGTGGAACGCATCGGCGGCGCAGTTCTCCAGCGCGGCCCGGTCCAGCAGGCCCGGTCGTTCCGCGATGGGCGCCTTGTCCACATCCGGGTAGCCCTTGCGGGGCGGGCCGGTGGTGAAGTGGCCGTCGGCCCAGAGGGCCAGCATCCGGTCCTGCTCGGAGGAGAGCGTGATGTGCTGCCGGATGGAGTTGGGCCTGCTGGACATGGCGTCGCCGTAGAGCCACGGCCAGGGCACCGGGGACATCCCGTCCCGGGCGTAGTCGCGCATCTGGACGTAGACCTGGCGGCGCAGTTCGCGGCTGGTGACGCCGGGGTCGGCGAGCCGCTTGCGCATGGCCGGGTCGAGGAAGTCGTGCGGGCCCTTCCAGCCGAACTGGGTGGCGAAGCCGTGGTTGACCCACTGCAGGCCGCAGAACCGGCTCAGCAGCGGTTCGATGTCGTCCGGGTAGGAAGGCTTCGGCTCGACCGGCAGGGTCTGTTCGGTGACGAATGTGTCATGGAGCAGCTCGTAAAGGGTGCGGACGGTCTTCACGCCGGGTGCGTAGTGCGGCGGGCCGACCACGACCCAGGCGGGCGTGGCCGTCCTGGTGACGCCGCCGATGGTGACCTCCGCCGTGACCGGGCCGTCGGAGACGTCGTCGTACCAGGTGTCATTGTTGGCGACGCCGGTGATCGGAACCTCGGGGTCCTCCCAGGACGCCGAATCGCCGACGCCTCCGACGACCAGCAGGCGGCCGTCGCTCTGGGTGGATGCCTCGCCGAGGGAGACCGGCAGGTCCATGATCTCCCCGTCGAAGGTGGCGGTCTCGTGCCGCGAGGCGAGGACGGTCTTCCGGCCGGGGTCGTTGACGAGCTTCTCGCGCTCCTCTCCCTCGACGTCGGCGTTCCGTCGGCGTCGCTGGTCGTCCGGCAGGTTGACGGCCTCGGGAATGTCGAGCGGGATGTGGAACTGGTACCAGGCGGCCTTCTTGTTGGCCAGGTGCACCGACCACTTGATCTCGGTCACGCCCTCTTCGCCCAGCTTGAGTTCCCTGACGACCTCCCCGGCCTTGTTGTAGCCGTAGATCCGGAAACGGGCGGCCTGTTGGATGACCCTCCCCGCGCTGTCCTTGTAGGAGCCGGGCGGCAGCGGCGGCTGGTCCGGTGACTCAGGACCGACGAAGGGCCGGCTGTCGCTGTTGCCGACCCGGGCGATCCCGATGGCGGGATGGATCTTCACCTGTGCAATCTGCACGTCCATAGAGGAGCCTTCCAGTAGCGGAGGCATATGCGTGTATGCATATGCCTCCGAAGACTCAACGTAGGATCATCGCAACACACGCTGCGACATCGAGGCGTCACAATGGGTGTACGGATTCACGCCTTCGGGCCGCCCCGTACCGGGAGCCGCTCCTGACCCCGCTCACGGAGTGCGATGACGGCCCCGGCACTCCGGCAAGCCCCGCCCGCCCGGTGTGAAACGCTGGTGACCACCACATCGGCCAGGCCAGGGAAGGACCGGAGGCAGTGAGCGAGAGTGCGGCCGTCCGGCCTCGGAACCCCCGCGGGCAGGGCGAGCGTCTGCGGGAGGAGCTCCTGCGGGCCACCGAGCGCCTCCTGGAGGAGGTCGGCAGCGAGGACGCGCTGTCGCTGCGCGCGGTGGCGCGGGCCGCCGGCGTCGCCGCCCCAAGCATCTACCGCCACTTCGCCGACAAGACCGAACTGGTCTGGGCGACCCTGGAGGTCAGCTACGAGCGGCTGGGGCAGGCGATGACCGCCGCCGCCGCGAAGGCGGACGACGGCGACCCGGTGGCGCGACTGCGCGCTCAGCTGCGTGCCTACTGCCGCTACGCCGTCGCGCATCCCGCCACATACCGGCTGCTCTACGAGACCCGGCAGACGCCGGTCGGCCTGGAGCGGCTGGCGGGACACCCGGCCGGGCTGCTGGTGCGCAGCTGGGACGATGCGCTGACGGCCTGTGAAGAGGCCGGCTGGCAGGTGCGCGGCGCGCGCTCCGAGGCCCCGTATGTGCTGTGGTCGTCGGTGCACGGCCGGGTCATGCTCTGGCAGGTCATGCCGAGCCCCAAGGACGCCCGCCGGCTGGACCGGTTCGTGGACGAGATCCTGCGGCTGCTGCTGGAGCGCTGAGCGGGCGGACGCCCCGCACCGCTCCCTCTGAGGGACTGTCACCAGTCCCACCCCGATGTCATCCGTCCCACCCCCGATGCGCGTACCCGTGTATTACGCATGTAAGTTTACGGGTGTTAGGCGAACGTTCGACTCATGGCGCACGCCCCCTGCCGGTGTGCGCACAAAGCCAGACGAGTGAGATGAGCGAGATGATGATTTCCACCGCCCCGGCGCCCCTGCCCGTGGAGCCGCCGAGCGGCTGTCCCTTCGAGCCCCCGGCCGAATTCGCCGCCCTGCGCACCGCGGAGCCGATCTCCAAGATCTCGCTCCCGGACGGCAGTTGGGCCTGGCTGGCCACCCGCTACACCGACATCCGGGCCATCCTCGGCGACACCCGCTTCAGTTCCGACACCACCGTTCCCGGCTACCCGCTGAGCGGAATGACCGGCGGCGCCGCCACCGAGAACCGCGGCTTCATCCGCAGGGACCCGCCCGAGCACACCCGGCTGCGCCGGATGGTCACCCGGGAGTTCATGGTCAAGCGGGTAGAGGCGCTGCGCCCGGAGATCCAGCGCATCACCGACGAGCTGTGCGACGCGATGGAGCGGGCCGACGGGCGCGAGCGCGGGGGAGTGGACCTCGTCGAGGCGCTCGCGCTGCCGGTGCCCTCGCTGGTCATCAGCCTGCTGCTCGGCGTCCCGTACGACGACCACGACATCTTCCAGCGGCTCACCGGCAAGCTGCTCTCGCGCACCATCGCCGACGGCGAGCGCGAGGCCGCCCGCATCGAACTGCGGGACTACCTCGACCAGTTGGTCACCACGAAGGAAGCCGCGCCCGGCGATGACATCCTCGGCCGACTGATCGTCGAACAGCAGCGGACCGGCGAGATCACACACGACGAAGTGGCCGCCTTCGCCGCCCTGCTGCTGATCGCCGGTCACGAGACCACCGCCAACATGATCGGCCTCAGTGCCCTCACCCTGATGCGCGACCCGGAGTCGGCCGGCCGGCTGCGCCAGGAGCCCGGCCTGATCCGCGGCGCAGTGGAGGAACTGCTGCGTTTCCACAGCATCATCCGCAACGGACCGCGCCGGGTCGCCACCGCCGACATCGAGATCGACGGGCACCTCATCCGGGCCGGCGAGGGCGTCGTGGTGGCCGTGGCGTCCGCCAACCGCGACGAGAGCGTCTTCGCCGACGCCGACCGCCTCGACGTCTGCCGCCCCAACGCCCAGCACCATGTCGCGTTCGGCTACGGCATCCACCAGTGCCTCGGCCAGGCGCTGGCCCGAGTCGAACTCCAGGTCGTCATCGGTACCCTGCTGCGCCGGTTCCCCACGATGCGGCCCGCCGTACCGGACGACGAGATCCCGTTCCGTACGGACATGGCGATCTACGGCTGCCACGCCCTGCCCGTCACCTGGTAACGGACCTGAACCACTCTCAGGCCCACCGACTCCGCCAAGTCCACCCTCCACCAACCCCACGGAGTTCCCGTTATGAAGATCACCCTCGACGCCGACAAGTGCTGCGCCGCCGGCCAGTGCGTGCTGATCGCCCCCGAGGTCTTCGACCAGCGCGATGAGGACGGCATCGTCGTGCTCCTCGACGACGCCCCGCCCGCCGGGCAGCACGACGCGGTCCGCGAGGCCGCCGCCATCTGCCCGGCCGCCGTCATCGAGATCCACGCATGACCGCCCGGCCCCTCGCCGTCGTCGGAGCGTCCGCCGCCGGGCTCGCCGCCGCCGAAGCGCTGCGCCGCTTCGGCTGGGACGGCCCGCTGGTCCTCATCGGCGACGAACCCCATCTGCCGTACGACCGGCCGCCGTTGTCCAAGCAACTGCTGCACGGCGACTGGGAGCCGGACCGTCTACTGCTGCGCACCAAGGGCCAACTCGATCCGCTCGGCCTCGACCTGCGGCTCGGCACCCGGGCGACCGGCCTCGACGCGGCCACCCGCACCCTCACCCTCGACGGGGGTGAGGAGCTCGAATGCGCCGGCGTGATCATCGCGACCGGCGTTGCCGCCCGTACGCTCCCCGGCGCCGAACGCATCGCCGGTGTGCACACCCTGCGCACCCTGGACGACGCGCTGGCGCTGCGCGCCCGGCTGGCCGGCGGCGGGCAGCGCCTGGTGATCGTCGGCAACGGCGTACTGGGATGCGAAGCGGCCGCGGTGGCAAGGGAGTTGGGGCATGAGGTCACCCTCGTCGGCCGCGACGCGACACCGATGGCCCGTACCGTCGGCGCCGAGGTCGGCGGGCTGCTCGCCGAGGAACACCGGGCCCGGGGCGTAGCGCTGCGTACGGGAGCGGTGGACGGCTTCGAGACGGCGGCGGACGGCGTCACGGGCGTACGGCTGGCCAATGGGGGCACCCCCGCCAGTGGGGGCGTAGCCGCCGGGGGAGGGGGAGGCACCCGGCTGCCCGCCGACCTCGTGCTGCTCGCCATCGGTTCCGAGCCGGCCGTGCAGTGGCTGGCCGACCCGGCCCTGGACACCACCGACGGGCTGCGCTGCGACGCGTACTGCGCCGCCGCCCCCGGCATCTACGCCGCGGGCGACGTGGCCCGCTGGCACCACCCGGTCCACGGCCGGCTCCTGCGCTTCGAGCACCGGATGAATGCCACCGAGCAGGGCATGGCCGCCGCCCGCAACCTGCTGGCCGAACTTGCCGGCGAGGGCACGGACACCCCCGCCCAGGAGCGCCGCCCCTTCGCCCCCGTGCCGTACTTCTGGTCCGACCAGTACGACATCAAGATCCAGGCGCACGGGCTGACCACGGGCGCCGACCGGGTCGAGACCACCGTCCTGGACCGCGACGAGCGCCGCACTGTCGCCCTCTACGGGCGGGACGGCACCGCCACCGGTGTCCTGACGACCGGCCTCCCGCCCCGCCAGGTCCGGGCACTGCGCGCGGTCATCGCCACGCCCGTCCCCTGGGAGGAGGCACGCGACCGCATCCGGGCCGCCACGGCCGCCGGCTGACCCGGACGAGCCGGCCGTGCCCGATCGCGGAGGACCGTGCCCGATCATTGAGGCATGACCGACTCGTACGTCCGGGTGCGCGGCGCCCGTGAGCACAACCTCCGCACCATCGATGTGGACATCCCGAGGGACGCGCTGGTCGCGTTCACCGGGGTGTCCGGATCGGGCAAGTCCTCGCTCGCCTTCGGCACCATCTACGCCGAGGCGCAGCGCCGCTACTTCGAGTCGGTGGCGCCCTACGCCCGGCGCCTGATCCACCAGGTCGGTGCCCCGAAGGTCGAGGACATCACCGGTCTGCCGCCCGCGGTCGCCCTGGAGCAGCGGCGCTCCGCGCCCACCTCCCGTTCGTCGGTCGGCACCGTCACCACCCTCTCCAACACCCTGCGCATGCTGTTCTCGAGGGCCGGCGACTATCCGGTGGAGATGTCCGAACGGCTGGACTCCGACGCCTTCTCGCCCAACACCGCGGCCGGCGCCTGCCCGGAATGCCATGGCCTGGGCCGTATCCACCGGGTGACCGAGGGCTCCCTCGTCCCCGACCCGGCGCTGTCCATCCGCGACGGCGCCATCGCCGCCTGGCCCGGCGCCTGGCAGGGCAAGAACCTCCGCGACATCCTCGCCGCCCTCGGCCACGACGTCGACCGGCCATGGCGCGAACTGCCGAAGGCCGACCGCGACTGGATCCTGTTCACCGACGAACAGCCCGTCGTCACCGTCCACCCCGTCCGCGACGCCGGCCGCATCCAACGCCCCTACAAGGGCCAGTACATGAGTGCCAAGCGCTATGTCCTGCACACCTTCGCCGACTCCAAGAGCGACACGCTGCGCAAGCGCGTCCAGGGGTTCATGGTCGCCGAGCCCTGCCCGGTGTGCGCCGGACGGCGGCTGCGCCCCGAGGCACTGGCCGTCACCTTCGAGGGCCACGACATCGCCGTCCTCGCGGGACTGCCGCTGAGCGCCCTCGCCGGCCTGCTGCGCCCCACGGCAGCGCGGCCGGACGACGGCGTGGCGTCGACGCTCGCCCGCGACCTGGTCGCCCGTATCGAGGTGCTCACCGAACTCGGCCTGGGCTACCTCAGCATGGACCGGCCCGCGCCCACCCTCTCCGCGGGCGAACTCCAGCGGCTGCGGCTGGCCACCCAGCTGCGGTCCGGCCTCTTCGGCGTCGTCTACGTCCTGGACGAGCCGTCCGCCGGACTCCACCCCGCCGATACGGAGTCCCTGCTCACCGTCCTGGGCCGGCTCAAGGAGGCCGGCAACTCACTGTTCGTCGTCGAGCACGACATGGACGTGGTGCGGAGCGCCGACTGGATCGTGGACGTCGGCCCGCGCGCCGGGGAACACGGCGGACAGGTGCTGCACAGCGGGCCGGTCGCCGGACTCGCGGACGCCGACGCCTCCGCCACCCGCCGGTTCCTCTTCGCCACCGAGCCGCCCCGGGACCGCACACCCCGCAGCCCCACGGGAGCGCTGACCCTGCACGGCGTCACCCTGCACAATCTGCGCGGCCTGGACGCCGCCTTCCCGCTGGGCGTCTTCACCGCCGTCACCGGCGTCTCCGGATCCGGCAAATCGACGCTGGTCACCCGTGTCCTCGCGGAGGCCGTACGGGAGCACCTCGGCGCGGACCAGCCCGATGCGAGTGACACCCACGACGCGGACACCGGCCCGATGGCCCGCGCCCAACTCGCCGAAGCCAAGGGCCTGGAGGCGATCGACCGGCTGGTGCGCGTCGACCAGAGGCCGATCGGCCGGACCCCGCGCTCCAACCTGGCCACCTACACCGGGCTGTTCGACGCGGTCCGCAAGGTCTTCGCCGCCACCGACGAGGCCCGCTCCCGCGGCTACACCGCCGGTCGGTTCTCCTTCAACGTCGCCGGCGGCCGCTGCGAAACCTGCCAGGGCGAGGGCTTCGTCGCCGTCGAACTGCTCTTCCTGCCCGGCACCTACGCGCCCTGCACCGCCTGCGACGGCGCCCGCTACAACCCCGAGACGCTGCAGATCACATACCGGGACCGCACCATCGCCGAGGTCCTGGCGATGACCGTGGACGCCGCAACGGACTTCCTTGCCGACATCCCGTCCGCCGCCCGCAGCCTGCGCACCCTCCAGGACGTCGGCCTGGGCTATCTGCGGCTCGGCCAGCCCGCGACCGAGCTGTCCGGCGGCGAGGCACAACGCATCAAGCTCGCCTCCGAACTCCAGCGCGCCCGCCGCGGCCACACCCTGTACCTCCTCGACGAGCCCACCACCGGACTGCACCCCGCCGACACCGAGGTCCTGCTGCGCCAGCTGCACGGGCTCGTCGACGCCGGCAACACCGTCGTGGTCGTCGAGCACGACATGGGGGTGGTCGCGGGCGCAGACCATGTCATCGACCTGGGGCCGGGCGGCGGCGCGGAGGGCGGCCGGATCGTGGCCGCGGGAACGCCGGCCGACGTGGCGGCAGCGCCGGGCAGCCGTACCGCGCCCTACCTGGCCCGACGGAGGGCGCGGCCGGGTGTGTCCTGACGTTCGGTTAATGTACGCAGGTCACCTCACCAAGCAACGTGCAGCAAGACGAAGGGGCACCTCTCGTGGCAGACATAGAGACGGCCAGGGCGGCATTCGACCGGTTCGACGCGGACAAGGACGGCCAGGTCACGCCGGACGAATTCAAGCGGGCGATGGCCGAGATGGGCGACCCGTACGTCACCGGCCCGGTCGCCGAGGCGGTCATCAAGTCCAAGGACACCGACAGCGACGGCCGGATGTCGTTCGACGAGTTCTGGAAGGCGCTGCAGGGCTGACCGTCCCGCTGCCTTCCTCAGAGCCTCACACCCCCTTCTCTCGGGTTCCTTCCCGCTCCGCTCCGGCTCCTTCCCTTGTGGCTGCCTCCGGATCGCCCGCGGCCGTGCGCAGTGCCGCCGGCCCGCGGGCCATCGGGGGCCGGTGCTCGCAGCCCCGTCGGACGACGCAGTCAGCGTTGGCGGTCGGACTGATGCTGCCCGGCTGACGTACCCACCGGCGGCGGCGCGGCATGGTCGCCGGTGCCCCAGTCGGACGGCTTCGCGCCCACGGAGAAGGCCAGTTCACGCCCCGAGCGCAGATCGTCGGTGGTCAGATACGTCCGGTCCCGACCGGTACCGTCCAGGCTGACCGACTGGACATAGCGGTTGCTGTCCGATGTACCGGGTGCCTTGATGGTGAAGTGACCAGTTGGGTAGTAGCGCTGGTCAAGCGTCAGGTCCACCCGATCGAAGACCGGTGTGCTCAACCCCCAGCTGTCGGTGCCCGGCTGCACGGGGAACACCCCGATCGAGGAGAGCACCATCCAGGCCGACATGGTCCCCAGGTCGTCGTTCCCGGTCATGCCGGAGGGGGTGTCGGTGAACAGGGTCAGCGCCGCGTGCACCACGTCCGTCGTCTTCCAGGGCCGGCCGGTGGAGAGGTACGTGTACGGCGCGATCAGGTCGGGCTCGTTCTGCGGGTTGTACTTGTCCGCGTTGTAGTAGTCGTACGGACCGTTGACCCACACCTCGCGGGCCGTCTTCTCCGGGTCCTTCAGCAGCTCCTGGTAGGCGAAGAAGGAATCAAGACGCTCATCGGCCTTGTCCTTGCCGCCGATCAGCTTCAGCATCCCCGGCAGGTCCTGCGGCACCAGCCACTGGTACTGCCAGGACGTACCCTCGTGGAAACCCTCGCTCTTGGCCGGGTCGGCGGGCCCGGTGAAGGCGCCCTTCTCGTCCCGGGCCCGGAAGAAGCCCGTCGAACCGTCAAAGATCTTCCGGTAGTTCTGAGCGCGCGCCGCATAGCGATCGGCGTCCGCCGCATGCCCCAGGTCGCGGGCCATCTGAGCCAGCATCGCATCCGACAGGGCGTATTCGAGGGTCGCCGAAGCCCCGTGGTCGAAGTCGGAGTCCCCGGGCTTCGCGTGCTCACGGCCCTTGATGTACGGGACGAAACCGTCCTTCAGATACTGGACGTTGGCCTCCCGCCCGACAGCCGGTGAATCGGCCGGCGGCACTCCGTCGGCGTTCTTCTTCAGCGCCGCGTACGCCTCCTCCTCATGACCCCGCAACAGGCCCTGCTGGTACGCGTTGGTGAGGAACGGCGTGACCGGATCGCCCGTCATGATGTTCGTTTCGACCGTGCCGTAGCCCCACTTGGGCAGCCAGCCGCCCTCCTCGTCGATCCGCAGCACCGACAGCGCCATATCGCGGGACTCACGTGGCGCGAGCAGGGCCAGCAGCTGGGCCTGCGTGCGGTAGGTGTCCCACAGCGACCAGTTCTGGTAGTACGTAAAGCCACTGGTCCGGTGGCTCTTCCGATCCCAGCCCCGGTAGCGCCCGTCCACATCACTGCCGATATTCGGCGCGAGAAAGGACCGGTACAGCGAGGAGTAGAAGGTCCGGCGCAGCGTCTTGTCGCCGCCCTGTGCCTTCACCAGGCCCAGCCGCTGCTCCCAGGCGGCGTTCGCGGCGGCCTTCGTACGGTCGAAGGAACGGCCGCCCTCGGCACGCAGATTGCGGGCCGCCCCGGCCGCGTCCACATAACTGATGGCGGTGGTCGCCTCGACGGTGCGGTCCTCGCGGGTGTCGAAGCGGGCATAGGCGCCGTGCCGTCCGGTGGCCGTGGAGTCCCTCGACCCGGCCGTCACCTTGTCGCCGTCCCAGGTCCCGTACGACGCGAACGGCCGGTCGAAGCGGGTGATCGTGTGGACGGTGTACGGCTCGGTGTCCTGGCAGAAGCCGCGGCCCGTGATGGCGGTACGGATGGTGCGGGAATCCAGTACCTCGACCCGGGTCGACACCGTCTTGTGCAGCGACTGCCCCGAGTTCAGCAGCACATTGGCCTTGCCGGTGGCCGGGAAGGTGTAGCGCTGCTTGCCGGTCCGGGCGGTCGCGGTCAGCTCGGCCGTTATCCCGCCGTACGACTTCAGGCCGACACGGTAGTAGCCGGGCCGGGCCGACTCGTCATCGTGGTCGTAGGACGCCGCGTACTTCGCGTAGTCGGTCTCGGTGATGTCGCCGGTGGTGGGCAGGACCGGCAGATCGCCGCCGAGGCCGCAGCCGACACCGGAGATATGCACCGAGCTGAAGCCGCGGATGTGGTCGTGGTCGTAGCTGTAGCCGGTGGTGTGGCCGGTGTCGGGGGAGAGCTGCACCATGCCGAACGGGACGGCGGCCCCTGGGTAGGTGTTGCCGTCGTTCTGGCTGCCGATGAACGGGTTGACCAGGTCGGTGAGCGGGCCGCCGGGCGGCTCCGCCTGCGCGGCGGGGGCCGCGAGCGCGCCCCCGATGAGCGCGGCCGCCAGCACCGCGCCCGCGGTGCGCAACCGGCTGTGTCTGAGCCATGGCATGGGTCGGGACCTCCGGGTGTTCGACAACGTTGTCAAGGCGGCTCATTCTTGGCGGCGGTCAACTGCACGTCAAGGGCTGGCGCTTGCCGATTCCGGCCGCGCCGCTGTGAGTCCCGACTCGGCCGGTATGACCAGCCGGTATGGGAAGTTCCGCATGTAGAACTCGTACAGATCGGCGGGCCGAATTCCTGGCACGCTCTTTACACCCTCGTGCCGAACCGATCAAGCAGTGGAGCGAGCATGCCGAAGTTCGGCAGCCTGTCGCAGGTTGATGCCGTGGCCCAGTTGCCGGAAGAGCTCCACAGTAGTCCGCCGAAGGTCCCGGTTGTCGTACGCGTTTCTCGCGAGGCGAGAAACGCGTACGGCTGGACGCCATACCATGTCGCGATGAAATATGAGGAAAACGGCTCGACGGCCGACGCGCTGTCCGGCGGCGGACGGTTCGGCGCCGACCCGGGAACGCGGTCTGTTCGCATTCTCGGGCGCGAGATGGTCTTACGTGTCGCCCGAGGCGCGTCCGACAATGCGGCCTGCTTTCCCCGGGTTTCGCTGATCGGGTCGATCGATGAACTCGCACCCGATGTGAATATGCCTTCGGATATTCCGTGGTGCCGAATCGCCCACAGGAAACTGTCGCTTGGATCCCATGGCTCCACGCCGGCGCCGCATTTCGACACAGCGCACTCGGTTCATGTTCAACTGGAGGGTGGGAAGCGTTTCCTGTGGTCCTCTCCAGAGGATTACAGAAAGCTCCGGTCGGCCTGCCGGGACGGAATACGAGTTGTCACCGCGCTCGCCCCGGGGACCCCGGATGGCGTGCGGATTCCCGGACTTGCCGGCACCGCGCCATGGGAATCGGATTGCGAGGACATCGAGTCACTGCTGAACCTCGCGCGGGTGCTGCCGGAGGCGGGCGAGACGTCGGCGGCCGCCGGGCTCGTTGCGGCGGTGGCCGGCGCTGCGCGGTCCGCCGGTGCCGGCGGTTGGTCCGAGGCGGACCGGGAACCGGCGCGCCGCTGGGGCGCTGTGGATGACCGTGCCCTCACCGGCCGGGACATCCCGGCCGTGCTCAGCCACAGGGCGCGCGCC